>CACNTN010000003.1 GCA_902623395.1 uncultured Pelagibacteraceae bacterium | reverse complement strand
TTTAGAAAAAACAAGTGACATAAATGCTATAAATTTAAATATACCTTGGTCTGATTTAGGAAGCTGGAAAGAAATATGTAAAATTTATAATAAGCTAAAGAGTAAATATGAAAAGAAAAAGAATATTTTTTATAGACCCTGGGGAAAATATACGAATTTATATAATGGTAAAAATTTCTTAATCAAAGAACTTTATGTAAAATCTAAAGGTATCTTAAGTCTTCAGAAACATTTTCATCGTTCAGAACATTGGGTTGTTACTCAAGGTATGCCAAAAATAACACTTAATAATAAAAAGTTTATTCTAAAGCCTAAAGAAACTATTTTTATACCTGTAAAATCTATTCATAGAATTGAAAACCCTTATAAAAAACCAGTAAAAATAATTGAGGCGCAATTAGGGTCAATACTAAAAGAAACTGATATAGTTAGATATCAAGATATTTATGGAAGAGTTAAATAATCTCTAGTTCAATAGGGGTATGGTCAGATGGTTTAGTTTTAGATCTTGGCTTTTTATTTATTTTGATCGATTTTATATTTTCAACCAAACTATTAGATAATAAAAAGTGATCAATTCTCATACCATAGTTTTTTTGCCACGAACCAGCAAAATAATCCCAAAAAGTATATTCTTGTTTTGTTTTATTTTCTAAACGGTAAACATCTTTGAAACCAAGGTTGATTAATTCTCTGTATTTTTTTCTTATTTCTAATCTTCCTAAAGCATCATTTTCATATCTTTTAAAATCGTGAACATCTATTTCTTCTGGAATGATATTAAAATCACCAGCAATAATTATGTTTGCATTTTTTACTAGTTTTTTTTTAACATTATTCACAAATTTTCTTAACCATTCCTTTTTGTATTCATATTTTTCAGTATCCACAGGATTTCCGTTTGGAACATAAATATTTATTAATTCAATTTTCTTTTTTTTAAATTTAAGTTCAGAAGTAATAATTCTTGATTGCTTTAAATCATCTTTAAAAAAATTGGTATTTATATTTTCTAATTTATGATTAGAAATTATTGCAACACCGTTATAACTTTTTTGACCGTAAATATATGATATATAACCCATCTGGTTAAACTCATCATTAGGAAAATTTTCGTTTTGAGTTTTTATCTCTTGTAAAAAAAGTATATCTGGTGAAGAGTCTTTAATATATTCTTTAATATTTTCTATTCTTGCTCTTACAGAATTAACATTCCATGATATTATTTTCATTAAACAGAAAAAGAGAGACCACATCCACATGAAGCTGTAGCCTTTGGATTATTAATAACAAATGCTTCACCAATCATCTCTTTTTTAAAATCAATTTCTGATCCAGAAATGATATCAAGTGAAAATTTATCAATAATTGTCTTTCCAAATAACACGTCATCATCATTCAATTTTTTGGCAAAACCAAAGTTATATTTAAACCCTGAACAACCTCCACCTTGTACAGTGATTCTAAAAAACTTTTTATCATCACCTTTTGTTATCAAATTTATTTGATTTAAGGCTTGATCGGTAAAATTTAATTTCTTTTCCATAAACTATATATATTTAGTATATATTCTATGTAGTGAGCATGCAAAAAAAATCAATTAAAAATTTATCTAAATTTGCCGTACCCTTTAAGTCTAAAGGAAGATTTTTTAAGGAAAAAAAAACTGATTTAAGAAACGATTTTCAAAGAGATAGAGATAGAATCATTCACTCAACTGCATTCAGAAGATTGAAGCATAAAACACAAGTATTCGTGAATACGACAGGGGATCATTTTAGAACAAGAATAACACATTCTCTTGAAGTTTCACAAATAGCCAGAACACTATCTAAATATTTTAACTTAAATGAGGATTTATCTGAGACAATAAGCTTAGCTCATGATTTAGGGCATACTCCCTTTGGACACGCTGGTGAAGAGGCATTAAATATTTGTATGAGGAATTACGGAGGTTTTGATCATAATATTCAAACCTTAAGAATTATTACAATTTTGGAAAATAGATACTATAACTTTAAAGGTTTGAATCTATCTGTTGAAACATTAGATGGATTAATAAAACATAATGGTCCTGTTAAAGACTTAGAGAAAATAAATATAATCTTAGGAAAAAATTTTTTTAAAAAAAAGATTAATTTTTCTTTAAATACTTCTTTAGAAGCCCAGATTGCGTCAATTTCAGATGATATAGCTTACAATAGTCACGATCTTGAGGACGGATTAAAGTCTAATTTATTCACCTTAAGTCAATTAATGAATATACCTGTTTTAAATACAATTATAACCACCAATTTAAAAAAAATAAAAAAACATTCAATTGATTTAGTTATTAGGCAAATTATAAGAGAAATAATTAATAAAATGGTTACTGATGTAATCACTACTACAAGCAAAAATATTAGTTTTTATAAAATTAAAAATTTAAATGATGTATATAAATCAAAAAATCAAATAGTAACTTTTTCAGATAAGATGATAAAATTTGATAAACAAATAAAAAAATTTTTAAAACAAAAAATGTACTTCCATAAAAAAGTCCACTCAAATACCGATTACGGAAGAAAAGTTATTACAAAATTATTTGCAAGGATAAAAAGAAATCCAAGGCAATATATAAATATAAAAAAATATGGTAATTCAAATATAGAGCGTATTATCTGCGATTATATTGCTGGAATGACCGATAGATATGCAATAAATCTATACAATCAAACAAAATGAATATTTTTGATCAGCATTTATCTGAAATTAAAGATTTAGTATTGGTAAAAAAAGATATTTTAAATTTAAATCAAATTGATAGTTTAAAAGGAATAAACTTAGAAATACCACCTGAACAATTTAATTATGATTTATCCTGTAATATTGCAATGGTACTTGGAAAAAAAAATAAAATTAATCCAACAAAATTAGCGATTAAATTGAAAGATATCTTTTTGAATGAAATTAATAGTTTTTCAGAAATAGATATTGCAGGACCTGGTTTTTTAAACATAAAGCTTTCTAAATCTGCTTTATTAAAAAATATAAATTCAATTTTAATCAATAGTGAAATCTATGGTTCTAGCAAAAATAATTCTTCATACAATATAGAGTTTGTTTCTGCGAATCCTACGGGACCAATGCATGTAGGTCATTGTAGGGGAGCAATTTATGGGGATGTATTATCTAATTTACTTAAATTTAACGGTAATAAAGTTACAAAAGAATATTACATAAATGATTATGGGAACCAAATCAAAAATTTTGTTGAGTCTGTATTTTATAGAATAAAAGAAATTAAATATGAAAAGAAATTTCCTAATCATGAAAATTTGTACCCTGGTCTTTATATAAAAGACATTGCTGAAAAAATCATAAAAGACAACTTAGATCAGGATTTTAATAATTTTGAGGATAATTTTGAATTATTGAAAAAAGAGGCATTAAAAGAGTCTATGGAATTAATAAAAAAAGATCTTAAGCTATTAGGTATCTCACATGACATTTTTTTTTCAGAAACCGAAATAGTAAAAAATAATTTAGTCAAAAAAGCTGTAAAAAAACTTAAAGAGAAAAATTTTGTAGAAGAAGGTTTTCTAAAGCCACCTAAAGGAGAAAGCAATCAGGATTGGAAAAAAATTAAAAAACTTATTTTTAAGTCAACATTATTTGGTGATGATACAGATAGATCGCTTCAAAAAAATGATGGATCATGGACGTACTTTGCTAATGATATTGCTTATCATATGGATAAAGTAGATAGAAACTACGAAAACTTAGTTAATATTTTAGGAGCAGACCATACTGGATATATAAAAAGAATTACCGCTGCAGTTTCAGCTTTATCTGAGGGTAAAATTAAACTTAATTGTAAAGTATGCCAATTAGTAAAACTCTATAAAAAAGGTGAGCCTTACAAAATGTCAAAAAGAGCTGGAGATTTTATCTCAGCACAAGATTTACTTAATGAGGTAGAAAAAGACCAGATAAGATTTATGATGCTTAATAGAAGCAATGATGTAGAACTAGATTTTGATTTTGACAAAGTAAAAGAGAAATCTAAAGATAATCCTGTTTTTTACGTTCAATATGCTTACGCTAGAATTAATTCTCTATTAAGATCATTAAATCTAAGTTTAACAAATAAGATTGATATAAATGAAAAAAATTTAAATTTTAACAAAATAGAGGAAAAAATTCTTAGAAAAGTTTTTGAATGGCCTAAAATAACTGAGTCAGCTTCAAGACAATTCGACTTACATAAAATCCCCTTTTTTTTATATGAACTTTCAACATTGTTTCATGCATATTGGAGTAAAGGAAATGAAAATCAAGATTATAAATTTATTGAAAATGAAAAAATTAAAAGGCAAGAAATTTTATTAGTAATCAACCTAGTTGCCACGGTAATACAAAATGGAATGAAAATTCTTGGTGTTTCGCTACCAAAAAAAATGTAATGAATAAAGTGATCAATTTATTTTTTGCACTATGTGTTTTGACCTTTTTTGTTATCACATATAAATATTATTCTTCAAGCAAAAATATTGAAGTCAAGAACTTTAATAGAAATAATATAAATGAGATTATTAATACAAAAATTTCAGATTTACCGGTTTTAAAAAATGATACTGATAATGTGATAGAATTTAACGATGGTTTTTCTAATGAAATTAAGAATAATAAATTAAGAAGTTTTTGGAATTTGCTTAAATCTGAATGAAAAAAAAAGCATTAATAATTAGCATTAAAGGGCCAAAATTAAGCAATTATGAGAGAATACTTTTATCTAAGGAGAAACCATGGGGATTAATTCTATTTAAAAGAAATATAATTTCATTATATCAATTAAAAAATCTAGTTAGTAATATAAAAAAGCTTACAAAAGATAAAAAATTTCCAATAATTATTGACGAGGAGGGATCAACAGTATCAAGATTAAGAAATATTATTGGTCATAATATTAATGCAAATTATTTTGGGAATTTATATGAGCAAGATCAAAAAGTAGGTAAAATTTTGTATAAAAATTATTTAGAGCATTTATGTAACAATTTAAAAAAAATTGGAATTAATATTAATACAATCCCAGTACTTGATGTTTTAAGAACAAAAACCAATAAGATAATTGGTAAAAGAAGTTTTTCAAAAAATAAAAAAACTGTAAAAAAATTAGGCGAAATAACAATAAAAAAATGTCATGATAGTAACATAGTAACAGTTATTAAACATATACCAGGTCATGGATGTACTTCAATTGATAGTCATATTAAAATGCCAAAAGTAAATTTAGATGAGAAAATTTTAAATGAAATAGATTTTTATCCTTTTAAAATATCAACTGCTAAATTAGCTATGACTGGCCATATCCTATATTCAAAAATTGATAAAAAAAATGTTACAACTTTTTCAAATATTGTAATAAGGAAAATAATAAGAGAAAAAATAGGTTTTAAAGGAATTTTAATGTCCGATGATATTTCTATGAAAGCCCTTAAATATGATTTGATAACAAATGCAAAAAAATCATTAGAGGCTGGGTGTAATTTGGTTTTATATTGTGCAGGAGATATTAAAGACAACTTTAAATTGATAAAAACTGTTCCTTATATTGATAAATTTACTTCAAAAAAAACTTCAGAAATTTATAAAATTTTGAGGTAAAATTATTAATGGAATCAATTAGTAAAAATCAAATATCTATAAATATACCGAATTACAGTGGTCCCTTGGAGATTTTACTAGATTTAGCCAAATCTCAAAAAGTAGATTTAGCTGAAATTTCAATCACAAAGCTAGCTGATCAATTTTTAGAATTTATTAAAAATAGTAAAAATCTAAATTTAGAGTCTGCTTCAGAATATTTATTAATGGCAACCTGGTTAGCATATCTAAAATCAAAATTACTTTTACCTGAAGATGAAGATGATGATTTTAAAGCTTTTGAAGTTGCAGAAAGATTGAAATTACAGCTTAAGAAATTAGAGCTTATTAGAATTCTATCTGACCAAATGTTACAAAAAAAGAGATTAGGAGTTCATATTTTTACTAGAGGTATGAAAGGTGGAATTAGATCTATTAATACGCCTATTTATGATATCTCCCTTTATGATCTCTTAAAAAGTTATGCAAGTATACAAATGCAAAAGACTTTTCAGAATATAAGTATCCCTAAATTACCGGTTCTAACAACAGAAGAGGGAATAAAACAAATTAAAAATAATTTAGAAAACCTAAGTGAATGGAAATATATCATAGATCTTATTCCAAATTTTTATTTGAAAAATAAAATGAAAAAAACAGGTTTAGCAGGTATTTTTGCTGCAAGTCTTGAATTAGTAAAAGAGGGGGTGATTAAAGTATCTCAAAATAAGATGTTTGATAAACTAATGATTAAAAAAAATTAATATGCCTAATAAAAAAAATAATGTTATAAAATTTCCATCTAATCCATCAAAATTAGAGAGACAAGTAGAAGCAATTTTATTTGCGGCATCAGAACCATTAGATGTTGAAACGATTGAGAAGAGAGTTCAAACGCAAACTAATATCATTAAAATTTTGGAAAACATCAAAAAAAATTATAAAAATAGAGGGATTAATTTAGTATGTATTAGAAACAAATGGTCTTTCAGGACAGCTGAAGATCTATCAAAACTTATGTCTCTTCAAAAATCTACTCAAAAAAAATTATCAAAAGCTACTATTGAGACTCTAGCAATTATTGTTTACCATCAACCCGTTACTAGATCTGAGATTGAAGAAATTAGAGGAGTTGCCTTCGCATCAAATACATTAGAAACACTACTCGAGCTAAATTGGGTAAGGCCAGCTGGTAGGAAAGATGTACCGGGAAAACCTATTCAATACACTACTACAGAGAATTTTTTAAATCATTTTAATATTCAAAAATTGTCAGACCTTCCAACTATTGACGAGCTTGGATCTGCTGGTTTAATAGATACTTCAAGTATAGACCAGTCTATATTTGGAACAGGTAAATTTTTCAAAGAACAGTCTGTTAGCGAAAAACAAAATAATATTTATGAAGAAATAGACGAAGCTATTAAAAAAGCACCTGAGGAAGAAAAATAAACGTGTTTATTTAAGTAAAATTATTGTATATAAATGTTTATGGGAAATATTGGCTGGACAGGAATAATTATAATTGCAATATTAGTGGTAATACTTTTTGGTAAAGGTAAAATTTCAAGTATTATGGGTGATCTTGCTAAAGGTATTAAAAGCTTCAAAAAGGGAATGTCAGATGATAGTCCTTCAGACTCAGACAATTCCAATAATAATTCAGACAACTCAAATTCTGAAAATAAATAACCTTGTATGCCTCAAATAGGTTGGTTAGAGATTTTAGCAATTGTTATAATTGCAATTTTAGTTCTTGGACCAAAGGAATTTCCAATTGCGTTAAAAAAAATTGGTACATATTTTGGAAAATTAAAGAATACTATCAGTAGTTTTCAAAGAGAAGTAAATTCTGTGACTGATAATATTAATGTTGATAAAGAAATAACAACAAAGAAAGCCTCAAAGGAAGAAAATAAAAATAAAGATAATGAGTGATAATAATTCATTTACAAGTCACTTTATAGAATTACGTTCTAGATTAATAAAATCACTTGTATTCATTTTTGTAATTTTTGTAATTTCTTATACTTTTGCAGAACATATTTACTCATTTCTTGTAAATCCATATGCAGAGGCTGTAAAAGATGACCCTACATCTAGACGCTTAATTTTTACAGCTTTACATGAAACTTTTATAACCTATTTAAAGGTTGCTTTTTTTGCAGCAATTTTTTGTGGAAGTCCATTTTTATTAATTCAAATATATAAATTTATTGCTCCAGGTTTATATAAAAATGAGAAAAAAGCTTTATTACCTTATTTAATATCTACGCCTATTCTTTTTATATTTGGAGGTTTGCTTGTTTATTATCTAGTTATGCCTTTAGCCATTAAATTTTTTTTATCATTTGAAACAGTGGGCTCAAATTCAGTTTTACCAATTCAATTAGAAGCAAAAGTTAATGAATATTTATCTCTAATAATGAGATTAATCTTTGCTTTTGGAATAAGCTTTCAATTACCGATTTTACTAAATTTGTTAGCTAGAATTGGTGTAGTAAATTCTGAATATTTAAAAAGAACTAGACGATATGTAATTGTAATCATTTTTACATTAGCTGCAATTTTAACTCCTCCGGACCCAATCACTCAAGTAGGTCTAGCAATACCTCTTCTATTGCTTTATGAATTATCTATAATAACAGTTCGATTCACAGAAAAAAAAAATAATGATGAAGATTTAAAGGATGCATAATTTAAGAGATTTAAGAAAAAACTTGGATGTTTATAAAAAAAATCTCAAGAATCGTAATATTAAATTTGATATTGATGATTTTAAAAAAAAAGACTCCATAAATAGAGATTTAATTAATAAAAAAGAAAAATTAGAACAAGAGAAAAAATTACTTTCTAAATTAAAAGATAAAAAAAATTTTGAAAAATCAAAAAAAATTACTCATCAAATTGATAAATTAATAGAAGATCTCTCGATAAGCCAAAAAAATTTGGATAAAATAGTTTTTTCTCTTCCAAATTTAGCTCATGATGATGTTCCTGTTGGTAGAGATGAAAAATCAAATAAATTAATTAAAAAAGAGGGTCTAATAAAAAAATTTCCATTCAAAGTAAAATCACATGTAGATCTTGGAGCAAAAAATGAAAATATTGACTTTGAAACATCAATAAAATTATCGGGAGCGAGATTTGTAGTTTTAAAAGATAAATTTGCCATGCTCGAAAGAGCCTTAATAAATTTCATGTTAGATACCCATACAAATGAGTTTGATTACACAGAAATTTCTCCTCCATTAATTGTTAATGAAGATGTCATGTTTGGAACAGGACAACTACCTAAATTTGATGAAGACCAGTTTGAAATTAAATTTGATAACTCTAATCAAAGAAAATTTTTAATACCTACGGCTGAAGTAGTTTTGACTAATTTAGTAAGAAAATCGATTATTGAAAGAAATTTATTACCTAAGAGATATGTTGCTTCAACACCATGTTTCAGAAAAGAGGCAGGTAGTTACGGAAAAGATACAAAAGGAATGATCAGACAACACCAATTTTATAAAGTTGAGCTTGTAAGCATTGTTGAACATAATAAATGTTTAGAAGAACTTGAGAGAATGTTAAAATGTGCTGAGAGTATCCTCAAGAAATTAGACATACCCTATCAAGTAATGCTTCTTTCTAGTGGAGACATGGGTTTTAGTGCTGAAAAAACCTATGATATTGAAGCTTGGATACCATCAGAAAATAAATTTAGAGAAATATCAAGCTGTTCTTCCTGTGGATCTTTCCAAGCTAGAAGAATGGGTGCAAAATATAAATCTGAAAATGGAAATGAATTTGTTGGAACATTAAATGGATCTGGTTTAGCTGTAGGTAGGTTAATGATAGCTTTAATAGAGAACAATCAAAATGAAGACGGGACAATTAATATACCGAATGTATTAAAAAAATACATGAATAACCTGGAAAAAATCTAATTAAAATTTACTTGTTTATCTAAAGTTTTTCATATAATTGTTCTTTCATGAGTGGACAAGGAATAGCACAGTTTATACCTCTAATTTTAATCTTTATAATTTTTTATTTCTTTTTAATAAGACCTCAACAAAAAAGAGTTAAAGACCATAAAGCAATGGTGGAGTCTTTAAAAAGAGGGGATGAAGTCATAACATCAGGTGGTATAATTGGTATTGTTGATCGAGTAATGGAAGACGATCGAATAGAAGTTACTATAGGTGAAAATACAAAAGTTCAAATAATAAGATCAACGATTACAAGCTTACTTAAAAAAGAAGAAATAAAAAAATAATTCTTTTTCGTGTTAAACTTTTCTAAAATAAATGTTTTAATAATTTATCTTCTATTTATACTCATAACTGTAT
Organism: uncultured Pelagibacteraceae bacterium; assembly: GCA_902623395.1. Taxonomy (GTDB): domain Bacteria; phylum Pseudomonadota; class Alphaproteobacteria; order Pelagibacterales; family Pelagibacteraceae; genus Pelagilacustribacter. Next base: position 134,813 of record CACNTN010000003.1, on the reverse strand, counting down.
TTTCTTTTTTAAATTTTCAAAATGAAAACAATCAATTTATAAAAAAAAAAATTAATCTAGGTTTAGATCTTCAAGGCGGTTCTTATCTATTATTAGAAATTAATTCAGACAACTTAGTTGAAGAAAAAATTCAATCTAAAGTTATTCCAATTAAAAAGTTATTAAAAGATAACGGAATTAATTATAAAAATTTTAAGATAGATAAAAGAAAACTAATTTTAACAATCGACGATTTTGAAAAATTTGGACTAATTTTCAATTCTAGGAAAAATAATCAAGTCAATCCTTTTATTGACAATTACAGATCTCACGAATTAGAATTCAAAAAAATTGAAAAAAATCAAATTGAAATTTCCTTTTCAAAATATGGTTTACTTACAATCAATAATTCAGCTTTAAAACAATCAATAGAAATTGTAAGAAGAAGAATTGATGACATAGGAACAAAAGAACCTACAATTCTTCAAAGAGGTGAAAAAAGAATACTCGTAGAACTACCTGGATTGAAAGATCCTGAAAGAATTAAAGCTTTATTAGGAAAAACAGCTCAATTAAATTTTAGACTTGTTACTGACAATAAAGAATTTGGCAGTGACGAACTTATATCTGAAAATGGAGAAAAACTTAATATAAGTAAGAGAATAATTATGAGCGGTGAAAATTTAATTGATGCTCAACCTAGTATTCAAAATCAAAATAATGAACCAACAGTATCTTTTACGTTAGATAGATTAGGTGCACAAAAATTTGGTAGGGCTACGACCGATAATGTAGGAAAAAGATTAGCCATTGTGCTTGATGGTGAAATCGTTAGTGCTCCAAATATAAATGAGCCAATTACTTCAGGTAATGGAATGATTTCCGGAAATTTTACTTTTCAAGAAGCTACTGATTTAGCGTTATTACTAAGATCGGGTGCACTACCAACTCCTTTACTTGTTGTAGAAGAAAGAACCGTAGGTCCTGATCTAGGTGAAGACTCAATTAAATCTGGTGTAACTTCTTTAATCGTAGGATTTATTTTAGTGATTTTATTTATGATTTATAAGTATAAAATTTTCGGATTAATAGCTAACACAGCTTTAATAGCTAATCTATTAATGTTGATTGGAGTACTTACAATTTTAGAAGCAACTTTAACTTTGCCGGGTATTGCAGGAATTATATTAACTGTGGGAATGGCAGTTGATGCTAACGTTCTTATTTTTGAGAGAATAAAAGAAGAATTAAAAACAGAAAAATCTATCATTCATGCTTTTGATGCTGGATATTTAAGAGCTAAAATTACAGTTTTAGATGCAAATGTTACAACATTGATAGCTGCTGTTATTTTATTTGCTTTTGGCTCTGGGCCGATAAAAGGATTCGCAATTACTTTAGGAATAGGAATTATTACAACACTTTTTACTGCTTATTTTTTGGCAAGACATTTAACCTCATTAGTTGTCTTAAACAATAAAAACAAAGAAATTAAAATTTAATGTCTAACTATAATTTTTCCGCAAAATTTAAACATGCTAATATTTTTTCTATAACTTTGTTTCTTACAAGTTTAATTTTAATCACATTTAAAGGCTTAAACTATGGAATTGATTTTAAAGGTGGTACGCTCATTGAATTGAGGTCAAGCAACACAGAAGTTACATCTATTAGAAATATTCTTAAAAACTTGGATTTAGGAGATGTTAATGTAAAAAAATTTGGTAGAGACGGTGATTTTTTAATTAAAGTTGAAGAGAAGGGTGATAATGATAATTTAATACCTAAAATAAAAAATAGCTTATCTAATAATTTAAATTCAGAAGTAAACTTTAGGCGGGTAGAAAATGTTGGTCCGAAAGTAAGTGCGGAGCTTTTACAATCAGGAGTAATAGCTATCTCCTTGTCATTAGCTGCTATGCTTTTTTATATTTGGGTTAGATTTGAGTGGCAATTTAGTATTGGATCGATTATTGCTTTGTTTCATGATGTGATAATAACTCTAGGTATTTTCTCACTTTTGTCTTTGGAGATTAATCTTTCAATTATCGCTGCTGTTTTGACTATAGTTGGTTACTCTATGAATGATACAGTAGTAATATATGATAGAATTAGAGAAAATCTCGGTAAGTTTCACAAGTTGAACATAAGTGATATTGCAAATTTATCAATTAATGAGACACTTGCTCGTACTATAATAACATCTATTACTACATTATTAGCTCTATTTTCAATTTTTATATTAGGCGGAGAAATTTTAAGAGGATTTTCTTTTGCTATGATATTAGGTGTTATTATAGGAACTTATTCATCTATATTTGTAGCTTCTCCAATTTTAAAATATTTTAAAGTTAGTTACAAAACTATTGAAAAAGAGGACGAAAGAATAGTCCCTTAATATTAAATTAAATTAGAATTATCAGGCAGTTTTTTTCATTGAGTTATTGCTGATTATCTCTTTAATAAATTTACCAGTATAACTTTCTTTTATTGAAGAAACTTTTTCTGGTGAACCTTCAGCAATAATCTTGCCACCATTAACACCACCCTCGGGTCCCATATCAATGATATGATCAGCTGTCTTTATTACATCCAAATTATGTTCAATTACGACAACTGTATTTCCAGTATTTGCAAATGCTTGAAGTATTTCTAATAATTTTTTTATATCATGAGAATGTAGTCCAGTTGTAGGCTCATCCAATATGTATAAGGTTCTGCCTGTTGGCCTCTTTGAGAGTTCTTTAGCTAGCTTTATTCTTTGAGCTTCTCCACCTGATAAAGTAGTAGCCTGTTGACCTATCCTCATATATCCAAGGCCAACATGTTTTAAAGTAATCAATTTTGATCTTATACTTTGAATATTTTCAAAAAATTCACATCCTTCATCCACAGTCATATTTAAAACGTCAGCAATATTTTTATTTTTAAATCTAATTTCTAAAGTTTCTCTATTGTATCGTGCTCCCTTACATGTATCACAAGGTATAAAAACATCAGGTAAAAAATGCATTTCATAAGTAATTACGCCGTCACCTTCACAAGTTTCACATCTTCCACCCTTCACATTGAAAGAATATCTGCCGACTTTATATCCTCTTGCTTTAGATTCAGGTAGCGCGGCAAACCATTCTCTAATTGGACCAAAAGCACCTGTATAAGTTGCAGGATTAGATCTAGGAGTTCGACCAATAGGTGATTGATCTATGTCGATAATTTTATCTATCAATTCAGTCCCCTTGAATCCAGTGAATGCTTTGGGTACTTTACGACTTTTATTTTTGTTAAGCATTAAATTAAAAGCATTATACAACGTATGTAAAATTAAAGTTGATTTACCACTACCGGATACCCCAGTTACACATGTAAATGTCCCAACTGGTATTTTTAAATTTACTTTTTTTAAATTATTTCCGCTTGCCCCACTAATTTCAATAAATCTTCCATTTTTAGCTAACCTCCTTTTTTTGGGGACTGCTATGAATTTTTTTCCAGATAAATAATCACCTGTTATACTTTTAGGATGATCTATAATCTCTTTAACAGTACCATTAGCTACAATTTCTCCACCATTCAAACCAGCTTCAGGTCCGATATCAATAATGTGATCAGAGTTTTCCATAGTTTCGATATCATGCTCGACAACAATAACTGTATTACCTAAATCTCTTAATTTTTTTAATGCCTTAATCAATTTTTTATTATCCCTTTGATGCAAACCAATTGAAGGTTCATCTAGTACATACAGAACACCTGTTAGACCTGAACCAATCTGAGAAGCCAATCTTATTCTTTGAGCTTCTCCTCCTGATAACGTTCCTGATTCTCTTGACAATGTTAAATAATCTAAACCCACATTTAATAGAAAATTAAGTCTTTCATTTATTTCTTTTAAAATATGTTGCGCAATCTTATTTTCACGTTCACTTAATACATTTTTCAAATCTTCAAACCATTTTTGAGCCTCATCAATTGATTTTTCTGTTACTTCACTTATGTTTAATAAATTGATTTTTACACAAAGCGCCTCATCTTTAAGCCTCATTCCTTTGCATTTTTCACAATCAGTTTCACTTTGGTATTGAGATATTTCTTCTCGTTTCCATTCACTATCGGTTTCCAAATAACGTCTTTCAAGATTATTGACTACTCCTTCAAATGATTTTTTGGTAGTGTAAGACTCATATCCGTCGTCGTATGAAAATTTAATTTCATCATCATCTGACCCATATAAGATTATATCTTGAATTTTTTTCGGTATTTTTCTCCATGGGTCTGACATAGAAATTTTATAATGTTTAGCGATAGATGCTAAAGTTTGTGCGTAATAAAGAGAAGTAGATTTGGACCAAGGTTCAATAGCCCCATCCTGCAGACTTTTTTTTGTGTCTGAAACAACTAAATTTGGATCGACGTTCAAATTGTGCCCGATCCCCTCACATTCTTCACATGCACCATAAGGAGAGTTAAAAGAAAAAAGTCTTGGTTCAATTTCTTCAATAGTAAAGCCACTTTCTGGACATGAAAATTTAGATGAAAAAGTGATAGTTTCTCGTTTTCTAAATTTTTTAGGCAATGTCTCATTCTCGTACTCTACTACAAGCAACCCATTTGAAAGATTAACAGCGGTTTCAACACTATCAGCTAATCTATTTCCAATGTTGGAATTTAGAATTATTCTATCTACTATGATTGAGATTTCGTGCTTAAGTTTTTTATTCAAGGCAGGAAAATCATTTATATTTAAATAATTTCCATTGACTTTAATCTTTGTAAAACCTCTTTTTTTATAATTTAAAATTTCTTTTTTATATTCACCTTTTCTACCTCTAACTATTGGAGAAAGTAGATAAATCGTGCTATCTTTTGGAAGTTTTTTTATCTTATCCACCATTTCGCTAATTGGCTGTGAAACAATTGGTTTACCCGTAAAAGGTGAATAGGGTACACCAACTCTAGCAAATAGAACTCTCATATAATCGTAAATTTCAGTAACAGTTGCAACTGTAGATCTTGGATTTTTTGAAGTATTTTTTTGCTCTATAGATATAGCAGGACTTAAACCCTCTATTAAATCCACTTTAGGTTTTTTCATTTTATCTAAAAATTGTCTGGCGTAAGAAGAAAGACTTTCCACGTACCTTCTTTGACCCTCTGCATAAATTGTATCAAAAGCCAAAGACGATTTACCTGATCCAGATAGACCTGTTATTACTACCAATTTCTCCTTTGGGATCTCAAGAGAAACATTTTTAAGGTTGTGTTCTTTAGCGCCTTTTACAACGATTTTTTTCAACATATTTTTTACTTAAAATAACTTACGCCTTATAATTATTTGTTTATTATGATATAATTTATTACTATTATAAATAAATAATCAAAATTTATTCAAAATTATTATGGCTGGAAGTTTAAATAAAGTACAATTAATAGGTCGTTTAGGCGCAGATCCTGAAATTAAGCAAATGGTTAACGGAAAAAGTGTTGCTAGGCTTAGTATAGCTACAAGTCAAAGCTGGAAAGACAAATCTAGCGGAGAAAGAAAAGAAAAAACAGAATGGCATAGGGTTGTAATATTCAATGAAGGGTTAGTTAATGTCGTTCAACAATATGTTAAAAAAGGAGCTAACGTATATATTGAGGGTCAATTAAGCACTAGAAAATGGAAGGATGAGTCTACCGGGCAAGATAAGTATTCAACAGAAGTAGTTCTTCAAGGATATAATTCTAGTTTAACTATGTTGGATAGCAGAGGCAATAATGGTAACTCAAATCTTGTTTCTGAAAACAAAAGTTCATTACCTAATGAAAGCCTAAATCAAGATAGCTCTGATTTAGATGATGAAATTCCTTTCTAAAATTTCATGGATAAAAATACTGTAGAGAAAAATAAATCTTTCAAACCTATTTTTGTACAAGATGAAATGAGTTCATCTTATTTATCTTACGCTATGAGCGTAATTGTAAGTAGAGCCTTACCAGATGTTAGAGATGGATTAAAACCAGTGCATAGAAGAATTATATACGCAATGTATAAGGGAGGATATGACTGGTCAAAACCTTTTAGAAAATCAGCACGAATAGTAGGAGACGTAATAGGTAAATATCATCCACATGGAGATCAATCTGTATATGATGCCTTAGTTAGATTAGTGCAAGATTTTTCTATGAGCGTTCCCTTAATTACTGGCCAAGGTAACTTTGGATCTATAGATGGAGACCCTCCAGCAGCCATGAGATATACAGAAACTAAGCTTGGTAGGATTGCACAATATTTAACAGAAGATTTAGAAAAAAATACTGTCAATTATAGAAGCAATTATGATGAAACAGAAAAAGAGCCTGAGGTACTACCATCACAATATCCAAATATATTAGTTAATGGTGCTGGTGGTATTGCAGTTGGAATGGCCACGAGTATTCCACCACATAACTTAGGTGAAATAATTAATGGTACAATAGCATATATAAACAACAAAGATATTACGATTGCACAATTAATGAAACATGTTCCTGGGCCAGATTTTCCTACGGGTGGAGTTATTATTGGGAAAGATATAATTAAACAAGGTTACAATAAAGGTCGAGGATCATTTAAAATAAGAGGTGAAATTGATTTAGAGGAGAAAAAAGGTGGAAGAGAAACATTGATTATTAAATCTATACCTTATCAAGTAAACAAATCTATTTTAATTGAAAAAATTGCTCAGCTTGTAAGAGATAAAAAAATTGAGGGTATTAGAGATATAAGAGATGAGTCAAATAGAGAAGGAATTCGTGTTGTCATTGAATTAAGAAAAGGTGTAGAACCTGAAACTATTAGAAGACAACTATATAAACTTACAAATATAGAAAGTTCTTTTGGTTTTAACACATTAGCGATAGTAAATAATAAACCTAAAATTTTAAATTTAAAAGAATTTATCTCTGAATTTTTAAAATTTAGAGAAGATACAGTTATCAAAAGAGTAAAATTTGATTTAAAAAAAGCTGAAGAGAGAGCTCATATTTTAATAGGATTAGCTACAGCTGTTGAAAATATCGATGAAATCATCAAAATAATAAAAAACTCTAAAGACACAGATATTGCAAAAAAAAATCTTTTATCAAAAAAATGGAAAATTAAAAAAAGTATTAAATTAATTTCATTGATTGAAAAAAAGAAAAATATAACTAATTATTCACTTTCAAGTGAACAAGTAAATGCAATTTTAGAATTAAGACTACAAAAACTTACGGCCTATGGCATAGGTGAAATTGAAAATGAAATAAATAAACTCGCTCAATTAATTATTGATTTTAATAAAATCATTAATTCAAAAAAAGCACTGTACAAACTGATCACTGATGAATTAGAAAGTATTAAAGATAAATTTTCCTCACCAAGAAAAACTAAAATAATAGATGCTGTACTTAATTATAATATAGAGGAAACAATTCAAAAAGAGTCAGTAGTTATAAGCATTACAAATCAGGGATATATAAAACGTAGTCCACTTAGCTCCTTGAAAACACAAAAAAGAGGTGGAAAAGGAAAAACAGGCATATCAACAAGAGAGGAAGATTTTGTTGTTCAAATATTTACAGCAAACACACATACCCCAGTTTTATTTTTTTCTACGCAAGGTTTAGTTTACAAAATTAAAGCCCATAAAATACCCGAGGGCACAGCAGCTTCCAAAGGTAAATCAATATTTAATATCCTTCCACTTAAAAGTCATCATTCAATAAGCTCAATAATGCCACTACCAGAGGATGAAGCTGAGTGGAAACATTTAATGGTAGTTTTTGCAACTGCTAAAGGAAATATAAGAAAAAATACCTTAGAAGATTTTGTAAATATAAATAATAGTGGAAAAATAGCAATGAAGCTGGATCAAGACGATAGAATTATAGGTGTAAAAATTTGTAGAGACGATCAAGACATTTTATTAAGCTCTCAGTTAGGCAAATGTATTAGATTTAAATCGAAAAAATTAAGATTATTCAAAGGTAGAGCTTCTAAAGGAATAAAGGGTATTCAATTAAGCGACAAAGATAAAGTAATTTCAATATCAATTTTGGATAATAGTAAGATAGACCCAAAAATGATTAACAAGGATAAAAAGATTAAAGATGGAGTAGATAAATTTATTTTATCCGTATCAGAGAATGGATATGGAAAAAGATCGTCTTATTTAGATTACAGGGTAACTAATAGAGGTGGTAAAGGTATTATAGGTATCATAAATTCACCTAGAAACGGAAATATATCTTCTTCATTAGTTGTCAGTGAAAACGATGAAATAATTTTATCAACTGATAAAGGTAGCATTATGCGTTGCGCGGTAAAGGAAATTAGAGTTGCCGGTCGTAACACTCAAGGCGTTAGAATTAAGAAATTATCTGGTAGCGAAAAAGTTGTATCTGTGATTAAAATTGAAGATAACATACAATAAGATGAACATAGCTATTTATCCTGGTACTTTTGACCCAATTACGTATGGACATATTGATGTAATAAAAAAATCCTTAAATGTATTTGACAAAATAATAGTTGCTACAACAGACAATATTAATAAAAATTACCATTTCTCTATTAATGAAAGATTAAATATTATTAATAATTCATTATTTAAAGATCTTAAATTTAGTAAAAATAAGATTAAAGTAGTCTCTTTTGATGATCTTACTATTGATTTATGTAAAAAATACAGGGCAAGCACAATCATAAGAGGCTTAAGAGCAGTTTCAGATTTTGAATATGAGTTTCAATTGGCCGGTATGAACAAAAAGCTTAATTCAAAAATAGAAACAATGTTTCTAATGTCGGATGTTGAAAATCAAATTATTTCATCAAAATTTGTTAAAGAAATCGCTAGTTTAGGTGGTAATATCGATAGGTTTGTTACACGATCAACTGTTAAAATGTTAAAAAATAAATTTTAATGAAAAAAAAAATCTATTTATTTATCCTGATTTTTAGTTTACTAACTAGTAATATATTAGCTCAAGATAATCTTATGATTTTAAAACTTACTTATGGTGATGTTGAAATTGAACTCTATCCAGAGAAAGCCCCAAATCATGTGAAAAGATTTAAAGAACTTGCAAGTTCAGGAAAATATGATGGAGTGGTATTTCACAGAGTTATAGACGGATTTATGGCTCAAACAGGAGATGTAAAATTTGGTAACTCCAGTAATTTAGATTTTAATTTATCACTTGCTGGCACAGGTGGATCTGAATTACCAAATCTTAAAGCAGAATTTACTGATATAGCTCATACACGAGGAATACTTTCTGCAGCAAGATCTGCTGATCCAGATAGTGCAAACAGCCAGTTTTTTATTTGTTTTGACTCCGCGCCTCATTTAGATAGACAGTATTCAGTTTTTGGAAAAGTTATCAAAGGAATGGAATTTGTGGACATGATTAAAAAAGGAGACCCAAATAGTGGTGCAGTCGCAAATCCAGATAAAATTATCTCAATTAAATCAAAATAGCAGTAAATGCCGAGAAAAGAATTTTCTTTTGAGTTGATTGCTCAAGATGACAAAGCTAGGCTAGGAAAGATTCATACACCAAGAGGAACCATAGATACCCCAGCATTTATGCCAGTTGGAACACAAGGCACGGTAAAAGGAATATTTACTGATGATATATTAAAAACTCAAACTCAAATTATTTTAGGAAACACATATCATTTGCTACTTAGACCAGGTGTTAAAATTTTAGAAAAATTTAATGGCCTTCATAGTTTTATGAATTGGAATAAACCAATACTAACAGACTCTGGTGGTTATCAAATTATGTCTTTATCTAAATTTAACAAAATTGATCCAAAAATAGGTGCCATTTTCAGCTCACATCTAGATGGAAAAAAAATCATTTTAAGTCCTGAAAAAAGTATACAAGTTCAAAAATCTATTAATTCAGATATTATTATGGTTTTAGATGAATGTCCTAAGTTAACAAAAGATAAAAAAATCTTATCTAAAGCTATTAATGTTTCAACGAATTGGGCTAAGAGAAGTAAAATAGAATTTGGAAATGATAAATCTAAAGCTTTATTTGGTATTGCGCAAGGTGGTTTATTTAAGGACCTAAGAGTTGAGAGTATACAAAAATTAGTTGAAATAAACTTTGCCGGTTACGCAATGGGCGGATTAGCAGTTGGCGAAAAACAGTCTGATATGTTTCAAATTTTAAATGAGTCTACAAGTTTTTTACCAAAAGAAAAACCAAGATATCTAATGGGAGTTGGAACTCCCTCTGATATTCTCGGTGCGGTAAAAGAAGGAATAGATATGTTCGATTGTGTAATGCCAACACGATCTGGGAGAACTGGTTTAGCTTTTACATGGGAAGGAAAATTGAATTTAAAAAACTCCAAATTTAAGAATGATAAAATGCCGCTGGATGAAAATTGTGAAATAAAAGATCTTAATAAGTACTCTAAAAGTTATTTAAATCATTTAATAAAATCTAATGAAATGATGGCATCAATGCTTATTTCTCTACATAATATATATTTTTATCAACAATTTATGCGGGAAATTCAGAAAAATATTAAGAATGGCACTTTTCACTCTTTTTATAAAAAATATATAAATTTGTACCATTAAGTATTTGAAATTTTAATGATAAGAATATAAAAGAACATTCTTTGAGGGCCCTTAGCTCAGTTGGTAGAGCACCTCCCTTTTAAGGAGGGTGTCGATGGTTCGAGTCCATCAGGGCTCACCAATAATTAAGTTTTAATTGGTGGGTATTTAACAATTACCTCAGTAATCCAATTATTTAGATTTTCGATTCTTTTTTTACTACTAGGATGTGTGCTTAAAAAAACAGGCGGTTCTTTACCTTTATTTTTTTCTGACATCCTCTGCCATAATTTTACTGACTCTCTTATGTCAAAACCTGAGAGTGATGAAAAAATTAATCCTAGATAATCAGCTTCAGTTTCTTGTTTTCTTCCAAAAGGATTCATAATGCCTAGTTGGAAAATATCTAAACCAGTGTTTTGACCAACCGTATTTCTAGTTCTATTAATTGCCCCGCCTAAAAATATATCAGCAACTGTTGTACCCAAATTAATTGTCATGGCATGACTCATTCTTTCTAGAGAATGTCTAGCGACTGCATGGGCTATTTCATGTCCCATTACAATAGAGAGGGCGTCAGTATTTTTTGTAACTTTTAACAACCCAGTATAGACGGCAATTTTACCTCCTGGCATACACCAAGCATTAACAATTTTGTCGTTGTCAACTAAAACATAGTCCCAACCAAAATTTTTTGTAGGATCCTTTTTATCTTCATTCTCAAAAAAAGCACTAACTGAATTTTCCATTTTTTTTCCAATATCTCTTATTTCTTTCAACTGTGGCCCACTGGTAATCAATTTTGATTTACTTCTAAAATTTTCGTAAGCTGTAGCCGCTTGTCTATTTATTCGAGACTCAGGAATAATACTAAGTTGTTTTCTATCGGTAATGGGTACAGTTGAACATGACGGTAAAACAAAGGAGCAACAGGCACATCCAAAATAGCCAAGAAATTTTCTTCTATTTATGTTATACATATTAGATTCATGATTTTAAATAATAAATTATTAATTGCAATTTTTATCTTAATTATAATATTTATTGTATATTCAAGCTATTCTTAAATTAATGTCTAATTTTAATATAAAAAAATCAATCTTTGCTAAATTAAGGAATAATTTTATAGCTGGTGTTGTTGTTTTAATTCCAATTGGAATTACTTTGTATCTTACACTTTTTTTAATAAGGATCTCAGGAAAGATAATTCCTAAAGAGATTAATCCTAATAATTATTTACCTTTCGATATACCTGGAGTTGAAATAATAATAGCACTAATAATTATAACATTAATTGGCTGGTTATCTCTTTCTTTCCTTGGGAAAAAATTTTTTGAAATATTTAATAATATTTTAAAAAAAATACCTATACTAAGAACTATTTATTCAGCTATAGGCCAAATGACTGAAAGTTTTACTAAAACTGACAATAAACAAAAAAGTGTTGTTCTTTTAGAGTATCCAAGAAAAGGAGTGTGGGCTGTTGGTTTTGCCACAAAAGAAAATGAAGGAATAATTAAAGATAAAATAAAAGAGGAAATTATTAATGTTTTTGTGCCTACAACTCCAAATCCTACAAGTGGATTCTTATTAATGGTACCAAAAAAAGATTTAATTTATCTTGATGTGTCCTTTGAACAAGCATCGAAATTTATAGTTTCAGCAGGAACTACAAATATAGACTAGATTTCACCGGTATTAATTATGTCTGCTTTATCAAACAGTTTTAATAGAAATAGATATTTTTCTTGATTAACATTCTCTTGAATATTTTTTACAAATTTTTCAGCAAGTATAAATAAATCTTCATGATTTACAGGGTCAGCAAATTTAAAATTTTTTATACCACTTTGTTGATATCCGATTAAATCTCCAAATCCTCTTAGTTTAAGATCTTCTTCAGCAATTAAAAAACCATCATCTGAGCTTTTCAAAGTTTTAATTCTTTTAACAGCATTTTTACTTAAGCTATCTTTGAATAATAAAATACAAGTAGCTTGTTTTTCACCCCTTCCAACTCTTCCTCTCAACTGGTGTAATTGAGCAAGACCAAATTTATCTGCATTTTCTATAATGATCAAATTTGCATTTGGAAAATCAATTCCTACTTCAATCACAGTTGTAGAAACAAGAATTAAAATCTTTTTTAATAAAAATTTTTTTAAAATTTTTTCTTTTTCAATCTTATCCAAACCTCCATGAATAAGTCCTACTTGATTAGGAAATCTTTTGTTAATTAAATCAAATTTTTTTTTAGCTGATGAATAATCTAATACAGAAGACTCTTCTATTAGCGGACATACCCAAAAAACTTGGTTATCAACGTCAATTTGTTTTTTTATGTAGGGCCATAGCTCATCAATTTTTTTTTCAGGTTTACTTAACGTAATTATCTTCTTTCTTTTAGCAGGCTTTTCTGTAATTTTAGAAATATCCATATCTCCGTAAAGCGACATCATAAGCGTTCTTGGGATAGGTGTAGCTGACATTAATAATACATCGCAGTTTTCACCTCCTTTTTTTGCAAGATCACTTCTTTGTCTGACTCCAAATTTATGTTGTTCATCTATTATTGCTAATCCAAGGTTTTTAAAAAAAATTTTCTTTTGAAATAAAGCATGAGTTCCAATTAATAAGTCTATGTTACCACTTTCCAAATTTTGTAAAATTTCTTTTTTTTTCTTAAATTCCGTCTTTCCCGTTAAAAATTCAATTTTCAATTTATTATTTCTAAAAATGTATTTAGATAGTTCATAATGCTGTCTAGCTAAAATTTCTGTTGGACTCATCAGAGCGCATTGATAACCATTGCTAACCACATTAAATACTGAAAGCAAAGATACGATAGTCTTTCCAGATCCCACATCACCTTGAACAATTCTAAACATTCTTTTATTATTAAGTAAATCAAAGTTAATTTCTTCTAGTACCTTTTTTTGGCTCTTTGTAAGATCAAAAGGTAAACTTTTTAATATTTTTTTTAAATTATTTGTTGCGAAATTTTTAGGAGATTTGCTTTTTTTAATTCTTCTTCTATTTTCAGACAAACTTAAAAAATTTGCACACAGTTCGTCAAAAACAATTCTTCTATAACTTTGAGACTTTTTATTTCTTGCTTTCGTCGAAGAATGAAGATCTTTTATAGCTTCATTCCAATTTATTAAATTATTTATTTTTATAAAATTTGTATCGAGCCATTCTTCAACATGTGGCAAATTATTAATGACTTGTTCACTTATGGACCTATATTTTTTTTCATTAATACCTTTAGTCAAATTATATTTAGGTATATTTTTAACCACATAGTCCTGGTTTTCTACCGTTGTTACATAGTCAGGATTTGTAATTTGATATTTTTTATTAAAATAATTGATCTTACCACTTATAATAACCCAATTATTTATTTGAAATAATTTTCTTAAATATCCTTCTCGACTATTAAAGTAAACTATTTCAATTTTTCCAGTCAGGTCCTCACAAAAAATCTTATTTGGCAGATTTCTGACTCTAGGAAAATTTAACTTTTTAACTAAGACTTTTATTGTTTGAATTTTTCCAACCTCAAGCTCATTTATATTATTAATTTTTGATCTGTCTGTTTCTGAATAAGGTAAATTTAATACAACATCCTTTATTTTTTCTATTCTTTTTTTTTTTAAATACTTGGATAATTGAGGACCGACACCTTTAAGATTGTCTATATCAGTAAATAAAAAATCTTTTTTCATTAAATTGTATAAATTATGTATAATATAATTTTATGAACAATAAATTAGAAATATTAAAAAAAAAATTGATTTATCGTGCAGAGTATCGCGGGACAAAAGAAATGGATATTTTATTAAGCTCATTTGTTAATAAGTATATTCACACTTTTGACGAAGATCTTTTAATTGCATTGGATGAATTTCTTAAATTCGAGGACGAAACTATATTAAATTTTTATCAGCATGACATTTCGGAGAAAAATATTGAAAAAAACAAAATTTCTGGAATTTTCAAAGATTTTAAAATTTAATGGCGGAGAGGGTGGGATTCGAACCCACGAACGAGTTGCCCCGTTGCTGGTTTTCAAGACCAGTGCTTTCAACCGCTCAGCCACCTCTCCAAGAATTTAACCAGGTTTCTTTAATACTATCAAAGAGCTAAAATAACAATAAATAAGTGGTATTTTGTTAAACTAGTTAATATCAATTAATTATGATAATTATAAAAATGTTTAAATTATTTATAAATTCATTCGTTTTATATCTCTTAATCTCAGTTCAATCTTTTGCAAAAGAAGAATTTAATATCTGGTTAAAAGATTTTCAAATTAAAGCTATAAATTCCGGAGTTTCTGAAAATGTCGTTAAAGAAATAATGTCAGGAGCTAAATTTTTACCAAAAGTAATAGAATATGATCGTTATCAACCAGAGTTCTACGAGGATACTTTCACATATATAAAAAAAAGAACCTCAAGTCGCAAGGTCAGGGAAGGATTAAAACTCTATAAAAAAGAAAAATTTATTATTGAAACTATAGAAAAAGAATTTGACGTAGAAAAAGAGTTGCTTCTAGCTTTAATGGGCATCGAAACAAATTTTGGTAAATATTTAGGAAAAATGGATATAATTTCATCTCTAGCAACTTTAAGCTTTGATAAACGAAGAAGTAATTTTTTTACACAGGAACTATTAATTTTGTTAAAACTTGTGGATAAAAAAATTATCAGTAAAGAAATATTATATGGATCTTGGGCTGGAGCTTTTGGAAACTTTCAATTTATGCCGAGAACCATTAGAAATTACGCAATTGATTATAATAAAAACGAAACCATTGAATTAAAAAAAATTGAGGACTCATTTGCCTCGGCAGCAAATTATTTAAAAACTATAGGCTGGAAAAAAAATCAACCATGTTTTTTTAAGATTGAGCTTCAAGAAAATATACCAAAAAAATACCTAAATTCATCTGCAAGAAATATTAAAAACAAGAAAAAAATTAAATTTTTAAAAAAATATATTAAAAATTTTGATGGTTTAAATATAAATGAAAATATTGTTGCTGCAATAATAATACCAGATAAGGATATTATACCAGGTGCAGAAACATTATCACCTGCTTACATAATTTTTGAAAATTATGAAAAAATTTTAAATTGGAATAGATCTTTGAGATTTGCGTTAGCTGTATGTACTTTAAAAGAAAATTTTAAAAATGAAATTTAATCTATTAATAATTTTTATTTTATATCTATCTTGTGCACCTCATATGTCTACTGTTAACCAAAAACAGTTATATAGCGCAAAAGGATTTGCATATATATATAATGATATAGATTTTGATAATAAAAATATAAGCGGAAAATTAAATAACGAATTATTACAAATTTCACATCAAAATTTAAAAATTGGATCTTTAATTAAAATCATTAACCCTAAAAATAAACAATATATAGTTTTGAAAAATACTAAACGAATAAAATATCCAGATTTTTATAAAATATTAATTACTAAGCCAGTTGCAGAAAAATTAGATTTAAATAATGAATTACCAATACTTGAACTGATTGAGGTAAAAAAAAATAAATCTTTTGTAGCAAAGAAAGCTGAGATATTTAATGAAGAAAAAAAAATACCTTCAAAAGCCCCAGTCGCTACTGTACAAATTTCAAATATTTCAAAAAATAAAGATAAACAAAAAAAAGAAAAATTAGATAAAATGTTCATACATATTGCTTCATTTTATTCAAATGAGACAGCTAAATTTTTAAGACAAAGAATCTTAAAAGAATTGAGCGAATTTGATAATAAAAAACTTAAAATAAGGAAGATAAATACTAAGGAAACGCAAGTTATTTCAGGACCATATATTTCTGTTAATTTATTAAAAAATGACTACATTAAGCTTAAAAATTTCGGATTCGAGGAGTTAAATATTTTTATAAATGAATAAATTTTTAATTGTTATACTTTTCTTTTTTAGTTTGAATGTTGATACATTTGCCAATCCAAATTTAAAAGCAAGAACTGGAATATTATTAGATTATCATTCAGATGAAGTTTTGTTTGAACTTGATCCAGATAGCCAAATATATCCTGCTTCTATGACTAAGATTATGACAGCTATAGTTGCTTTTGATTTAATTAAAAATAACAAACTAGCTTTAGACGATAAATTTACTATTTCTGAAAATGCTTGGAGATTATCTCAAGCTGGCTACTCATCAATGTTTATTATGATAAATGATCAAGTCTCAGTTGAGAATCTTTTAAAAGGTATAATTATTGCATCAGGAAATGATGCCTGTATTGCTTTAGCCGAAGGTATAGCTGGTTCTGAAGAAAATTTTGCAGATATGATGAACGAAAAAGCTGGCGAAATAGGCATGACATCAACTAATTTTACAAACTCTTCAGGAATAAATGATCCAGATAATATTTCAACAGTGAGGGACATAGCTTTAATGTCAAAATTCTTGATTAAAAATTATCCAATTTACTATGAGCTTTTTGCTGAAAAAACTTTTACATGGGATAGGACAGGTGGTGAACCTATTAAACAAGGTAATAGAAATCCTTTATTATATAAAAATGTTGGTGTTGATGGAATTAAAACTGGTTACTTAGCTGTCGAAAAATATTCACTTGCTAGTACAATGAAAAAAAAAGATAGAAGGATCATAGCAGTTGCCTCAGGTTTTGAAACAAAAAATCAAAGAAGCTCAGAGTCTTTTAAATTACTAAATTGGGGTTTTAGAAATACTAATACTTTTGAGATTTCAAAAAAAGGTGAAACCTTCTTCGAGCTTGATACATGGTTAGGTACAAAAAATAAGATTAAAGCAACCACCAAACAAGATTATTACATTACAATAAACAAAAAAGACATAAATCATTTATCAATTTCACTTGAGTATACTGGTCCTATTACAGCTCCAATTCAGAAGGGTTCACAAGTAGCAAACATAATCGTAAATAAAAAAGATCAAGTTCTTAAAACTTTACCGTTATATGCAGCAGAAGACTTAAAAAAAGTTAATTTTTTTAAAAGTCTTTTAACATCCCTTAATTATTTGATATGGGGAGATGTATAAAAAAAAACCTTATTTTATAGTTTTCGAAGGAGTAGAAGGTTGTGGAAAATCTTTTCAAAGTAAAAAACTCTTTAACAAATTAAAAAAAAAAAAGATCAAAACAATTCTGACCAGGGAGCCGGGTGGAACCAGAAGTGCAGAATTAATTAGAAACTTAATTCTTAAAGATTATTTTGATAATGATAATACGGAAAAATTTGATAAATATACAGATACTTTACTTTATTTAGCAGCAAGAAATGAACATGTTAAAAATAAAATAAAGCCCGCATTAATTAAAAAAAAGATTGTAATTTGCGATCGATTTATAGACTCAACAATAGCTTATCAAGTCTTGGGGAAAAAAGTTGACTTAAAATTCATTAATAATATACATGAAAAAATTCTTCAAAGAGTTAAACCAGATATTGTTTTTGTTTTAAAGGTTTCCAATAAGTCTGCGAGTAAAAGATTAAAAAAAAGAAAAAAAAAAAATAGATACGATAAATTTTCACAATCTTTTTATACAAAAGCTCAAAACTCTTTTATAAAAATAGCTAAATCAAAAAAAAATTATTTTATCCTTAATTCTTCTAATAATGACGATAAGCTTGAAAATAAAATTTATGATATTGTAAAAAAACGATTAAATATAAATGAATAATCCTATTTTTTTTAATCCCAAAAATACTTTAAATCTTTTTGGATTAAATAATCAATTTACCTTTTTATCATCTCTTTACCATAAAAAAAAATTGCCTAAAGTTATTATGTTAACTGGAAACAAAAGCTTAGGAAAATCAACTTTAGTAAATCATTTCCTATATTCTATTTTTGATGAGAAAAATTATGATAAGAAAAATTTTGTTCAAATAAAATCTTCTATTTTTTATAATCAATTTAAAAATAATTTATTTCCTAATATTACTTATGTAAATGGTGCTGATTATACTTCTGTTAAAATTGATGATATTAGAGAATTAAAAAAAAAAATTTTCCACTCATCCATTTTAAATAAAGAAAGATTTATTGTTTTTGATGATATTGAATTATTCAATTTAAACTCATTAAACGCATTGCTTAAAATATTAGAAGAACCTAGTAAAAATATTTTTTTTATTCTCATCAATAATAAAAAAAAAGCTATTTTAGATACAATAAAATCAAGGTCATTAGAAATAAAGATTGTTTTAAGCGAAGAAGAAAGAGTTAATATTATTAATAAATTAATAGATCATTTTACAATTGAAGTAGTTCTTGACCCAAAAAAAACTCATTTAACACCAGGATATTTTATTAAATTTAACTACATAATTAAACAATATGATATTTCTTTTTCAAATAATTTTACTGAAAATCTTAATTTATTGTTAAATTTATATAAAAAACATAAGGAAAATTTGTTTTTTGATATGACTTTTTTTATCGCTGATTTCTATTTAAGAGAACTAAAAGAAAAAAAAATTTTTCGAGATGATAAGATTTATGATTTAAAGAATTTTATTTTTAAAAATTTAAATAGTTTTATGATGTACAATATTAATCAAAATGCTTTAATATCTGCAGTCAATAATAAAATTAATTATGAATAAAAATTTTTACATTACTACGCCTATTTATTACCCCTCTGGTAAGCCACATATGGGTCACGCATACTCAAGTATTGTGGCTGATATTTTTGCTAGGTTTAAAAGATTAGAGGGATATGATGTTTTATTTTTAACAGGCACTGATGAACATGGTCAAAAAATACAAAAAGAAGCAGAAAAAAATAATAAAAATCCTAAAGAATTTTGCGACGAACTTTCAGAAAAATTTCGATCACTAACTAAAATATTAAATTTAACAAATGATGATTTTATAAGAACTACTGAACAAAGACATTATGATGCTGTTAAAGATATATGGAACAGATTAGTCAAGTCTGGTGATATCTATTTAGATAAATATAGTGGTTGGTACTCCGTTTCTGATGAAGCGTTCTATGATGAAGACGAAGTTGAAAAGAAAGAGGGTAAAAGAATAGCTAAATCCTCTGGATCTACTGTAGATTGGGTAGAAGAAGAGTCTTATTTTTTTAAGCTATCTGCTTGGCAAGATAAATTGCTAGATTATTATAAGAAAAATAAAGACTTTATACTACCATCATCGAGAAAAAATGAAGTTATTAGTTTTGTAAAAAAGGGGTTAAAAGATTTATCTATTAGCAGAACATCTTTTACATGGGGTATTCAAGTTCCAGAAAATAGTAAACATATTATATATGTATGGTTAGATGCTTTAACAAATTATATTAGTGCATTAAATTTTCCTGATACAGATGGAACGAAATATAAATCTTTTTGGCCCGCAGATGTCCATATTATTGGAAAAGACATTTTAAGATTTCATGCTATCTATTGGCCTGCATTTCTTCTTGCTGCTAAATTACCCTTACCAAAAAGAGTTTTTGGACATGGATGGATTTTGTCAGATGAAAAGAAAATGTCAAAATCTTTAGGAAATATATTGGATCCAATAGAAATAATAAATAAATATGGCATTGATCAGTTGAGATATTATTTAATAAAAGAAGTTTCTTTAGGTAACGATGGTTCTATTTCAATGCAAAATCTAAAAAATTGTATAAATAATGATTTAGCAAATAATTATGGAAATTTATGTCAAAGAGTTTTTTCTTTTATAAAAAAAAATTGCAGTAATAGAATACCAAGATCTAATAAACTAGAAACAAAAGATATTAAAATGCTCGATAATTTAAAAGATAAAATCCCAGATTTAATAAAATTAATTAATAAACAAAATTTAAATGAATACATTAAAATTGTAGTTAGCTTTTCTTTTGATGCTAATAAGTATTTTAATGACTCAGAGCCCTGGTCACTGAAAAAGTCTGATCCTAATAGAATGAATACAATTCTGTATACAAGTGTTGAACAAATTAAAAATATATCTATTTTGTTGAATCCAATAATACCTGAATCTACAAATAAAGTTTTAGACGTAATAAATTTAAAAAAAAAAGACCTTTTAATTGAAAATATTTCAAACGATAGTATTTTCGATCATAATCAAGAATTAAAAAATTTAGACATACTTTTTAAAAAAATAGAAAATGATAATTGATTCTCACTGCCATTTAACTTATGAGCCGATGTCTTTAGATATTGGTGATACAATTAATAGAGCACAAAAAGAAGGTGTTAAATATATGTTAACAATTTCAACAGAGGATAAAAGTTTTAATAAAATTTTAGAAATAGTAAAAAAATATGACTCTGTTTATGGAACATATGGAGTTCATCCTCATGAAGCTAAAAATCATAAAAATTTGAAAATATCTGATATTTTATCCAGGGTAAATTCAAGCAAAAAAATAATAGGCATAGGAGAAACAGGTTTAGATTTTTATTATAATCACTCTGAGAAAAAAGATCAGCTACAATGTTTCGAAAAACACATTAAAGTAGCTCAAGAAACCGATTTACCTCTGGTGATACACACAAGGTCAGCAGATAGAGAAACTTTAGAAATTTTAAAAAAAAATAAAAAAGAAAAGGATTTTAAAATTTTAATTCATTGTTTTACTGGGTCAAAAGAATTTGCGTTCAAATTATTAGATATTGACTCATACATTTCAGCAAGTGGAATTATAACTTTTAAAAAATCAATTGATCTGGCAAATACATTCATGCAAATTCCTGATGAAAAAATCTTAGTTGAAACAGATGCGCCTTATTTGGCACCAGTTCCTTTTAGAGGTAAATCTAACGAACCATGTTATATAATTCATACAGTTAAATTTTTATCTGATTTAAAAAAATTAACTTTTGAAGAATTTTCAAATATTACAACTAATAATTTTTATAAACTTTTTGGAAAGTTAGAATGAAAAATAAATTTACAATATTAGGTTGCGGAAGTTCCCTCGGTTCTCCTTGGATTACTAATTATAGAGGTAAATTGAGCAAAAATAATAAAAATATTAGATCAAGATGTTGCGCACATATTCAATTGAATAATTTATCTGTTCTTATTGACACATCACCAGATATTAAAGAGCAATTTTTAAAAAATAAAATTAGAACTTTAGATGCAATTGTCTATACACATGAGCATTCAGATCAAACCTCCGGAATTTTTGAAATGAGACCTTTTTTTTGGAAAAATAAAAAAAAGATTCCTATTTATGGAAGTTCAAGAACAATAAATATATTGAAAAACAAGTATACTTTTTGTTTTTCGGAGAGGCATGGATACAAGCCGATAATGAGTGCCAAAAAAATTAAAAACAGATTTATTATAAAGAAAAAAAAATCTATTTTACCATTTCAAGCTTTCGATGTTAAACATGGTTTAATTAAAGCTACTGGATATGTGATTAAAAATAAAATAGTTTATATAAGTGATTGTAATGGTATTTCAAATAAGAATCTAAAACTTTTAAAAAATATTGATTTTTTAATAATTGATTGTTTAAAAGAAGATAAACATCCCTCACATTATAATTTTGCAGAAGCTCTAGAATTGATTAAAAAAGTTAAACCAGGAAAATCAATACTTACAAACTTACATACAGATCTAGATTATTTTGAATTAAAAAAAAAATTACCCAAAAATATAATTCCGGCTTATGACGGACTTAGTTTTAACTTCTAAATTAATTTCTCAATTACACTTAAAAATTTTTTCGAAGAGGGTTTTGTAAATGAGGCAAAAGTATCCATAACTTTACCATTTTTTCCAATTATAATTTTATGAAAATTCCATTTGGGTATGGCACCAATACCAAAATCTTCTTTAGCCCATTTATAAAAAGGATGGGAATTTCTTCCTATTACATTAACTTTTTCAGTCATTGGAAAAGTTATACCAAAATTAGTCTCACAAAAATCCTTAATTTCTTTATTTGAGCCCGGTTCTTGTTTGAAGTTATTAGTCGGAACTCCTATAACAACCAGATCTTTATCTCTATAGTTGGCCCACAGATCCTGTAAATTTTTGTATTGAGGAGTATATCCACATCTACTAGCAACATTTACTATAACTATAACCTTATTCTTATAGTCACTTAATTCAATTTGATTACCATCAATACTAGTAAACTTAAAATCATATGCACTAGAATTATTATCTGCGGCGATCTTGGAAAAAAAACCAAACATGATTAATATTATTAAAAATTTTTTCATAATTTTAAAGCTTTAATTACTGCATCAAAAGGTAAAAATATACAATTAAATCTATTAAAATTGTCGCTATTAAAAAGTTTATTAAAATCTGCAAATTTTTTAGGAATTTTAAACCTCTTATTTTTAGAAATACTTTTTAAATCTCTAAATTCATTTTTTATAGTTTGAATGTTAAATTTTTTGATTTTTTTTGACAGTAGGCTTGCGGAAGCCTCACAATATATACATGACTCAGTCTCATATTTCATTGATAATATTTTCTTTTTTAATACAATTAATTCTAAAGTTATTTTGTCTCCACATAATCTATTTTTTAATGAGGTTTTATGTGAATATGTATCTTTTAGCCCCACATTAGATGTATTAGAAGCTATTCTAACAATTTCTTTGCTAATCATTTCTTTGAAAAAAAAAGTAATAAGAAATAACCAAATAAAGTTGATAATAATGATCCAGCTAAAACACCAATTTTCACTCCATCCATATATTCCAAATTATTTGCAAAAGCTAAATTTCCTACAAATAAACTCATAGTAAAACCAATTCCTGTAAGTATCGAGACTGCATAAAAAGCTGGCCAGGTAGAGTTAGTGGGTTTGTCAGCTAATTTCAACTTAACTGATAGATAGGATAAGACAAAAACTCCAATTTGTTTTCCAAAAAATAATCCTAGAACTATTCCTAAAGGAACAGGATTTAACAATGTTGCAAAAGTTAATCCCTCAAGTGATACGCCAGCATTTGCAAAAGCGAAAAGTGGCATAATTCCAAAAGCAACATATGGTGAGAGTGTATGTTCCAATTTTAATAATAACGAATTTTTATTATCTTTAATATTATGTGGAATTGTTAATGCTAGTAAAACCCCTGCTATAGTTGCATGAATACCAGATTGATGAGTAAAGTCCCATAAAAAAACTCCAATTATTAAATAAAGTAAAAAATTATTTACTTTAAATTTATTTAATCCAATTAAAACTATTACTGATAATAACATTAAAACTAGATAAATAGATTGAATATTTCCTGAATAAAAAAAAGCTATGATTACAATCGCACCTAAATCGTCTATAATTGCTAAAGCTGTTAAAAAAACTTTTAGTGAAATTGGAACTCTTTTTCCTAATAATGACAGTACACCCAATGAAAAAGCAATGTCAGTTGCTGATGGAATTGCCCAACCATTTAATGTTGTGCTGTCGGAGTAATTAATAAATATATAGAATAGAGCAGGCACTACCATACCTCCTACAGCCCCTATTATAGGTAATAAAGCCTGTTTAGGATTTGATAACTCACCTTGCAAAAATTCTCTTTTTATTTCTAGAGAAACAAAAAAAAAGAAAATTGCCATTAGAACATCATTAATCCAATGCAAAACACTTAATTTAAGTCCAAAATTATCTGTTCCAAGTATTACGTATTTTTTTAAAATTGAAAAATATTCATCACTATAAGTCCCATTACTTATTACCAATGCTAGTATAGCTGCTATCAAAAGCATAATTCCAGAGGAGGCTTCTAATTTAAAAAACTCTCTAAATGGCTTAGTTATACGTTGGATCATAGTTACTATTTACTTGTATAGCGGTTATCTTTCAATTGCCAAAAAGGTGTAATTAACCTATAAAACAGACGATCGGGGCGTAGCGCAGCCTGGTAGCGCATCTGGTTTGGGACCAGAGGGTCGCAGGTTCAAATCCTGCCGCCCCGACCATTATAAACATGAAAAAAGCTAAAATTTACATACCTTCTAAAACCGCAATGCAATCGGGCAGGGGAAAGCTTAAAAAATGGGTTTTGGAATTTGAAACTAAAGACCCATCTATAAATCCTCTTATGGGTTGGGAAACCTCATCAGATACTTTAGAAGAGGTTGTTCTAAAATTTTCAACAAAAGAACAAGCTATAGATTATGCTAAAAAAAATAATATTTTATTTAAAGTAATTAAGCCAAAGAAGAAAGAATTTGTGATAAAATCTTATGCAGACAATTTTCTTAAAAATTAATTATGTGGCGTAGTTATTTTACAGAAAATAAGTGGTTACTATGGTCGTGGGGCGGCTTTGCTTTTATAATATTATCACTTTTAGCCCAAACTTATATCGATGTTAAGATTAATGAGTGGTACAAAGGATTTTACGATCTTTTACAAGATGCTCCTAATAGGGAATTATCTGAATTTTATGATGGAATAGCTCTATTTATGAAGTTAGCTATCCCTTACGTAATTATTTACACAGTGACTAATTATTTTACAAGATTGTGGGCTTTTAGGTGGAGAGAAGCAATGACTTTTTCCTACATGCCTTATTGGAGAGCTGTTGATGCAAAAGTTGAAGGAGCTTCACAACGTATACAAGAAGATGCAATGAATTTTGCTAAAATTGTAGAAAGTTTAGGCTTACAAGTAGTAAGGGCAATTATGTTATTGATTGCCTTTCTTCCTATACTTTGGGGGCTTTCGTCTAATGTAGTAATTCCTTTTTTTAAAGACATTTCCGGGTCACTTGTGTGGGTCTCTTTAGTGGCTAGTTTAGGTGGTTTAGTTATAAGTTGGATTGTTGGAATTAAACTTCCAGGTCTCGAATATAATAATCAAAAAGTAGAAGCTGCTTTTAGAAAAGAGTTAGTTTATGGTGAGGATGATAGAAAAAATTACGCTCAAGCACCCTCTATTTTACAATTATTTACGGGCATAAAATTCAATTATCACAGACTTTTCTTACATTACGGATATTTTGATCTTTGGTTAATTATGTATAACCAAACTATGATTATTGTACCGTATTTATTAATGGGGCCAGGTTTATTTACTGGTGCTATGACGTTAGGTGTTTTAATTCAAACATCTAGTGCTTTTAGAGAAGTACAAAGTAGTTTTTCACTATTCTTACAAAATTGGACTAGAATTACTGAATTAAGATCAATTCACAAACGTCTAATGGAATTTGAAGAAGCTATAAATTTCAAAAATAAGTTGAGAAAACCAAGGAAATCTGATGTAAGAGCTTAATGGAGCTCTACTTAAAACTCATTGATGTTATTGCCCCTGTTTTTTTTGTTATTGGGGTAGGTTATTATCTTGGAAGAAAAAATCCTGAAATTAGTACAGATTTTATAACCACTTTTGCTGGCAACGTTGGTACACCTGCAATGATTTTTTACACAATTACAACTACCGGGGTAACCTTAAGTGTTTTTACTGAATATTTTATTTATGCACTTATAATAATCGGAGGTTTTTCAATTGTAGGTATTATATTTCTTTTATTACTTAAAAAAGATTTTATTAGTGAATTGCCTCCATTAATTTTACCCAACACTGGAAATATGGGTATTCCTATTTGTTTATTTGCTTATGGAACAGCTGGGCTAGGGGTCGCATCTGCTATTGCATCAGTAATCATTCTTCTTCACTTTACACTTGGAGTTTTATTGGCCAAAAAAAGCTTTTCATTTGAAATATTAATTAAGAATATGCCAATTTACGGAATAATTATTTCAGTCATTTTTTTATATTTTGAATGGGATGTTCCTGGATATTTAGAAAACACTACATTTTTACTAACATACGCTACTATATTTTTAGTTTTAATGTCTTTAGGTATTGCTTTATCAAGATTAAAAGTAGTGTCTTGGACTCATGCATCAATTCTAGGAGCGGTTAGAGTTATTATCGGACCTTTAATAGGATTTGGATTAATTAAATTTCTTAATTTAAATGGTTTTGCTGCTGGTGTTCTTTTAATTCAATCATGTATGCCAAGCGCTGTTTTAACCTATTTGGTTGGTTCAATGTATTCAGAGAGGAAGGTGGTTGATAGCGTAGCTAGCGTTATCGTAACTTCTACCGTAATGTCATTTATAACTATCCCAATAGTAGTTTATTTTAGCTTAAAATATTTTCAATAAATACAGTAAGTTACATAATATAATTAAAGTAATACATAAAGTAATAGGTAAGTATTATTTCTATATATTATAAAAAATGTAAATAAACATTGAAAAATAATGCTTATTTAGGCTAAAAAAAGCAGGTAATAAGTCCAAAGAATTGCTTAAAATTGAGGATTTACTAGATAAATTCTTAAAAATTAACTATTGAAAGCCTAAAATACAGCAAAATAGGGTGTTTTAGACTACTCTAAAAGCAGCAATAATCAATAATTCTACAAGCTTTGCGTGTATTGAATATAGCGTTTAAACGGCCATAGAGGGCGTTTTTTTTGTAATCATTGATTATAGAGTACAACTGACTAGTGTGTGGACAAAAAATATAGTCAAATAGGGGCTAATAGACCCGATCGCCCGTCAAATAACAATTCTAGAGCCTTATACCCTCTTTTTTTAGCAAAAATCTCTTAGTTTTTACTCCTCCTTTGCCAGAATAGCCCCCAAGAGATCCGTTAGATCTTATAACTCTATGACAAGGAATTTTGGGTGCATAAGGGTTTTTTCCTATGGCATTGGCCACAGCACGTGCAGCAAGCGGTTTTCCTATGCCTTTTGCCACTTGAGAGTAGGTTTTAACGCTTCCGCGAGGTATTTTCATCAAATAAGTCCATACTTTTTGTTGAAATTTAGTTCCTATTAGCTTCATTAGTCAGATATTAAGTAAATTGTTAAAGATAAGCCTATTATTAGGGCTATTATTAAGCCTAAAGCTATCAATTTTTTGCCTTTAGAGCTTGAGTTAGTCCAGAAATACGAAATCCCGTAAACAGCAGCTATGAATACTACTATAGGAAGAATAAATTTAATCATTAGATTTAAAATTATACGTATTGACATCTAAAATCACTTAATATATTACTAATGATAATTAATTGTTATCAATAGTAATATGAATGACTTAGTAACAGATCTTAAAAAACTTCATGAGGACACTTTAAACAACCTCAAGTTATCTAAAGCTAATAATACGCTAAGAGCCTATAAATCTGACTTTAAAGATTTTGGAGCATTTTGTGCAAAACATGGATTCAATTCAATGCCCACTGAACCTAAAGTTGTATCATTATATCTAACTTATCTTTCTACAAAATCAAAAATAAGCACTTTAAGGCGTAGGTTAGTATCTATTGGAATTGTACATAAAATTAAAGGTCATTATTTAGATACAAAACATCCAGCTATAATTGAGAATTTAATGGGTATTAAGAGAAAAAAAGGAAGTATTCAAATAGGTAAAAAACCGTTATTAATCAACCACTTAAAACAAATAATTAATGTAATAGACGAACAAAAAATAGCAAAAATTAAAAAATTAAGGGATAGAACATTAATACTTGTGGGTTTTGGTGGTGGTTTTAGAAGGACAGAATTAATTTCTATTGACCATGAAGATTTAGATTTTGTTGAACAAGGTGTAAAAATAACCTTAAGAAGATCAAAAACTGATCAATTTGGAGAGGGTCTAATTAAAGGACTGCCCTACTTTACTAATTCAAAATATTGTCCTGTAACAAGTTTAAAGAATTGGTTGAACTTATCTAAAATAAAAACTGGTCCAATATTTAGGAGATTTGCAAAGGGTTCAATACTAACCAGTCACAGGCTCACTGATCAATCGGTAGTATTAATAATCAAAGATTACTTAAATACAGCAGGAATAGAAAATAAAGATTTTTCAGGTCATAGTTTAAGATCAGGTTTTGCAACTGTGGCAGCAGAGTCTGGCGCAGATGAAAGAAGTATAATGGCAATGACAGGACATAAAACAACTCAAATGGTAAGAAGATATATAAGAGAAGCTAATATATTTAAAAATAACGCTCTTAATAAAATCAAAATATGAGAAAAATTTTACAAAGTATATATAAAATTAAGGTATTTAAAAGGATAATACCATCTCTTATAAAGATTTATATAAAAATACTAAAAAAAAAAAGAGTTAAAATAAAATACAAAAATATTTTTCTTAATGTAAATTTACTTAATCCAATAGATAGAGAAATATTTTTAAAAGGTAATTATGAAAAAAAACAAATTGAATATCTGGTTGAAAATATAAAAAAAAATAAAGTAAATTTTTTTATAGATATTGGAGCTCATATGGGTTTTTATTCTATGATCATATCAAAAATTACAAGACAAGTGTTTTCCTTTGAGCCAATAAAAGAAAATTTTGATCAATTGATAAAAAATAGGGATTTAAATAATTTTTTGAATATTAAAACTTTCAATTTTGCACTATCAAATCTTGAACGAGAGGTTGAAATGTGGGTGCCAGATAAAAATAAAACAGGTGGTTATTCAATATATGATACCTATGATGAAGAAATAAAGAATTATGATTATAAAAAAATAAATAAAATTCAAAGTAAAACGTATATAGGGGACAATATTATTAAAATAAAAAATGAAAAAATTGCTTTAAAGATTGATGTAGAAAGACATGAAGACAAAGTTTTGGAAGGTTTTAATAATCTTTTAAAGTTTAACCAAGTAATATTACAAATTGAATTATTTGAAAAACGACAAAGAAATATAATAAATTATCTAAAAAAAAAAGAATTTATTCATTTTAAAACAATTGAAAAAGATTTTTATTTTAAAAATTTTTAATTAAGAAATTATTATTTAGAGAGTAACACTTGATATTTAGTTTCAAAGATTATCTTAAAGTCATTTTCAATTAAAAAATTAATTGATAAATTGGTCTTTAAACCCTTGTCATCGAGTAAAATCAATGATTTTTGGTGCAATTTGTCTATTGCAGCTTTTACCTCTTTTAGTTGGTGATTAGAGGCTAAAATTGTGTCATGACCATCTAAAGAGTCTAAATAAAGAAGATCAATAATTCCCTCAAATTTCTCAAGAAATTCTACACTATTTTGAACATTAAATTTTATATATTCTGAATATTTACTTGTAAATTTTTTTGCATTATTTATATTTTTTTTAGAAATATCACAAGTATATAGTTTTCCGCCTACATATTTAGCATATTCAGCAAACATTGGAGTACTCATTCCATCTTTCCAATTATATTGATTAAAAAAAAAAAATTTCGTTTTTCCTCTTGCAGTACCGGTTTCAACAATTATTTTATGTTTTCTTTTGATGCAAATTTTTAAAGTTTCTTCAAAAGACTTAAAACGAATATTTTTAGAATTATTAAAATTATTTAAAAAATTCATATTTTACTTATTATATTTTTACTTAATTCAGAAAATTTCTCTCGGTAAATAGAGTTATAATTTCTAAAATGATTAGTCCATTTATTGTAATCATAGCCTCTATCAATAATATCAATTTGTTTAATTTTATAAGCGGCAGCTACATGTGAAATAGCACCATGGCATGAAATTAATATTTTAGATTTAGACGTTATTTTTTCTAATTCGAGAAAATCAAGCTTTTTATAGATTCTTACATTTAATTTATATAAATCAGGTTCTATCCTATTTAATATCATCGGTAAAAGTATGCCTGTAGTAATAATTAAATCTTTATTAGTTTTTTGTTTAATTGTCCTAACTAAATCTATCAATTCCCGTTCGGAAGGTTCAATATTAGTAAATTTGTTTATATATTCATCATGAATCCATTTCTCATCGAAATGTAATTGAATTAATTCATTATTTTGTGATTTGTTAAATTTATTATAGTCAAATAAGTCAAGAGAGTCTTGATAGTATTCAAAATTCATTTTTTTTAAAATATGTTGAATAATATTAATATGTGGTTTTTTTTGATTATTTACTACAAAGATTTTCTTTTTTGATTTTAAAAAAAAAGTAATAAATTTTGATCTTTTTTTGTTATCGTGAACAATTATGTTTGAAAACTTATATCTTCTCAGTTTATGAATTAATTTAAGTTTTTCAAAAATATTATTTTCTAATTTGATCACCTCATCTACATAGTCAAAATGTCGTATATAAGAGGAATTATTTTTGGATCCTACAAGAGTTATTTTTGAATTAGGATCATTTTTTTTAATGCATTTTATTAAAATTGCTGAAATTAAAAAATCACCTATCCTATCTGTTCTAAATATTAAATATTTGTTCACAAAATTTATTAATTAATTTCTTTATTTCTCAACTATTTGGACCAAAAGTACTCATTCTTACTTCTTATATCTAATGTTTTTTCTATTATAAATTGAGCAACTAGATTTGAATTAAAATACTTCATATATTTTTCTTTACCCTTTCTTCCGATTTTTTTTCTAAGTTTTTCATCTCTAGCTATTTTTAATATCTTTTCAGACAGATCTTCTGCATTTTTATAAAAAATCATTTCATCTTTATTAAAAAAATTAGTGTATTGAGTTTTTTCATCTATCAAACAAACTAGTCCATTTCCTATAATTTGTGTAATTCTGTCACTGCTATAATATTTTATTGCATCTCCCCTACTTAGATTGAGACCCATCTTTGCTCTTGAAATAGTTTTAAAATAATGATCAGCCCATATAGGTTGAACATTATTAATTCCGTACAAATCAAATTTGATATCAGGCGTTATTCCTTTTAATCTATTTAAAAAATCAACCCTATCGTCAGTTTTACCAGTCTTTAGCTTACCTCGATGAACGCCGTGACTTAAAGCAAAAAAAACGTCTACAGGACAGGAATGGTTATAATTATTTAACGTTTCAAAAGATTCATCGCTAGGATTGGGAATATAAAAACTTTTTTTATCTTTTGGTAAAAAATTTAAAACAGAAGGACAAGTTGTTAAAAAAGTACCATCCATTAAATTTATCTTATCCATTATTCTTGCTTTATTTCTTAAATAGTCAGGTCCGTTTTTATTTAGTGGATCTAAAAACCATTGAGCAAATTTGGTGTTAGGATTATCATGTTTTAATTCTTCAACTTGTTGACTCGAAATTAAATCAGCATGACCAATTATTACTAAATCAGGTTTATAATTATAACAAGTTTTTTTTAATTTATCATTTAATGTTGCTGAACCTCTAAAATCGCTAACAGATTTGTAATACTTTTGTATATCTCTATCGCTGAATCCTAAAACACTGTGACCCAATCTTATAAAACCATTATTTAATCGTCTACCAGTATTAAAAAAAAGACGCCCATCTAGCCTTTCGTTAAAATTTGTAACATGTAAAATTCTTAAACTTTTTTGTCTTATCTTAAGGAATATATTTTTTTTGAAATCAAGTTTTTCAGATCTATATTCGTCAATCATCCTTGAAACATTTTTATGAGTGAGATAGAAGTTTTTAATTGATAAAGATTGTAATTTTTTTCTTAGTTTTTTGTTTCTAATAAGGTGTAAAATAGTACTAGTTAAATTTTTCTCGTTTAATCTAGAAATTATTTTTGCATCAGTAACAGTTTCTGGCAAACCACCTTTATTAGTTATTATCACCGCACATCCATTAGCTGATGCTTCTAAACTTGTTCTACCAAAGGGTTCTTCCCATCTTGAACAAGCTACAGTGATACTTGTTTTTTTAAAAATATTTAAGACTTCATTATGTTTTTTAAAACCCAATAATTGAACTTTTTTATGTGTGAGTGGAATTTTTTCTCTTTTCTCATCACCAATAATTTTTGCTTCCCAATCCGGATGCTTATTGAGAACTTTAACAATTGATTTTGCAAAAATATCATAACCTTTAGCCCTATTTAGTTTACCAACAAATGTAATCCATTTTTTTTTATTGTTAATTAGAGATAATTGTCCTTTTTGAGCAGACTGATAAAAAATCAATAATTTATTACTATTAACGAATTTATTTTCCAGTCCTTCTAAAAATCTTTTTTTTGACCATGAGCTATTAAATATTATTTTATAACAAATTTTTAGTAATTTTTTTCTTTGATCAATAGTCTTTGAACCATTCATCGATAAAGGGTCATTATGAAAATATAGGGTTAAAATTTTATTGTTAAATTTTGAATTTATAATGTGTACATAACTAGGTCTGTTGTGAACTTCTATTATTGATGAATTTATATTTTTTTCCAAATCAATAAATTTTTTTACATAATTATTTGTTTGACTGACGAATAAATTTTTCTTCAGATCAATGTTTACATATTTTAGTTTGAATTTTCTTTTGTAAAGAGTATTACCGAAAATAGTGATAGTTTTTTTAAATTTACTTATCTTAGATGTTTCGTAAACGAATAAGGATACGGCTCCGGGATAATCAGGTGAAAAATTTTCCTTATATGGTAAAAGAATTGATATTTTCATTTTTTATTTTATTTCTAAGAGTTCTATTTTTCTTTATATAATATTCTCTAGAAATTGCCTCTTTTTTTGATTTCTTTTTTTCCATATAAATAAGTTTCCATTTTCTGCCTCTTGTAAATTTTGCCCCTTTGCCAGCATTATGTAGATTGATTCTTTTTTTTAAGTTTTTTGTATAACCTACGTATGTAATTGACTTTATGCCCATAGATTTGAGCATATATACGTAATACATCTATTTTTAATATCCTTTAGATTTAGATCCTTTAATCCCTTTTAATTTTTCTAAATCAGATTTGGCACCAGCTGTAATATATCTGCTATCAGATCCTACTGTTACTAAGTTAAATCCTTTTTTAATCATTTTCAAAGCATATTCTGCCGTGCCATTATGTAAACCAGCTAATAGATTTCTCTTTTTTGCTGCATCAAGAATTCTTAAAATTTCATTGTAAGCTTTTGATTTTTCATCTCTATCAAAACCTGGTTCTTCTCCTACCGCCAGACTAAGATCTGCTGGGCCAATATAAATACCATCAAGATTAGGAGTATCTAAAATTTCATCAAGTTTTTCCAAAGCTTCTTTTGTTTCTATCATTGCAATCTTTAAAATTTCACTATTGGCGTATTTAGCGTAATCACTTTCGCCGTAAATACTTGCTCTAATAGGCCCAAAGCTTCTGTACCCTTTAGGTGGATACTGACAAGCTTGTACAAACTTTTCTGCCTCGGTTCTGTTGCTGACCATCGGGCAAATAATTCCATAGCAACCAGCATCTAATATTTTCATAATTTGACCTGGTTCATTCCAGTTAACTCTAGCCATTGGAGTTGTTTCAGTTGTTGAAATTGCTTGTAACATACCAACTGCACTAGGGTAATCTATTAGGCCATGCTGCATGTCTATTGTTAATGAGTCCCAATCTTGATTTGCCATTACTTCAGCTGAAAATGAACTAGGCACTGATAACCAACTGTTTATGATAGGTTTACCTGCCTTAAATAATTCTTTTATTTTATTTTTTCTCATTCGTAAGAAATACCGAAATGAGTATATTTAATATTTAAATAGTCTTTTATAGCCATTGAACCACCTTCTCTACCGTAACCGGTTTGTTTAATTCCACCAAATGGAGCTTCGGCGACAGCAACAACAGGGGTATTAACTGCTACGCAACCAGTCTCAAGTATTTCAGACGCTTTATTAGCTTTTTTTAAATCAGTTGTGTAAACATAACTACATAAACCTAGATCATTATTATTTGCTCTGTCCATTACTTCATCAAAATCTTTAAAAGTTAAAATAGGAACTATAGGGCCGAATGGCTCTTCTTTCATAACAGTAAAATTATCTTTTACATTATCGAATATTGTCGGTTCGTAGAAATATCCTTTATTAAAGTTTGCAGCTCTTTTGCCTCCAAGCAAGACTTTACCACCCTCTTTTTTTGTAGTTTCTACTAATTTTTCAACTCCCTCTAACCTTTGTTTAGTACATAAAGGACCTAGCAATGTATCTTTATCCATACCATTCCCAATTTTTAGTTTTTTTGTTTTTTCGACCATTAAATTTGCAAATTCATCTTTTTTCTTTTCGTGTATATAAAATCTATTAGGCGAAATACACACTTGCCCATTATTCCTAAATTTTGAAGTTATTGCCATATCTGTAACTTTATTTAGATCTACATCATCAAAAACTATAAATGGTGAGTGACCACTTAATTCCATTGTTACTCTTTGAACTTTATCTGCAGCTTGTTTGAGAATTAATTTACCAACTCGTGTTGATCCAGTAATAGAAATCTTTTTAATAACATCTGACTTAATTAATTCTTCAGAAATTGCAGCCGGATCACCAGATAACAAATTTACTACTCCTGGCGGAACTCCTGCTTCTCTACAAATATCAACTATTTCCATAACGCTGCCTGGTGTAATTACATCTGGTTTAACTATAACTGAACACCCTGCAGCTAAGGCAGTTGAAATTTTTCTAGATGCAAGGATAACAGGAAAATTCCACGGTACTAAAGCTGCAACAACGCCCACTGGCTGATACATAACGTGAATTTGGGTATTTGGAAATCGACTTTGATTTATTTCTCCAAATATTCTTTTAGTTTCCTCAGAATTCCATTCAAAAATATCTGCTGCACCACCTATTTCTCCTGGACCCTCCGATAATGGCTTTCCTACCTCAAGTGTTAACCATTTTGAGAGAACATCAACCCTTTTTCTTATTAGATCAGATATCTTTCTTATAACTTTAGATCTTTCCCAGGGAGATGTATTTTTCCAAATTTGCAAACCTTTTTCAGCTGATTTAAGAGCTTTTTGAATGTCTGAACTATTTGCTTTTGATGCTTTCCCTATTACTTCTTCAGTTGCAGGATTAATTACATTGTAAGTTTCACCACTTGCAGACTTTTGCCACTTACCATCAATGAACTGTCCGTATTTATCGTACATATATTATTGTTGAATAAAGAATATTAATTAAATAGTTTATATTGAATTTATGAAAAATATTCAACTTACTTGTGCTCACGCTTTAGTCAAATATCTAATTGCTCAGAAAACTCTCATAGATGGAAAAAAAGCACCCTTATTTCCAGGTGTGTTTGGAATTTTTGGTCACGGTAATGTTGCATGTTTAGGTCAAGCTCTTCAGGAAAACCAAAAAGAGCTTCCTACATGGAGAGGCCATCATGAACAAAATATGGCTCTTACAGGTATAGCTTATTCAAGAGCTAAAAGACGTAAACAAATTTTTGTTGCGACTTCTTCTGTAGGCCCGGGATCAACAAATATGATTACCGCAGCAGCTGTTGCAATGAGCAATAGACTCCCAATACTTTTTTTACCTGGTGATACATTTGCTAATAGAATGCCAGATCCAGTATTGCAACAAGTTGAACATTTTAATAATCCTGGAATAACACAGAATGATGGATTTAAATCTGTTGTGAGATATTTTGATAGAATTACTAGACCAGAGCAGATCATTTCAAGCTTACAACAAGCAATACAAGTAATGTTAGATCCTGCCGATTGTGGACCAGCATGTATTTCTTTAAGTCAAGATGTTCAAGGTGAAGTTTATGATTATCCAGAAGAATTTTTTAAAGAAAGACTTCATACAATTAGAAGACCTAGGCCAGACGATTTCCAAATCAAAGAGGCAGCAAAGCTTATTAAAAGATCAAAGAAACCAATTATTATTGCTGGTGGAGGAGTTTTTTATTCAGATGCAACAGATGAATTAAGCAATTTTGCAAAAAAACATAACATTCCTGTAACACAAACTGTTATGGGATATTCATCGATGAAAAAAGATCATACTCATTATTTAGGAACTATTGGTGGATTAGGTGGAAAAGCTGCAAACAATTTAAGTAAAGAAACTGATACAGCGATTGCTATTGGAACTAAACTTGCAGATTTTACTACTGGCTCTTGGGCAAATTTTGAAAATCCGAATTTTAAATTAGTTTCTGTAAATGCCGCACGATTTGATGCAAATAAACACATGGCACAAGCAATTGTTGGAGATGCTAAAGTTTCTTTAATGGAACTATCCCATGCTTTGGGAAGCTGGAAAGCAGATGATAGTTGGTATAAAAAATCAAGATTAGAACTTAAAAATTGGGAAGCTTACGTTGATAAAGAGAGTGGTCCAACCAATCAAAAACTTCCGAGCTACGCTCAAGTTATAGGAGCTTGTTATAGAAATTCAGATCCTTCTGATATTGCTGTTACTGCTGCTGGGGGATTAGTTGGTGAAGTAATACAGGTCTGGAAGCCAAGAGAGTTAAATACTCATGAAACTGAATGGGGTTTTAGTTGTATGAGTTATGAAATTTCTGGGGCACTTGGTATTAAAATGGCAAACCCAGATAAAGAAGTTATTTCATTTGTAGGTGATGGATCTTATCTGCTTTTCAACTCTGACATATATAGCTCTGTAATAACAAATAATAAATTAATACTAATTGTTTGTGACAATGGTGGCCACGCCGTGATTAATAGATTGCAATTATATAAAGGTGGTAAAGAATTTAATTGCTTACTCAAAAGTTCAAAGAATACTAACTTAGTGCCTGTAGATTTTGCAGGACATGCTAAAAGTATGGGAGCAGATGGTGAACATGTTAATTCTATAGCTGAATTAGAAGAGGCATTTAAACGAGCAAAGAAATCAAAAAAAACTTATGTAATTTCAATTCATACTGATGGCTATCAATGGTTAGAAGGATCAGCTTACTGGGAAAGCCCTACTCTTGGAATTCCTACAACAGAAGAAAACAAAAAATCACTTAAAGAACATCTTGAAGGTAAGAAAAAACAAAGAAAAGGTGTTTAGTCATTATGAATAAAGTTTTTAACGTTGGTCTAGTTGGCTGCGGACATATTTCAGAGACCTATTTTAGAGCGCAAGAATATTTCAATAATATAAAGATCATAAAATGCGCTGATTTAAATATTGAAACAGCAAATAAATGTGCAAAAAATTATGGAATAGAGGCTGTAAGTTTAGATAATATATATAAAGATCAGAACGTAGAAATTATTTTAAATCTTACTATACCTCAAGCACATTACGCAGTGTCTGAAAAAGCACTTAATTCAGGTAAACATTCTTATAGTGAAAAACCACTATGTATTAATTTTGAGGATGGAAAAAAACTATTGGATTTAGCAAAAAAAAATAATCTTTATTTGGGTTGTGCTCCAGACACTGTTCTAGGTGCGGGTATTCAAAAGTCAAAAGAATTAATTGAAAGTGGATTAGTTGGTAAAGTAAATTTAGGAAATGCAATTTTTGCATATCCTGGTGTGCAATCTTACCATCCTAGCCCCGAGCCTTGGTTTTCAGAAAAAGAAGGTGGTCCAGTAATTGATATGGGCCCCTACTATATTACAGCTTTAGTAACTTTATTAGGACCTGTTAAGTGTGTCACCAGCAGATCAAAAAAAGTATTCGAAGAAAGAGAGATTGGTATTGGCCCTAGAAAAGGCAAAAGGTTTAAAGTTGAATGTGACACTACTTATGTTTCAACTTTAGAATTTCAAAACAATTCTCTTATTCAAATGACTTTATCTTTTGATGTAAAGGATCACAAAAGAAATCATATAGAATTGTACGGTGAAAAAGGATCAATTATTGTAACTGATCCTAATATGTTTGGTGGTTCAGTATTTACCTGCCTTGAATTAGGAGGTAAATGGACAGAACACGAAACACACAATTTAGAATTAGGTAAGATAAATATAAAAAGTCAAAGCTCAAGAGCTAATGAGTCACCTACAAATGCAAACTATAGAGGAGCTGGCTTATCTGAAATGGCTTATTCAATAGAAAATAAAAAGGAACATATGTGTAATGGTGATCTCTCTCTTCACGTATTAGATATTATTCAATCTATAATGACGTCCGCTAAGACAAAAAAAACTGAGATCTTGTCAACTAAATGTAAAATTCCACCTAGTTTTACCCAGGAAAAAATAAAAAAAATTCTCAAATAATATTATCTCTTACTAAAAATGCAGCACCCCTTACACCGCTTGCATCACCATGAGCTGGATGACTAAAAACCGTATTTAATTTTTTAACTTCTAGATATTTTGTTACAATAATTTTTATTTCATCTAGATCCTTAATTTCATTTGATAAACCCCCGCCAAAAACAATTATATCAGGATCAATGATATTTATTAATGAAGCTAAAGAACGTGCTAGTCTATCTTTAAAAGATAATATAAATTTTTTATTTCTTTTATTATTAAGAATTTGATGTGCATTCTTTTTTAAATTTTTTTTGCTTTTGTATAATTTTTCTAATCCTTTTCCTGAAATAAATTGTTGAGATGTGAATTTATAATCATATTTAATCTTAGTTCTCTTTTCATTTAATCCATATCCAGGTAAAAAATTATGACCCCATTCACCAGCTATGTGATTTGCTCCACGTATTATTTTTCTATTTATTACATATCCACCACCTGTGCCAGAGCCAAGAATAATTCCAAAAACTGAATTAAAATTTTTCGCAACACCATCTGTAGCCTCCGATAAAGCAAAACAATTTGCATCGTTTTCGAATTTTAATTTATTTGAAACTAATGATGATAAATCTTGTTTAATTTTTTTATCTTTAATACATTTTAAATTATAAGTATTAAAAACTCTACCTATTGAGTCCATTGATCCTGGGTGGCAAATACCTACGTTTAAATCTTGATTATATTTTGCAGATAATCTCTTAATAATAGATGAAATTACTTCTAAAAGTTTTTTATAATTGCTTGGTGTATTTTCTCTTTGTCTAATTATCTCTGAATTATTATTATCTAAAACAACATATTCAATTTTAGTAGCACCTAAGTCTATTCCTACTTGCATTCTTAAGAAGAAACTCTGTTCATTTCTTTAAGCTCAACTTCTAATTTATCAAGCTCTTCACCTCCAGCCATCATACTTAAAAGTTTTTCTCTAGAAATGTCCTTTTTTTCGTAAGTGCCTAGGCTCTTTCCTCTATTCAAAACTGTAAAACTGTTTCCAACAGGATAAGCGTGGTGAACGTTATGAGTAATTAAAATCACGGCTAAACCTTGTGATGCAGCTTTAACTATATACTTTAATACTACAGATGCTTGATGAACTCCTAATGCTGAGGTTGGTTCATCGAGTACCAAGACTTTTGCACCAAAATAGATAGCTCTGCTTATTGCAAGACACTGTCTTTCTCCTCCTGACATAGTTCCAACTGCTTGTGATGGGTCTCTTACATCTATTCCAATTTGACCCATTCTCTCAGCAGCGATTTTATTTGCTTTTTCTATATCAAAAGTTTTTAAAAAAGGAGGTCCTTTTAAAGGCTCTCTTCCCATAAAAAAATTTCTGGTAACGCTCATTAAAGGAACTAAAGCTAAATCTTGATAAACTGTTGCAATACCAATATCTAAAGCATCTTTTGGACTATCGAAAATTATTTTTTCACCTTCAAATATAATTTCTCCCTCATCAGGTTTATGAACACCAGCAAGTGTTTTAATTAAGGTAGATTTACCTGCACCATTATCACCCAATAAACACATAATCTCACCTTTACGAAGTTTCATAGTTACGTCTTTAAGTGCAATTACTTTTCCGAAAAATTTACTTATATTATTAAATTGAACTAAATAGTCTGACATTATTTACTCTCTGTTACTTTTCTTCTAATATAATTATTGAATATTACAGCTATAAGCATCATTGCTCCCAAAAAGACTTTAAACCAATCTGTGTCTACGTCTGTATAAAAAATACCCATAGATACAGTTCCAAAAATAATTGCTCCAAAAGCTGCACCAATAGCTGATCCATATCCTCCGGTAAGCAAACATCCACCAACTACAGCAGCTG
Organism: uncultured Pelagibacteraceae bacterium; assembly: GCA_902623395.1. Classification (GTDB taxonomy): domain Bacteria; phylum Pseudomonadota; class Alphaproteobacteria; order Pelagibacterales; family Pelagibacteraceae; genus Pelagilacustribacter. Next base: position 94,401 of record CACNTN010000003.1, on the reverse strand, counting down.
CGATTGCCTCTAATTCTTTTAAAGTTCCTCGCATAGTATCTGCTGATCCAGCATCTAATACTTGTATCGTAGCAAAGATCGTTGCCGCAACTGCTGTACCAATAAATAAACTTATTTTAACTCTCCCCACTGGCACACCTACATTATTTGCTCCGTTTTTATCTCCACCTGATGCAAATATCCAATTTCCGTATCTAGTTTTCATTAATATCCAGGTAGTTAAAATTGCTAATGCTATAAACCAAATAACTGAAGGAGGAATGCCCGTAGCTAAGGGGGTTCCATCTGTTCTTAATGCAATTAAATTCATTGAACCTAGCCATGTAAAAACCCATTTAAATGAGTCCGTTGCAAATATCCAAGCTATAGGATCGTTTTCAATTAAAACTCTTAAACCTGGTACTTGTGTACGACCAGTAATTAATCTTGTTAATGCTAATGTCGCACCTCTTAAAATAAATAACATTGCGAGAGTGACTATAAATGAAGGAAGACCGGTTCTTACCACAAGTATTCCGTTAAAATAACCAACAAGAACAGCCATTGAAAAAGCAAATATAATACTCATCCATAGAGGCCATCCCCAATAGATAGCTGGAATGGCTATACAAATACCTGCAAAACCAATCATTGATCCTATTGATAAGTCAAATTCACCTCCGATCATTAACATTGCTGCTGCAATGGCAATAATTCCAAGATTAGCTGAAACATCTAAAAAATTTAAAATACCATAGGCGCTAAACATTCCAGTATCACCTGCAACAATGCCGAAAAATAAGAATACCAGAATTGCGCCACCTAAAGCGCCTAATTCTGGTCTATTTAAAAGAATTTTTAAGTTTGAAACTTTTTTAAGTCTTTCATCCTGATTAAAATCAGATTTACTTTCTATACTTTTAGACTTTATAGACATAATTTAAAAATTAAAAAAAAGGCCTAGCAAAATTTCGCTAGGCCTTTTTAATATATTTTTTATCTATAACCTTGAGCAGCCCATTTAATTACACTCTTAGCGTTTTTAGGTGTAACAAAACCAGGTCCTGTCATAACTACACCAGCTGGCATAGTTCCGTATCTCATATATTGAGAAAAGATAGCTATAGGTAAGTAACCTTGTAAGTACTGTTGTTGGTCAATTAAGAACTCAACCTTTCCAGCAGCAGCAGCTTTAAGCATACCTGGAGACATATCAAACGTTCCAAGTTTAACGCTTCCAACTTTACCAGCTGACTCTAATGCTTTAAGAGCAGCTTCACCTGCTAGACCCGCTCCTAAAGTAAGAATAGTATCATATCCACCACCTAATTTAGCAGCTACAGCTTTTTGAATTTCTGTTGGGTCATTAGATGTTCCTAATATTTCTACAGAACCTCCAAAGCCTTTTTTGAAACCAGCACATCTTCTATCTAAAGCAACGTTACCAACTTCGTGGTTAACACATAATGCTTTTTTTCCACCAGCAGCTTTCATTTTTTGTCCACCGCCTACTCCTGCTTCAAATTCTGTTTGACCAACGTGAGCACTAATTCCTAGTTTCATGTAGTCATCTGAACCAGAGTTCATAGATATTACTGGAATACCTGCTGATATTGCAGCTTTAACAGATTTACCTAAAGCAGCAGCATCTGGCAGAGTTATTACGATACCTTTTGGTTTTTGAGAAACAGCATTGTCGATTAACTTTGCCATTTCGACCATGTCGAATGTTGCTGGAGCAGTATATTTGCAAGATACTTTCATATCTTTACAAGCTTTATCTACACCATTTTTCGCAACTGACCAGAAAGGGTCATTAGCTTGCCCGTGTGACACTACAATAATATCAACCGCTAAAGCAGCAAATGATGTCATCGCCCATGTTAAAAGAGCAGCAATTGTTAAGTATACTTTTTTCATTATTTCCCTCTTGTTGTTAATTAATGTGCGCGCATTAAAACAAATTATAAGAGTAAATTCAAAAAAAAATATTTTAGATACAACCTGAAGTATACTTAAAAGTTATTACAAGCATTAGACTTTAATCGTTTTTTTTAACTTTAATGATTTATATGCCGCATTTGCTAATTTTAAAGCGTTATAGCCATCTTTAAAGGTAGATCTAGATTTAGTTTTATTTTTGTGAAGTGCAATTAGTTCTTTTAATTGCAAATTATATGCATCGTTATATCTTTCAATAAAAAAATTTAAAAATGGTTTTTGAGAGTTTGTTTGGTTTGAATTAAAATATTCTGTTGAGTTTTCTTTTTTATTACCAGAGATTAACATTCCGTTTTTTCCAAATAATTCAACTCGTTGATCATAACCAAATGAGCAATGTCTTGAATTAGTAATTACACAGATTACTCCATTTTTAGATTTCATAGTAACCACAGCTAGCTCGTGATCTTTTATTCTTTTATAAAAAGGCATAAACGATGAGGTAAAAGCGTGGACTTCACTAATTTCATCATTTCCTAAATACAATCTACATAAATCAAAATCATGTATCATCATATCTCTAAAAATACCTCCTGATGTTTTTAAATAAGAAATAGCCGGTGGAGCAGGATCACGACTTGTTATGATAATCTTTTCTAATTTCCCTATTTTATTATTATCTAAATCTTTTTTGAGTGAAAAATGACCTGGATCATATCTTCTATTAAATCCTAATTGAATTTTAGGTTTAATTTTATTAACTTTTCTTAAAGTTTTGACTATTTTATTAATATTTAAATCTAATGGTTTTTCGCAAAAAATTGTTTTTTTTCTTTTCATTCCTTCTTCAATTAATTTTATGTGTGTATTTGTAGGACTAGAGATAAAAATTATATCTACATCTTTATCATTAAAGATTTTATTATAATTTTTCTCAATTTTGCACCCATAAAGTCTTTGTGCTTTGTTGCTTAATTGATTAACTTTTTCATAAACATATAATAATTTTATTTCTTTATTTTTTATAAGGTTTTCAGCATGCATTTGGCCAATTCTTCCGAATCCAAAAAGAGCTACATTGATCATATTTTTTTGTATAAAATTATTATTTGTAATATAAACTTAGTACTTTATTAAAATTATGTCTATAAAATTAGGTGTAGCACCGATAGCTTGGAGCAACGATGACATGCCTGAACTAGGCGGTAAAACTACATTGGAACAATGTTTATCTGAAGCCAGCAGAGCTGGTTTTACTGGAATAGAGTCAGGTGGTAAATTTCCGAAAAATTCTAAAGAATTATTACCGAAATTAGAAAAAGAAAATTTACAACTTTGCTCTGGGTGGTATGGAGCTTCGCTTTTAAAAAATACTCCAAAAGAAGAATTTAAATTGATGCGAGATCAAATGAATTTATTTAAAGATTGTAAATCTCCATGTATGGTTTTTGCTGAAGTTACAAAGTCTATACAAGGTGACCCTAAAACACCTCTATCACAAAAACCTAAACTTTCTGAAGATGAATGGAAATTATTAATTTCTAGAATAAATGAGATAGCAAAAATGATGTCAGATGAAAATATGCCACTTGCTTACCATCATCACATGGGAACTGTAATTGAAACAGAGTCAGAAACAAGAAGACTAATAGAAAGCACAAGTGATGAAGTAAAATTATTAATTGATACAGGTCACATGTTATTTGCTGGAGGTAACTCGATAAAATTAACTGAAGATTTTTTTGAAAGAATAATTCATGTTCATTGTAAAGATATTCGTAAAAATATTTTAGATAAATCTTTGAAAAATGATAGCACTTTTAGAAAAGCTTTCCTTGATGGGGCTTTTACTGTTCCAGGGGATGGATGTATTGATTACAAACCTTTTTTAACCGTTTTAAAAAAAAGAAATTACAATGGTTGGTTAGTTGTTGAAGCAGAACAAGATCCCGCAAAAGCTGATCCATTTGAATATGCCAAAATTGGATATAACTATTTAAGCAAAACTGCTAAAGCATGTGGATTTGAAATAAACAGTTAACGATAAGCGGAAACGAGCTCATTATTTCCTGCTGCTACACATGGCGACTTCACGCATGTACCTATTACCCATTCAGAGCCAGCTTCTGACTCAAAATTACTCTCAGTTACAAATATTATTCCTTTATCCGTGGACTGACCAGCTTTTCCTTCAGCTTGAATTCTAGGATCCTGAGATGTTTGTATTAAAGGTTTATCAATTTTGTAAGGATTATTAAGTTTTAAGTTATTTATAATGTGATCAACAATCTTTGAAGAAATCCAGGCTGAACTACAATTATCACCCCATGGAGTAGTACCTTCTACATTTGAACTGCATTCATTAACTTGATTATTAATAAACTCCACAACTAATTTATGGTTAGCTTTTATATCATTAGCTTTTTGCACAACAGCGGACCGAGTGGAAGCAGTCCAAATTAACATAACAACAACATAAGCTATAGAACTTAAAACCAAAACCTCGAGAGGACCAAAATTTTTTAGTTTTCTCTTAACATCAATCATAATTTTACTATCATAGATTTATCTATTTTATTTTCAAAAAAATCAATAATATTTTTAGTAGTTTCTATACTCATTCTAGATGTACATTCATCGGTAAAAGTTGCAGAGTGTGGGCTTAAAATAACTTTTTTATTTTTTAATAAAGGATTGTTTATTTCTATTGGTTCTTTAGAAAAAACGTCAAGTGCTGATCCAAATATTATATTTTCATTTAATGCTTTTTCCAAATCAGTTTCATTGATAATTCCTCCTCTTGCAGTATTTACTATTATGGAATTTTTTTTCATCTTTTTAAAAACTGAATAATTTAATAAATTTTTTGTCTCTTGCGTAAGAGGCACATGCAATGATACATAGTCAGCAATTTTAAGACCCTCTTCTATATGATCAACTTTAATCCCACCAAGATCTTTAATAATTTTTTCCTCAACATATGGATCATAAATATATACATTTGCATCAAATGCTAAACATCTGCTAATTAACTTTTTTCCAATTCTACCAAAACCAGCTATTAAAACATTTTTATTAAATAACTCATAAGTTTGAATATTTTTGGCGTTATTTTTAAAATTTCCTTTTCTTACTTCATTGTCATAATTAATAATTGATTTAGATAAAGCAAGAAACATTGCTAAAACATGTTCAGCAACTGCCACTGCATTTGCTGTAGCTGTTATTAATAACGAAATATTATTATTTTTGATATAATTTAAATCAACATTATCATAACCTACACCATGCCTTGAAATCACTTTTAGTTTTTTACAATGTTTCAAAATTTTTTCACCAAGTTTAGAAACTCTCAAAGTACAAGCATCAAAATTTGGTAATTTATTGATTAAATTTGCTTCAGAAATATCTGTTATTAATTCATAATCAAAATCTGGATGATTTTCTAAAAGTTTTAAACCGTCTTTGTGAATTTCTTCTATAACAGCAATTTTATACTTCATGGTTTTTGGCGGTCCCAAGGGGAATCGAACCCCTCTTTGTTGGATGAAAACCAACTGTCCTAACCGATAGACGATGGGACCGTATTTTTGAAAGTCTTATTAACAGAAATATCATCGATAATAAACTCTACATTTGATTGCCCTTTCCACTCATTTAGGGATAATTTACCAGCAATATTAAATGTTTTATTATTTTTTTTAAGAAGATAGCTTCCCAGGTCATTTTCAACTGCATTAAAAGCTATTGATTTAAATGTTGACCCGTCTGCTCCAATTAGAACAGATTTGATGTGTTTTTCACCGACGATTTTTCCATTAATAGTTTTAAGATCTTCAATAATGAACTTTGGCTCTGGATTACCTGAACCAAAAGGAGACAATAATGCAATCTTATTATAAAAATCTAGATTTACAGCAGTTGGTGCAATTTTACTATCTAGAAATAGTGGTTTTTCATTATTCAAATTCTGATTGAAGCCATCGAATTTATTAAAAACAAAATTTTTAAATTTTTTAATATTTTCCATTTTTATTGAAAACCCTCCAGCCATTTTATGCCCTCCTCCTTTTAATAATATTTTTTCTTGTGTAGCTGCAATAATTACTGATCCAATATCAAAACCCACTATTGATCTTGCTGATGCTTTTCCCTCATTTCCATTTAAGGATATTATTATTACGGGTTTGTTAAATTTATCTTTTAGCCTTGCAGCCACAATTCCAATTACTCCTTCATGCCAATTTTTGCCGCTTAAAACTAAAACAGGATCTTTTATATAATTTTTTGATTCACTTAAAATTTTGTTTAAAAGATCTCTCTCTAATAATTGCCTTTCTTTATTAAATTGATCTAATTCTGATGCTAATTTAAAAGAAATTTTAGGATCTTTACTTAATAATAAATTTGCTCCATGAGAACATTTTCCAACTCTACCACCAGCATTAATTCTAGGGCCGATTAAATATCCAAGATGATATATTGATGGAGTGGTATCAATTTTACAAATATCAAATAAAGTTTTAATTCCTAAATTTTTTTTTGATTTAATTATTTTTAATCCCTGTTTAACTATAGCTCTATTTAATCCAATTAAAGGAACAACATCACAGACGGTGCCTAAAGAAACTAAATCAAGATAGTTTATAAGATTTGGTTCAATTATATTATTATTTTTAAACCAATTATTAGATCTTAATTCTCTGTTGAGTGACACTAAAAACATAAATGATACCCCTGCTGCACATAAATATTGCAAATTAGAGTTATCATCAAAACGATTAGGATTAATAATTGAAAAAGCGCTAGGAAGCTTAATTTCAGATTGATGATGATCTAGAACTATCACATCCACTTTATGTTCTTTTGCAAAATTAATCGCTTTAAAAGAAAGAGTACCGCAATCAACAGTAAATATTAATTTTACTTTTTTATTTATTAAATCTTTGAAACCTTTAATTGAGGGTCCGTATCCCTCACTTTTACGATCCGGTATATAAATTTCATAATCTAAATTTAATTCAGAAAAATAATTACCTAGTAAAGCCGCAGAAGTGGCGCCATCTACATCATAGTCTCCAAATATTCCTATTTTTTCTTTATTAGTGATAGCTTGTGTTAATCTTAATGTGCTTTTTTGCATATCTTTTAAATTATTAGGATTGGGTAAAAAATTTTTGATTGACGGATTTAAAAAAGATTTAATTTCATCTTTTTTTATATGTCTAACACATAGAAGCTTCGAGGTTATTTCATCCAAATAAAAATTTTCTTTTATAAAAGAAAGGTCTTTTTGATTGTATCTTCTCAGTATCCAACTTCTACCACTTAAAGAAAGCGAGGTCATTTGTTGTAAATATTTGTAAATTTCTTTATCAGTTTTTGACTTTTATGTAATGCAAATGTATTAACTTCATATTCATTTCCTAAATCTTTAACTCCATTAGCTAAATCACCGGATGTTACACCGGTTGCACAGAAAATCACATCTCCTTTGATCATATCATCAATATTATATTTTTTTTTAAAGTCTGTGATTCCGAGTTTTTTTGCTCTTATTTTTTCCTCGTCATCCAATACTAATCTTCCTTGAATTTGACCGCCATAACATGAGAGTGCAGCAGCTACCACAACACCTTCTGGCGCCCCGCCAGTACTATAATAAATATCGTTTTTAGGTTTTTCGCCTATAACACTTAGGGCACCTGCAATATCACCATCAGTTATAAAGTTGATTGTTACATTTAATCTACTTAATTCTTTAATTATATGATCATGTCTTGGACGTTTAAGCACACAGGCTTTTAAATCTGAAATTTGTATTTTTTTTGCTTCAGCTAATAATTTAATATTTTTTTCGACACCGTGATCTAAGTCCATTAAATTTTTAGGGAGGTTTGAACCTATAACAATTTTTTCCATATATGTGTCAGGTGCAGATAATAGTCCTCCACGCTCAGAAATTGCTAACACTGAAAAAGCATTGGGTTCTCCATTAGCTGTAAATTTAGTACCTTCGAGTGGATCTACAGCAATATCAAATTTTGGACCATTTAAAGTACCCAATTTCTCACCAATATAAAGCATTGGAGCCTCATCCATTTCACCTTCGCCAATAACTACTGTCCCCTCCATATTTATCTTGTTAAGCTCTCTCCGCATAGGATCTACAGCTCCCTTATCTGCAGCAATTTTATCTTTCTTGCCGATAAATTTAGAGGCGCCTATAGCAGCCTTTTCTGTAACTTTAATAAATAAATTGAGAAATTTTTTATCAATTGACATTAATTATCATCAATTCTTATTAGTTTTGGTTTTCTCTTAACATAATTTTTTTTAGCGACAATTTTTAATATTTTCTTTAAATATTTATCTTTGGAGTTATGTGTTATGATTATAATGGATGATGATCTTTTATTTTTATCAGGATTCTGAACTAATCTTTTTATTGAAACTTTATTTTTTGAAAAAATATTAGTAATATTAGAAAGCACACCTGGTTTATCAATGACTTCAAAACGTAAATAGGCAGAAAAAGATCTATTTGAGATGTCACTAAATTTAAGTTTTTTTCTCTCTTTATTTGATAAAGAAAACGGAAATTTAATATTACCTCGTAAAATTGACGATATGTCGGATATAAGCGCAGATGTCGTTGCTGCAGGACCAGCGCCCTCACCCTGAATAGTACTTTGACCTACAGGCGTTCCATCCACAATTACTGCGTTTAGAACACCATCTATACTAGCTACGTAAGAGTCTTTTTTTATTAAAGTTGGGTGAACTCTCTGATAAATTTTTTTATTTAATAATTCTGCAAAACCTAATAATTTAATTTTATATCCTAATGTATTTGCGTTATTTATATCAGCTTTATCTATATCTTTTATTCCCTCAACATAAATTTTGTTATTTAAAAAAGAATTAAAGCATAAGCTAGACAATATTTTTAGCTTTGAAGATACATCATCACCATTTAAGTCAGCAGTGGGATTAGTTTCAGCATACCCTAATTTAGTTGCATCTGATAAAACTTCATTGAATGATTTATTTTGTTTATCCATTGTAGATAGAATGTAATTAGAAGTGCCATTAAAAATTCCATAAATTTTAGATATTTTATTAGCAATCAATCCTTCTTTTAAAGATCTAATTATTGGTACACCTCCGCAAACAGATGCTTCAAATTCTAGATTTACTCTATTCTTTTCAGCTATTTTTGCTAATTGGTCTCCATACTTAGCAATTAAGGCTTTATTTGCAGTTACTACATGTTTTTTATTTTTCAATGCTTGAAATACTAATTTTTTAGCTGGACCCTCTGCACCGCCAATTAGTTCAATTATTAAATCTACATCTTTAAGTTTTGTTGAGTCGAGATAATTACTAAGCCATTGATCTTTTTTGATTTTTATTTTTCGTTTTTTTTTTTTGTTTTTAGCAGAAACATATTTAACTATTGGTATACAATTATTTTTTTCTGTTAAAAATTTTTTATTGTCACTTAGATAATCGAATAAATGACTACCAATATTACCCAAACCAATAATTGCAATATTTAATTTTTTCATAAAAATCTATTGTCTTTGTGTTATATCAGGAAAATCTTTTTTAATTCCTTGGTTTGTTAAATATTTGGATATCTCTTCAATACTACATTTCTTTAATATAGTACAAATATCAGTTACTTTAATTCTTTTTTTATTCATATTATCAATAATAATTTTCTTTTTTTGTATTAATTCTTTCTCTTTTTTTTTTGCTTCACTTTTTTGTTTTATCTTTTTTGTAATTTTTTTATTCTTTTCTTTATTTTTAATAGTTTTTTTAATCTTAGTTAATTCATTTTCAGATAATGTTTTAAGATTAGTATTTGTATTTTTTTTGGAAAAAATAGTAATTTCTTTGTTTCCATTAATATCTTTATCAAGATTTAACTCTACTAGACTTAATTCTTTTTTTTCACCTTTATTAATTATTTTAACTTCTAAAGACAAATTTTCTTCAAAAAATTGTTCAGCTTCAGTTTTGTTTACACAAATATGATCCCCACAAATTAAAACAGCTTGAGGTTTACTGCATCCATAAAACAAAATTACAATAAAAAAAAAACATAAATACCTCATATTAAACCCATTTGTTCTGGATATTTATATAAAAGATTCATATTCTGAATTGCTTGACCTGAAGCTCCTTTAACTAGATTATCAATCGCAGAAAAGATAATTAGTTTATTTTTATTTCTTGTTTCACACACGGAAATTTCACAATTATTTGTGTTTAAAACATTACCTGATCCAATCGGTGCATTTAGTTTTTGAATTTTAACAAATTTTGAATTTTTATAATATTTGATTAATTCGTTTCTTATTGTTTTTGCCGAACACCCTTTTTTAGTATTTAAGTAAATTGAGCTTAAAATACCTCTAAAAGTTGGCAGTAAATGCGGATTGAATGAAAAAATTACTTTTCTCCTAGTAAATTTCAAAAATTGTTCATCTATTTCACAAATATGTCTATGGTTTTTTGTGCTATAGGCAAAAGTAGACGTGTATAAATTTTTATGTTTAAATTTTTTTTCAAAATTTTTTCCTGCTCCAGAATATCCTGACTTTGAGTCTATTGTGATATTATTTATTTTTACTAAATTGCTCTTTATAATTGGCATTAAGGGTATTTGTATAGAAGTAGGATAGCACCCTGGATTAGAAATAATTCTATAATTTTGAATTACTCCTTTTGTAAATTCAGGTATCGAATATAAGGATTTCTTAATTAATTTTTTTGCTTTATGTTTAATTCTATAATTTTTTTCATAGATTTGTGGCTTAGAAATTCTAAAATCAGCTGATAAATCTATAAACTTTAATTTATCATTTTTCTTGTAGTTTTTTTTAATAAATTTTTGAGCTTCTCCATTTGGTAAAGATAAAAAAATTAGGTCAAGATTATTTAAATTAATTCTTTTTACAGATGATAGTTTTGGTAAACTTTTTTTAATTCTTTTATCAAAAAAATTTATTTTTTTTCCTAAATTTTTTGTAGCACACAAATGCTTGATTTCCACTTTTGGGTGTTTAGATAGCATATAAATAAGATCTAAACCTGTGTACCCAGTGGCACCTATTATAGCTACATTTATTTTGTTTTTTATAGACATAATCTCTTATATCCCGTCCTTAGTTATAATTAAATCGAAATGATTATCTCTTAGAGAATTGGAAGCTTCTTCTTGCTTTCCTATGACCGTACTTTTTACGTTCAACAACTCTTGAGTCTCTGGTGGTAAGTTTATCTTTTTTTAAATTTTTTTTCAAATTTTCGTCGTGAGAGATTAAGGCTTTTGAAATTCCTAAAATTATTGCGCCGGCTTGACCAGATAACCCCCCACCTTTAACAGAACATTTAACATCATAATTAGTAGCTACCTCTGATATTTCTAATGGCCTAGTTACAATAATTTGATGAACTGGTCTTTTAAAATATTCATTCATTTTTATACCGTTTACATGAATATTTCCTGAACCTTTTTTTACCCACACTTTAGCAATAGATTTTTTTCTTCTACCAGTTGCATATTTACTGTCTTTAAAATCGAGCTTAATTTTTTTTGTTTTGAGTGATGTCTGATTAGATTGACTCATTATTTAATTACATTTCTCTTATTCAATTTTTCAAAATCTATTTTTTTTGGTTTTTGTAATTCATGAGGATGTTTGTCTCCGTTATAAATCTTTAATTTAGTTAGTTGTTTTTTTGCTAGAGGACCGCCTGGTAACATTCTTTTTACAGCTAATTTTAAAATTTCTTCAGTTTTATTTTTTTCTTTTAGTAATGAAGGGCTCGACTCTTTAATACCTCCTGGATGCCCAGTATGTCTATAATACTTTTTGTTAGAAAATTTTTTACCTGTAAATTTTATTTTATCTATGTTTGTAACAACCACAAAATCTCCATTATCCATATGTGGATTAAAAGTTGCTTTATTTTTACCCCTTAAGACCTTCGATATATATGCTGCTAACCTTCCAACAGCTGCGTTTTGAGCATCTATGATATACCAATCTTTTTTTATCTCTTTCTTTTTAATAAACGGTGTCATGATAATGGGCGATAGATACAAAGATTGTGTAATAATGTCAATTTATTTAGTTCTTAAATAATATAGATTTAATGCGCTAAATACCAATATGACACTTGTTATTTGATGTAATGAAGCTAAATAAATATTAAGACCACTAACAAGAGTTATAATTCCTAGTAAGGCCTGTATAATTAAAACCAAAATCAGTATTCTTAAAGGCTTATATAAATTAGTAATTTTCTGTTTATATATTACTACACTTAATATAAGAACATAAAAAACTATTAAATAAGCAAAATTTCTGTGATAAAATTGAACTAAAGAATGGTCATCAAACTTAAGAATGTCTGCAATCTCTAAAAAAATTAAGTCGTCTGGAATATAATGATTACCCATCAAAGGCCAAGTTTGGTAAATCTTACCTGCATCTAAGCCAGATACAAAAGCTCCGATAATTATTTGGGTAAAAATTAAAAAAATTAATATTTGAAAAGGAAGGTTAGCTGCAGATAATTTAAAGAATAATTTATTTTGTTCAAAAGTAATATTTCTTAATAACCAAAAAATCATAGATATAATCAATATTGCAGTAATGAGATGGATAGATAATCTATAATGACTAACAGTAATATCATTTACTAACCCACTTTTTACCATATACCACCCAATTACTCCCTGAAATATAATTAATGATAAAATTAAACAACAAATATTTATATAACTGCTTTTAATTTTTTTAGTAAAATAAAAATATATTAATGGTATTAAAAAAAATAGCCCAATTATTCTAGCTAAAATTCTATGAATGTACTCCCAATAAAATATTATCTTAAATTCTTGTAATGACATATTATAATTTAAAAATTTGTATTGAGGTATTTGCTTGTACTGATTAAAATATGTTATCCAAGCATTTTCGTTTAGAGGGGGGAGAATGCCTTTAAATAGCTCCCATTCTGTTATTGAAAGTCCGGAATTGGTAAGTCTAGTTAAGCCACCTATAATAATAATAGAAAAAACAAGGAATAAAGAAATTTTTAACCAATAAGTAAATATTATATTAATTTTTTTCTCGTTTGAATACATGAAGTAAATATATATAATTATTGAAATATTCTTAATTTTTATATTGTCGCTATGGTTAATAAAAACATAATCAAAATAAGGAAAAAACTAGATAAATTAGACAATAGTTTACTTGATATAATTAAGAAACGTACAAAACTTGTTGACTTAGTCATTCAAAATAAAAAATTTAAAAAAGATATTATTGATAGAAAAAGGATAGCTATTATTTTAAAAAATATTTCAAAAAAATCAAAAAAAAGAAAAGTTGATACAAAAATTACTAATAAAATATGGAGATCTATGATTAGTGCTTTTATCGATTACGAATTTAGAAATTTTAAAAAAAAATAATTATTTACTGTGAGGTGGTAATTTTTTTTCAACAAAAAATTCATGTTTACGTGTATTTGGATTGTATTTTTTTAGTTTTAATTTTTCTTTTGCTTTTTCACCTTTAGTTGGTTTTTTAGCGTAATATACAAATTTACTGTCCGGATTACTCTCTGGAACCATTCGTACTTTAAGATGCGTTTTTTTTGCCATAAGATTTAATTTTTTTAATTTTGTTTAATAAAGATTTACTTTTTAATTTTAAGATATCTTTATAAATATCAGTTCTTAAACTATCACTATTACGATCGTCAAGATTAATAGTATAAGTATTTAAAATACTTTTAACACCAGAGATAGTCATGCCCTTGTTTTTTAGTAAAAATTTAATCATTTTAATAATTTCAACTTGTTTCAATGAATAATATCTTCGATTATTTATCTTTTTTGGTTTAATTTCTCTAAATTCTTTTTCCCAATATCTTAACACATGGTTTTGAGGCTTTTTAGTCTTTGGATCTATTAGATCTAATATTTTTGAAACTTCTGAAATACTGCTTAATTTATTCATTTGTCCTTATTCAATTTTTCTATCAATATTTTTGACGGGGTGAAACTTATTGATTTTCTTGGTGATATAGAAAATTCCTCTTTTGTCTTTGGATTCCTCCCTACTCTTTCATTCTTCTGTATTAGCTTAAACGAACCCAAATTTTTTAAAATCAATTCATCTGCTTTAATATTTTGTATAATAATCTGAATTAAGTCTTCAATTAATTTTTTTGAAAAATTTGCTGAGAAACCTGTTTTAACACTTAACGCTTTAATTATATTTCCCTTATTAATATTCTTAAGCACTGTTAGTATGGTTTAAATTTTTTTTTATTTGACTCATCAAATCACCCTTTACAATTTTATAACATAAATCAATAGAATAATAAAAACCAATAGAGTCAATTCCACCATGACTTTTAACAACTGGTCCATTTAAGCCTAAAAATATTGCTCCATTATATTTTCTTGGATCTAGTTTTTCTTTAAATTTTTTTAAAGAAAAATATGAAAAAATTAAAGATAGTTTTGAGATTATATTTTCTGTTAAAGATTTTTTAAGATTTGTAGTTATAAATTTTGCAGTACCTTCAGCTGTTTTTAAAGCGATATTACCTGTAAATCCATCAGTGACTATTACATTAGAGTCTCCTTTCATGATATTATTACCTTCTATATATCCATTATAAATAAAATTTTCTTCATTTGATAATTCTCGTAACCTTTTAGAGGCAGATTTTAGCATTTCTGTTCCCTTAATTTCTTCAGATCCAATATTAAGAAGAGAAACTTTAGGTTTGTCATTAATAAATAAAGATTTAAATAGAGCAGACCCCAGTTCGGCAAATTCAACTAAGTTTTGATCGTTGCATTCAATGTTTGCTCCAAGGTCTAAAACTACATTCATTCCATTTTGATTTGGCCATAGACCTGCTAATGCAGGTTTACTTACTTGGTTCATCATTTTTAAAATCATTCTTGAAATAACCAACAATACACCGGTATTACCTGCAGATAGACTAATATCAGATTTTCCTTCAAGTTGATGTTGAATACAATTCCACATACTAGTATTTTTTGAATTCTTGACAGCAGTCATTGGAGATTCCTCATCTGAAACCACATTATTAGAATTAATTATGTTTATTTGATCTGTGTTTATATTTAAATTATCTAATTTTTTTTTTAAAATATTTTCCTTACCAAAAATATTAAGTAAAAAGTCTTTTTTTGTTTTATTTTTTTCTAAAAATAATTTTACACCCTCAAGTGTTTTATCAGGAGAATTGTCACCACCCATTGCATCTATTGCAATAGAAATTTTTTTTGACATAATATTTGATTAAATATCTAAAATTTTTTTGCCGTTATAATAACCAGATTTAAGATCAATGTGATGAGATAATTTATACTCACCACTTTTTTTATCTTCAACAATATTTATAGATGAAAGTTTATGATGGGATCTTCTCATCTTTTTTTTTGAAGTCGATGTTTTTCTTTTAGGAACGGCCATAATTAATATTTATAATTTTGAATTTCTTTTAACATATTATCAACATCTAATTCAAAACAAAAGTTGTAGAATTTTTGGAAATATCTATTAAAATTTGACCATTTTTCCTTACTATTTTCAAGTATTTCGAAATATTTAATGCACAGCGACTTGTTTAATTCAAAGTTAGATTCATTTGACTTTAATTTTAATAAAATATCATAAAAAATTTTATTTAATTCCTTCATTTTTTTATTAACAGATACATCTCCAAAACCAAGTTCTCTCAAATTGTTTTCAATGGAAAAAAATAAATTATTATAATTATCTTGATCTGGTTTATTATTTTTTTTTTTTAAAATTTGAAGCATTATTGAATAATGAAAAAACATTAGATAGATACGCGTTTCATAACTATCCTCAAAATTCAAATTTTTGTAGAAAAAAATATTTCGAGACAAAGTCAATAATGTATTGTAAAGTTTCGTATTATGTTTTTCAAAATTAAATATCATCTTAAGTTTTTGATTTTATTTTTTTTATTAAGTTGCCAATTACAAGAACCTTATAAGACACATGGAATAGTTTTTCTAGAAAATAGAGCTAAAAAATTAGATCTTAATAAGACAAATAAGAATGATGTTATAAAAATTATGGGTGAGCCTCAAATAAAAAATGAAAATGACGAAAACTCTTGGATATATTTAGAGAGAATACTTAAAAAAGGCAAATATTACAAGTTAGGGAAGCATACTCTTGAAGAAAATAATATTTTAGTATTAAATTTTGATAAATATGGAATTTTAAAATTTAAACAAGTTTTAACTAAAGAAGATTTAAAAAAAATTAATTTTTCAAAAAAATCAACTAATAACGACTTTTCCAAAAAAAGTTTTGTGTATTCATTTCTGCAAAGTCTTAAACAAAAAATGTATAGCAATCGTAAAAGAGAATTTTAGTGAGCTATTACAGCTAAAAGTAATAAAGCAACTATATTTGTAATTTTTATCATCGGGTTTACAGCCGGGCCTGCTGTATCTTTATATGGATCTCCGACAGTGTCACCCGTTACAGCTGATTTATGTGCTTCTGATCCTTTACCACCAAAATTTCCATCCTCTATATATTTTTTAGCATTATCCCAAGCACCACCACCAGCTGTCATCGAGACAGCTACAAACAAACCTGTAATAATCACACCTAGCAACATAGCACCTAATGACGATAATGCTGCTTCCATACCTCCGATTTGTAAAATTACAAAATATAAAACTACAGGAGATAACACCGGTAATAAGGATGGAATAATCATTTCTTTGATTGCTGCTTTTGTTAAAAGATCAACTAGCTTTCCATAATCTGGCTTTCTTTTACCTTTCATTATCCCTGGTATCTTCTTAAACTGTCTTCTTACTTCAACCACGACTGCACCTCCAGCTCTACCAACTGCTTGCATGCCCATTGATCCAAACAAATATGGCAACATCCCTCCTATTAATAATCCTGCAACAACAAAAGGATTAGATAAATCAAATGTTACATTAATGCCTTCAAGAGCTGAGCCTTTGACTGTCGAAAAATATTTTATATCTTCAGTATAAGCCGCAAATAAAACTAACGCGCCCAAACCTGCTGAACCGATTGCATAACCTTTTGTAACAGCTTTTGTTGTATTACCTACGGCGTCTAATGCATCTGTAGTTTTTCTGACGTTTTTTGGAAGTTTTGACATTTCTGCAATTCCTCCTGCATTATCTGTGACTGGACCATAGGCGTCTAATGCTACTACCATCCCAGTGAGTGCTAACATGGCTGTAACGGCGATAGCTATACCAAAGAGTCCTGCAAGTGAATTCGTATACAAAATTCCTGAAACAATAATTAATGCAGGCACTGCAGTAGCTTCCATGGAAATAGCAAGACCTTGTATAACATTGGTACCGTGTCCTGTTGTCGAAGATTGAGCAACAGTTTTGACAGGTCTATAATTTGTTCCTGTATAGTACTCTGTAATCCATATTAAAAGACCAGTAATTATAAATCCAACTACTCCACAAATATATAGGTCCATACCATTAAATGTTTTTCCAGAATTACTATAAGTTTCTGTTAATCCGACTATTGAGTTTGTTACAGGGTACAATATCAATAACGATGTGATGGCTGTAACAATAAAACCTTTATATAAAGCACCCATTATATTTTTACTTTTTCCTAATTTTACAAACCAAGTTCCTATGATTGAAGTAATTATACATGCTCCACCTATTGCTAATGGATAAATCATTAAGTTGTAATCTGATGGAAAAAAAATTGATGATAAAACCATTGTTGCTACTATAGTCACGGCATAAGTTTCAAATAGATCTGCGGCCATTCCAGCACAATCTCCTACATTATCTCCTACGTTATCAGCTATAACTGCTGGGTTTCTTGGGTCATCTTCTGGAATTCCTGCTTCAACTTTCCCTACAAGATCTGCACCCACATCAGCACCTTTAGTAAATATTCCCCCGCCAAGTCTTGCGAATATTGATATAAGAGATGCCCCAAAGCCCAATGCTACTAAAGCATTTATTATTTCTCTATTGTCTACTTCAAAATTAATGAGAACTATGTAGTAAAATGTTATAGATAGCAATGCTAGACCAGCAACCAGTAATCCTGTAATTGCACCTGATTTAAAAGCGATTGTTAAGCCTGATTGTAAACTTTGTCTAGCAGCTTCAGCTGTTCTAACATTAGCTTTAACTGATATTAACATTCCAACATAGCCAGCTACACCTGATAAAAAAGCACCAATGAAATATCCAATACCAACTAAATAACTAAAAAAATATGTTACAATTGCTAGAACAATAATACCAACTAAAGCAATAGTTTTGTATTGCCTATTTAAGTAGGCTTTAGCTCCTATTTGAATTGCTTCTGCAATCTCTTGCATTCTATTATTCCCCGGACTGGAGGAAATGATCTGACCAGATAATAAATAGCTATAAGCAACAGCTAAAACACCAATAAAAGCAATTAAGTAAAGTAATTCTAAATAATTTGTCATAATTTAAAGCGCATAAATGCCAAATTAATATTAAAAACGCAAGCTAAAGTTCAATATAATAACAATTTTATTCATCTTTTCTTATTTCCTTAGCTATTTTATCTAGAATTGCGTTTAAATAACCTATCTGAATTTTCTCAAGAAAGTGTTCGGAAGCTGATACATACTCATTAATTATTACTTTTTTTGGTGACCCTTGCTTATACATTAACTCAAAAATTGCAGCAAATAATATAATTTTAAGTAACTTATCTGTTTTTGTTAAATCAATATCTTCGGAGAGATATAATTTTATTTTTTCCTCAATTAATTCAGATCTTTCCAGAGTTCCTGTGACTACATCTTTGATATATTTTTTAAACTGACTTTTTGGATATACAATTTCACCACCAGGATTCATTAATGAATTATAAAGTTTTTGAATTACTTTTATACGCGGAGATGAATTTTTAGATTTTTTTGGGTCCATTTTTAAAGATAGATATTACTGCATTTGCTGCTTCTGACCCTTTATTTTTCTTCTTCGAATCTGATTTTTTACTTCTCTTGTAAGCTTGATTAAGATTGTAGGCTGTTATTATACCATTGCCGATAGGTTTATTGAAGTTAATTGAGAGACTTAGAATTGCATTAAAAGTAGAGGAACATATTAAATCAAAATGAGGGGTTTGGCCTTTTATTACACAACCAAGAGCAACAAAACCATCAAACTTATAAATATTTTTTCTTATTGCTATTGGTATTTCGTAAATACCAGGTACATCTAGTATCTTAAGATTAAATTTTTCTTTAATTAATTTTTTACTTGCATTTAAAACTAAATTTTTTGAAATTTTTTTATAGTAATTTGAATTAATTATTAAAATTTTTTTCATTTTATTATAATCTGTTTTTTTATTTTGAGCCCAAAACCTTCAAGACCAATAATTTTTTTTCTACTCCTAGAAATTAAAATCATATTTTTTACATTCAGATCTTTAATTATCTGAGCTCCAATTCCATAATACCTTAATGTATTAATATCATTATTTTTTGAGACCGCATTTTTGTTATTAATAATCAATAGTAAAAAATTTTTATACTTGTTCAAGATTTGCAAAGATTTATTTACCCTATTATCTTTAAAGATATTTTTATTTTTTATGTCATATGAGAGAACCCTAACAGGTACTGATTTTTTCTTATTCAAAATTCCTTTTGAAATAACAAAATTAATATTGTTTTCTAGTTTATTTTTAAAGCTGTAAAGATTAATTTTGCCAATTTTTTTCAGTAAGAATACTTTTGAGGATAGTCTAATAATCAATTTTTCATATTTAAGTCTATATGAAATAAGATCTTCTATAGATGCTAATTTAATTTTATGTTTTTTTGAAAATTTGAATAAATCATTCAATCTAGCCATTCTTCCATCTTCATTCATAACTTCGCAAATTACCGAACTAGGATTTAGTTTTGATAATTTTGAAATATCCACTGAAGCCTCTGTATGTCCAGCCCGCTCTAATACTCCACCGTTTCTAGCTACTAGCGGAAAGACATGACCAGGCGAGACTATATCTTTTTTTTTAACTTTCGGATTTATAGCTACTTTAATAGTTTTAGCTCTATCATGTGCTGAGATTCCAGTGGTAATCCCTTTTTTAGCCTCAATTGAAATTGTAAATGCTGTTTGCATTCTTGATTTATTTTTGGGTGACATTAAAGGTAATTTTAATGTTTCAATTTGTTTTTTTGTTAGAGCTAAACAAATTAATCCTCTACCGTGCTTAGCCATAAAATTAATACTTTTTGAATCGCATTTAGATCCTGGAATTATTAGATCACCTTCATTCTCTCTATTTTTATCGTCAACTAATATGAACATTTTGCCTCTTTTGGCATCTTTAATTATAGATGAGATATCTGAAAAATTTTTTTTATGCATTTAGTTAGTATATTTATATATATATTTACTAAATATATCTAATTCTACATTTACTGAATCTCCTACTTTCAAAATCTTTAAATTAGTCAATTTTAAAGTATGAGGAATCACATTTATCTCAAAAAATTTTTTATCTACTTTAGATATGGTAAGAGAAACACCGTTGATTGATATTGACGCTTTTTCAACTATAAATCTAAATAATTTTTTATCAGAGATTTGAAATTTAATTACCCAAGTTTTATCTAAAATTTCAATTTTTTTTACTATAGCTATAGTATCTACATGACCTTGCGTAAAATGGCCTGATATATTTTGGCCAAAAGTAATAGATTTTTCTAAATTTATTATTTGATTTTTCTTTAATGATTTAAAATTTGATCTTTTTAAAGTTTCATTTGACAGATAAAAAAATATTAAATTTCTTTTAATTTTTACTAAAGTTAAACATACTCCATTACAGCTAATAGAGGATCCAATATCTTTAAATGTGAACTTTATATTGGTATAAATTCCTATAAGAATACTTTTTTTGAATCTACTTATATTTTTAACTTTTCCTGTATCAAATATTATTCCATTAAACATAACTAAAATTTTTTTTTATAGAGTTTATCATCATTCAAATTAATTGTTATCAGATTTTTTATAATTTTTTTTAAAATATTAGTGTTGATTTTATTTGACCCGCTCTTTCGCAAAAGGTTATTACTCTTAAAAATGTATAATTCATGAATTAATTTTGATTTAAATAAAGAATTTAAAAAAGTTAAACCAGTCTCAATAAAAATTCTCCTATATCCGATTGAGTATATTTTTTTAAATAATTCAATATAATCCTTTTTATTTTCTAAAGAATTAATTAATATGATTTTATATCCTAGATCTTTATAAACTTTTGCTTTCTTAGAATTTTGTTTTTTTGTAACTAGAAAAGTTTTTCTTTTTTTTAAAAGTTTATTAAGTAAAAGTTTTTTTTTAAGCTTTAAGTTCAAATCAAGAACAACTAAATCCGGCTTATTAATATTTAACCCATTTATCCTACAATTTAACAAAGAGTTATCAATGTTGATACTTTTAGACGTTGAAAAAATACAATCATTTTGAGATCTTAAAAGATGAACAATTTTTCTAGATTTATAGTTCGTTATCCATTTTTTTTTATTACTGATAGTAAAAAAATCTTTTGAGCAGGCAATTTTTGCTGAAATATATGGTATCTTCAATTTATGGTTTAAATAATAGCTCTTATAAAAATCTTTATATTTTTTTGATTTAATTAATTTGATCTTAATTTTTCTTTTTTTTAATATCTTAAGAGCTTTTTTAAAAGTTCGCTTGTCAGGATCATTTGCGCCGTAAAAAACTTTTTTTATCTTTTTTTTTATTATAATATTTGTACAAGGGGGTGTTTTTCCGTAATGAGTGCAAGGTTCCAATGTAGTATATAATGTTGCTCCAGCACTATTACTTATTTTGTTTAAAGCATTATACTCAGCATGAGGTCGCCCGTTGATTGATGTCGTACCTGATGAAATTACAACATTATTTTTTACAACTAATGTTCCAACAGACGGATTTAAGCCTGTTTTACCGAGGTTTTTCTCAGCATGTTGATAAGCTAAATCTAAGAAATAATTATGATTAATTGTCATCTAAATTGCCTACAAATTGTTCAAAATCTTTTGCTTCCTTAAAGTTTTTGTAAACAGAAGCATATCGAACGTAGGCAACCGTATCTATATATTGCAAACCTTCCATAATAAGTTTGCCGATTGTTGATGTGGGGACTTCACTTTCACCAAGACCTTCTATTTTCATAATAATTTTTGATACAAAATTATCTATGGCATCTATACCAATTGGCCTTTTTCTTGTCGCTATACGTATAGATTTTGAAATTTTATCTCTATCAAATGGTTCTCTTTTACTATTACTTTTAATAACTGTAAGTTCTTGAAATTGAATCCTTTCGAATGTGGTAAATCTCATCCCTCCATTGCAAGTACAAAGTCTCCGTCTTCGAACAGCGGTTCCCTCTTCACAAGGTCTAGAGTCAACTACCGATGTATCTTTTTCTCTACAAAATGGACACAGCATAAATTTATTTAATTTCCATAAATTGGAAAAGAAGAACAAAGGTTAACAATTTCTTTTTTAACTTCGTTTTCTATTTTAGAATTATCTGCAGGATTTTCACTTAAACCTTTGACTACTTTATGGATTAAATCAGCTATTAATTTAAATTCTTCTTCTTTAAATCCTCTTGTGGTGCATGCAGGTGTTCCCAATCTTATTCCAGATGTTATCATTGGACTTTCGGTATCAAAAGGAATTCCATTCTTATTGCAAGTTATGTTTGCCCTTCCTAAAGAAGCTTGTGCATCTTTGCCTGTTACTTTAAATGACCTTAAATCGAGGAGCATCAAATGTGTATCAGTTCCTCCAGAAAAAATTTTAAAACCTTTTTTAGATAATCTTTCTGATAAAACTTTAGCATTTTTTATTACATTTTTAGTATATGTCTTAAATTCATCTGACAAGGCCTCTTTAAAACAAACTGCTTTAGCTGCAATTACATGCATTAATGGGCCACCCTGTAAGCCAGGAAAAATTGCGCTATTAAATTTTTTAATTAGTTCATCATTATTAGTTAAAATAATACCACCTCTTGGACCACGTAATACTTTATGTGTTGTTGATGTAACTACGTCAGCATATTTAGTGGGGTTAGGATAAGCTCCACCAGCTACTAAACCTGAGAAATGAGCCATGTCTACTAGTAGATAAGCTCCAACTTTATCACAGATCTCCCTAAATTTTTTAAAATCAATAATTCTCGAGTAAGCACTTCCACCGGCGATTATAAGTTTTGGTTTATTCTTTGTAGCAAGTTTCTCTACAGACTCATAATCAATTAGCCCTGTTTCTTTATCAACTTCATAATGTATTGCGTTAAACCATTTTCCAGATTGAGCTGGTTTAGCTCCATGAGTTAAGTGTCCTCCAGAATTTAAACTCATTGCTAGAGTAGTATCACCTGGCTTTAATAAAGCTAAATACACAGCTCCATTTGCTTGAGCACCAGAATGAGGTTGCACATTTGCATATTTACAATCAAATAACTTTTTTGCTCTTTCTATAGCTAGATTTTCTGAAACATCTACGTGCTCACACCCACCGTAATATCTTTTTCCTGGGTAACCCTCTGCATATTTATTTGTTAAAACAGAACCTTGAGCTTCCAATACTGCTTTTGAAACTATATTTTCAGATGCTATTAATTCAATATGATTTTGTTGTCTTGTAAACTCATCCCTAATTGAGTTATATAGCTCACTATCAGCTTCTTGTAATTTTAATTTGAAGAAGCTATTTAAATATTTATCTAATTTAATTACCGACATTATATTTTTTTTACTCTTTTTAAGTGTCTACCACCCTCAAATTTAGTTTTTAAAAATAGTTCTATCAATTTTAATGATAAACTTTTTTTTGTTAATCTTGCTCCTAAAGCAATTATATTAGCATTATTGTGTTGTCTAGACAATCTAGTAGACTTAGTATTGTAGCAAACAGCGGCTCTTATATCTTTGATTTTGTTGGCACTTATAGCCATTCCTGTTCCTGACCCGCATACAAGTATGCCTACATCACTTTTTTTTGCTCTGACTCGTCTAGCGAGTTTTTTTGCATAATCAGGATAATCGACGGATTTATTCTGGTATGGCCCTAAATCAAAAATTGACAAATGTTTATCGATTAGGTGATTCTTTATACTTTCTTTCAAGTTGAAACCGGCATGGTCGGAAGCAATACAAATCTTTTTAAATAGTGAACTCAATTTATTAAAATTTATAATCTAGTACGCAAGCAACAAGATGAATTCTATTTTCTTCACCACCATTAAAAGCGTTATGATATTTTGTATTATTTGTAATCCAAACTGAACCATCAGCTGGCATATGTTTTGCAACATTATCGATAACCATTAAACATCCTGGATTTGTTATAATAGGTATATGTAATCTTGGTTCTGGATCTCTGTGCCAACTTAAAGTTGATCTAGGCTCTTTTAATAAAATTCTTACTCTACCTAATTTGTATTTAGATGAAAGAGTATCAAATACCTCTTTAAAATAAGTATTATCATAATCAGGAATAAACTCAGAATACTCTGCTTCATCGATATTTATATCTCTTGAAACTTCTTTCCCTGATTTGTCTGGTTTAGTCCAATAAATACCTCTAGCTTTTTGACCTTTTACCGAGTCTGGATCACCTGGCTTTCTTGTTAAACATATTGCTCCAAAATGTGAAATGCCACCTCCATCATCAAACTTTTTAGTCTGAATTATTTGCATATAAGCTTCTTGAAGTTTTGCAATATCAAATTTTAAATTTTGCTTTTGAAAGTCTGAAAAATTCAAAACTTTTTCATTTTTTTTTAAATCAAGATTTACTACGTTTTTAGAGTCTATTGTCATGAGTTGTTATTTATCCATTTGTATTATATATTTGTACAATACATTTGTCGCATAATAAATTAAATAAAGCATGATTACTGGTAAATATCCTAGTTTAAGACTACGTAGAACTAGAAAATTCAATTGGTCACGAAGATTGGTTCAAGAGAACAACCTTTCAAGTGCTGATTTGATTTATCCTATTTTCTTGATCGAGGGAAAAAATAGAAAACTACCTATTAAATCAATGCCTGGAGTTTATAGGTTTACCATTGATAAATTAGGAATGCTTATAAGCAAAGTTATAAAATATAAAATTCCAATGGTAGCTCTTTTTCCGTCTACACCTTTAAATAAAAAGGATAAGTTTGGAAATGAAGCTTTAAATGAAAACAACTTAATCTGTAAAGCTACAAGATTTATAAAAAAGAGATTTAAGAATGAAATTGGAATAATGTGTGATGTAGCACTAGATCCTTATACTACACACGGTCATGATGGTTTACTAAAAAATAATTATGTTTTAAATGATGAAACTATTGATATTTTAATTAAACAATCTTTATTACAAGCACAAATGGGTTGTGATGTAATAGCCCCATCAGACATGATGGATGGACGAATAGGTAGAATTCGAAAAATATTAGATAAAAATAAATATAGCGACGTTCAAATTCTTTCTTATGCTGTTAAGTATGCTTCTAATTTCTATGGTCCCTTTAGAGATGCTGTTGGATCTAAAAAATCTTTAAAAGGTGATAAAAGAAATTATCAAATGGACTTCTCTAATAGTAACGAGTCATTAAGAGAAGTAGCCTTAGATATTAAAGAAGGTGCAGATATGGTAATGGTAAAACCCGGATTGCCTTACTTAGATATTATACAAAAAATAAAAAATAATTTTAGGATACCAGTTCTAGCTTACCAAGTTTCAGGTGAATATAGCTTGATTAAGAATGGCATTAAAAATAAATTAATAAGTCAAAATTCAGTTATTGAAAGCATAATGAGTTTTAAAAGAGCTGGTGCATCAGCTATTGTCACCTATTTTGCTCTAGAAATTGCTAAAAAACTTAAATTTTAATTAAAGTAATTTTCTAAAATTACACGAGATTTTGGAAACATTAAATTATTTGGAATAAAAAATTTATTTTGCATTACTTGCCTTGTAAAATACAACGACTTACGGATAAGAATATTTGATAAATTATCTGGAATTTTTTTTTTAATTAAATAATTTGGTATTTCATAAGTGTATCCGTCAATATTTGCTTTTATTAAAACATTATCATCATTGTTGTTAGTCGAGTGTTCAATTAGATTTGTATCGTAACCTAGTTCCTTGATAAGATTTATTTCAAAATAAATGTACAAAAAAATCCAATTTTCTAAATTAATAGAATTAATCATGCTTTCAAAAGACTTATAGATTTTTTTATTCGGTTGTGAGTCAGGTAGTAAAATATTCAATAAAGAACAAATAGAGATTAAAGCAGATGTTCTCTCTTTGTCATTGAAATATAATGGCGAGATAGGTTTTATTAATTCTGTTTTAAAATAACCTATGCGATTTTCACTTTTAGAAGTATGAGAGACAAATAATTTATTGGAAATTTGTAAATAATTTCTTACTTTTCTTGAGGTTCCCCCATAGACTATTCCATCTAATTTTCCTTTTTTTTGAGTAAAAATATTTATTATATTAGCGTTTTCTCGAAATTTTCTTTTCGATAATAAATAACATTCATCTTCCCAAATCATAAATTTAAAATCTTTAAAAGTTTGGAAGCAGCATTCTGTTGAGCATTTTTTTTTGATGAACCAATACCTGTAATTTTTTTTGAATTGGGTATTTGTACTTCTGTTTTAAATAAAGGTCTATGCTGAGGTCCAGTTTTTTTAAAAAAAACGTATTTAGGAAGTTCCTTAAATTTTTTTAAACTGAATTCTTGTAATTTTGTTTTAGAGTCTATTAATGTTATAGTCGACTTTAACAAGTATTCTTCCCAAAAAATTGATATAAATTTTTCAACAGATTTAAGCCCACCATCCAAGTATATTGCTCCAACGATAGCCTCTAAACAATCACTGCTTATTTTGTCTGCGGATCTTTCAAGCTTTTTATGAGAAGATCCTAATAAAATAAATTTTTTTAAATTAATTTTTTTTGCAATAAGCAAACATGTTTTTTTATTAACTAAATTTGAAAATTTTTTATCAATTATTCCCTCTTTTTCTTCAGGATACTTTTCTAATAATTTTTCAGAAATTACTAAACCTAAAACTCTATCACCAAGAAATTCCAACTTTTCGTTATTTACATCGTTATTAAAACTTTTATGGGTTAAGGCTGTTAGTAGTAAAGACGTCTTTTTAAAGTTATATTTCAAAATTTTCTCAAGTTCTTTAATTTGTTTTTCCATTATAAACCTTTAAAAATTCTATCAAATCTGAATGATTTTCCTAAATTCCAAAATTTCCACAAACTACTAATATTTGTATCATTCGAAAAGAATATTAGTTTAGCTTCACCAACTAAATTTAAGTTATTAACATATCCTACGCTATCTAAATACCTGCTATCTTTTGAACAATCTCTATTGTCTCCAAGTAAAAAATAATGATTAGCAGGAACCTTATATTTCTTAGTATTTTGTAAAGAGCCCTTTTTTTTATAAGCCACTACATGTTTAAAACCGTTTGGTAAAATTTCAATAAAAGTATTTGTTTCTAAATAAAAATTTCCACACCTTATTAGTTTGCTATTTTCTATTTTTTTTCTGAAAATTTTCTTATCATTGATTAAAATATCTCCGTTAACAAATTGGATCGTTTCTCCTGGCATCCCTATCAATCTTTTAATATAATCAGTTCTATTATCTGCGGGAGTTTTGAAAACTACCAAATCACCTCTTTCTGGCAATTTTGAAAAAAAACGTTCATTAGAAATATTAGGACTGAAAGGAAATGAATGTTTACTATAACCGTATGGATATTTAGAGACAAAAATGCGGTCTCCAACAAGTAAAGTGGGTTCCATTGATGATGAGGGTATGTAAAAAGGTTGGAATAAGAGAGATCTAATCAAAATTGCAATTATTAATGCTCCAAACAAAGTTTTTGTATTATCATAAATTATATTTAATATTTTTTTTTTACTCATATTGATATTGTTACAAAAGCTACTGCATACTTTTTTTCATCAGAAAGGGATAGTGATACTTTAGTTTTTTTTCCTTTAAATTTTTTACTAAGTGTTTCCTTTGTTTGTCCAATTAGATTTATATACGGCTTTCCTGATTTCTTATTTAATACGATAATTTCATTTAAGTTTATACCGTTGGATATTCCTGTTCCTAATGCTTTTGAAAATGCCTCTTTTGCAGCAAACCTCTTTGCAAAACAATTATTACTATTAGTAATTTTTTTACATTTAAATACTTCTTTTTCATTAAAAACACGCTTAATGAAGTTTTTATTTTTTAAAGAAATTTTAATTCTTTCAACACTAACAATGTCTGTACCTATCCCAAAAATATTCATTAATTTAAAATCTTTTTAAATTTTTTAATTGTTGCTGGCAAACCATCAAATATCGATTCCCCTACTAAAAAATGTCCAATGTTAAATTCCTTAATACCTCTTACTCTAATTAAAATTCTAGCAGATGTATAAGTTAGACCATGACCAGCATGGACCTCCAGTCCATGTTCATTACCTCTTATAACTGCTTTTTTGATCCTCGCTAATTCCTTGTTATAATTTTTTTTTTGGTTTATTAAATTACAAAATTTACCTGTATGTATCTCCACACAATCAACTCCCAATTTCTTCGCTATATCTAAATCTTTTATACTTGGTTCAATAAATAAACTTATTCGCGATTTATTTTTTTTTAATTTTTTAATTAATTTTTTTAAAAAGGTTCTATTATGGTTTAAATTAAGACCACCTTCAGTGGTTATTTCTTTCCTTTTTTCAGGGACGATACAAATAAAAGGTGGTTTAGTAAGTGATGCAATTTTCATCATCTCTTTAGTAGCAGCAATTTCAAGGTTAAGGGGTATCTTTAATTTTTTTATAATTTTTTTTAAGTCAAGTTCATTAATATGTCTTCTATCCTCTCTTAAATGTATTGTTACTGAATCAGCGCCATTTTTTTCTGCTAATAAAGCA
Source organism: uncultured Pelagibacteraceae bacterium (assembly GCA_902623395.1). GTDB lineage: Bacteria > Pseudomonadota > Alphaproteobacteria > Pelagibacterales > Pelagibacteraceae > Pelagilacustribacter. The sequence goes on along the minus strand of CACNTN010000003.1, from coordinate 65,325 downwards.
GCTCTTAATGGACTTGGATAATTCTCTCCTCTAGCATTTCTAACAGTTGCTACATGATCTATATTTACACCAAGTCTGATTTTACTCATTAAAGACTTCTACTTCCAGGTTTAACTGGTTCAATCGAAATTAAATCTTTAGGTAAATTTTCTTTGCTATATGTTGGAATATTAAGTTTTAATTGAGAAACTATTTTATCTTTAATCTGCGATTTACCATTAGATCTATCTATAATACATGCGTATCCAACTATTTTAGCTTTATTTATTGTAACCAGTTTCGAACATTCAATGCTAGATTTTCCTGTGGTAATTACATCCTCAACTATTAACACCTTATTTCCTTCACTTATATTAAAATCTCTTCTTAATTTAAATTCACCATTTACTCTTTCCGAAAATATTGTTTCTTTATTAAGTAATTTTCCCAATTCATATCCTACAACAATGCCTCCCATTGCAGGTGATAAGATTAGATCAAAATCATTAAACTCTTTTGAAATTTTTAATGCTAATGACTTACAAATTTTCTCTGCGTAATGTGGCTTACTCATCAATTGCGCACATTGAATATATTTCGAGCTATGTAAACCAGATGAAAGTATAAAATGACCTTCGATTAAAGCTTTAGCTTCTTTTAAAATTTTCAAAGATTCTTCTAATGAAAGCATTTTTTTTCTCTTTGTGTCGAATAATTTTAAATTTTAAACTACTTTGCTTTATTTGACTTATCAAGTTTGTAAAATTTTTCAAATCTTTAATTTGTAAATCAAAAGAAAAGGTTAAATATTCTTTTTTTCTTTTAATAATTTCTAAATTGACAATATTTCCTTTATTAAGTCCTATAAGTGAGGTTATATGACCTAAAACACCAGGTTTGTGAGGAAGATCAACTTCTATCGTGCTCGAATAATTCTTTTCAGTAATTTTTGAATTTTCTGTAGACTTATCTTGCCAATATCTTCGTATAGCTGAACGTGCTTTTCCTGTAACCGAAGAAGATAACCAATGTAGTGACGGTGAAGCATTCTTAGAGGTTTCTATGTTTACCAAGTCACCATTTTTTAAAATTGACTGAAGTGTAGAATGACGTCCATTAATTGTGCACCCGATTGCGCTGTCACCCATTTTCGTATGAACTGCATATGCAAAATCTATTGGTGTTGCTTTTTTTGGCAATTTAATAACAGCACCTTTTGGCGTAAAACAAAAAACATTTTCTTGGAACATTTGTAATTTTGTAAATTCATAATAATGTTCCGGACTAGTTCCAGCCTCTATAATTTCAACAAGATCTCTTAACCAATCATATTCTTTCCATGATAATTCTGAAAATTTTTCAGAAGATTTGTACTTCCAGTGTGAGGCAATACCTCTTTGTGCAAATTCATGCATATCATAAGTTCTAATTTGTATCTCAATTCTACTTTTTTTTGGTCCAATTACTGCGGTGTGAATAGACTTATATTTGTTTATTTTTGGAGTTGAAATATAGTCTTTAAATTTTCCTGGAATTGTAGAAAATCTGCTATGAAATATTCCTAATGTTTTATAACAATTTTCAATGTTATCGACAATTACCCTGAAACCGATAATATCTGTAAGCTGTTCCAATGATATTTTCTTATTTTGAATTTTTCGCCAAATTGAAAATGGAGTCTTTTCTCTGCCTGTGATTGTTGCCGTAATACCATTTTTTTTTAATATTTCAATTAATTCATGAGAAATAAATTTAAAAGTATCTTCTTTATTATTTTTTATAAAATTTAACCTTTCTATAATTAAATCTCTAGCCGGTTTATTTAAAACAGAAAAAGATAAATCTTCTAATTCATCTCTAATTCTATTCATCCCCATTCTATCAGCTAGAGGAGCGTATATCTCCATCGTCTCTTTTGCTTTTCTAATAATTTTTTCTTTGTCTTTTACAAATTGGATAGTTCTCATATTATGTAGTCTGTCTGCTAACTTGACTAATAAAACTCTGATATCTTTTGAGGTGGCTAAAATTAATTTTCTAAAATTTTCTGCTTTTGAGTCAACTGATGCTTTATCCTCTAAGGCAGATATTTTTGTAACTCCTTCTACTAAATTTGCAACTTCTTCTCCAAATTCTTTTTTTACAGTTTCATATGTAACATTTGTATCTTCAATTGTATCATGTAATAACCCAGTCGTAATTGTAGCGCTATCTAGTTTTAAATCAGTTAATATTTTAGCAACGGCAATAGGATGAATAATATATGGTACGCCTTCTTCTCTTTTTTGATTTTGATGAGCTTCTAATGCAAAATTATATGCTTTATTTAAAGAGTCAGAATTTAAAAATCTATTATAAGACTTAATTTGATCAATTAGTTCATAATTATTTATCATAATTGAATATTAACATTTTTCTTTAGTCTTGTAATCTGTATCCTGGATTTTTGACTCAATTTATTAATCAAAAATCGCACATTTTTCCTCAAAATAGGGTGAGACCAATTTGGATCTATTTGTAGAATTGGGTATAAAACGAAATTTCTCAGATGACATTTTGGGTGAGGTAAGGTTATTTTTTTTGTTTTCATTACCTCACTTTTAAAATCGATTATGTCTATATCAATAATTCTTGGGTCATTTTTTTTAGTTCTGACTCTACCAAGTTTCTTTTCGATTAAGTTTATTTTGCTTAAGAGATCTAAATAATTTTGTTTATAATTAACTAAAGTACCAACATTTAGAAATCTTGGAAAATTTTGATTTGGATAAGAGGGCGTTTCATAGAAATTTGAAATTCTTATTATTTCAACTTTAGAATCTATTAAAAGATTTATAGCTAAATTAATATTTTCAAATCTTGTACCGTGATTTGAATCTAGATTAGATCCAATATTAATATGTATCATTTATTATTTTTGCTAAGTAATCTTGCTTTTTCTCTATTCCAATCCCTTGTTTTTTTCACTTGTCGTTTGTCATAAAGTTTTTTTCCTTTGGCTACAGCAATTTCAACTTTTACTTTGCCTTTTAAAAAATATAATTTTGTTGGAATTAAAGTTAAACCTTCTTGATTAATTCTTCCAATAAGCTTATTTATTTCTTTTTTATTTAATAATAGTTTTCTATTTCCTTTTGGATCATGATTATTATATGAAGATTGTCGATATAAAGGGATATGTGAATTGATTAAGAATAGCTCTCCATTATTGTCTACTGCATAAGAGTCTGCGATGCTTCCTTTTCCATCCCTTAAAGATTTTACTTCAGAACCTTTTAAAACTAATCCTGCTTCTAACAATTCAAGAAAAAAATAATTAAAACTTGCTTTTCGATTATTGCAAATAATTTTTTGACCAGGTGCTAATCTTTGTTTCATTAAAGTAACTTAGCTACTTTAAGAGCTTCAGTAATTTTTACTTTAGTTTCCTCTCTAATTTCTACTAATGGTAATCTGACTGTTGGATTACACATACCCAATAATGAAGCTGCGTATTTTACAGGTGAGGGATTACTCTCGATAAATAGAGAAGTATGTAATGGTTGAAGTAAGCTATCTAATTCAGATGCTTTATTAAAATCATCTACGCATGCTTTTTGAAAATCTGATGCGAGTTTTGCTGCAACATTTGCTGTAACGCCTATTGCCCCTACTCCTCCATGTTTATTGAATTCTAATGCGTTATCATCATTACCTGTTAATTGAATAAAATCTTTTCCAAGAACTTTTAATTGTTGAATAACTCTATTTATATCACCAGTAGCATCTTTAACGCCTTTTATATTTTTTAATTCATATAATTTAGCCATTGTGTCAACACTCATATCTATTACTGATCTAGATGGTATGTTATAAATAATAATTGGTATTCCAACATTATCGTTAATCTTCTTGTAGTGCTGATAGAGTCCTTCTTGAGTAGGTTTGTTATAATAAGGTGTAACTACTAACAAAGCATCTGATTGAGCCTTTTCAGCAAACTTAGAAAGTTCTATGGCCTCATCTGTAGAATTCGATCCAGTTCCTGCAATCACTGGTATCTTTCCTTTGCATTCTCTTACAGCTATTTCGATTATTTTTTTGTGCTCATTATGAGATAATGTAGGGGATTCACCCGTAGTTCCACCAGGAACGACACCATTAGTCCCATTTTCTAAGTGGTAATTTATTAATCTTACATATGTCTCCTCGCAAAGGTCGTCACCTTTAAACGGAGTTATTAAAGCCACAATTGATCCTTTAAGCATAAAACAAAATAAGATAAATAAGTCTTAACTTATGACCAATAAATTAATTAGTCTAGTAATAATAGTATTTTTTTTAATATCTGGTCATATCTATTCAGATGAGAAATTCATTTTTCCAAAAGAAAAGCCTTCAATTTTTAAAAAAATTGATAAAAATGAGGCTCAAAAATATTCCAAAGATTTACCTCAAAGAAAACCACTAAACAAAGAGGAAAAAAAGACTGATAAAAAAGAGGTTATAGTTGAGAAAAAAATTGAAGAGAAAAAACCACGGAAGGAGACTACAAAGTTTGATAGTCCTAAATCTGTTTTTATTTTTCCTCAAAAAAAACCGGCTGTTTACAAAACCACAAAGCAAACAGCTGAAAAATCTACAATATTAAACCAAAAAGATTTTGTAAAAGCAAAAGAGACAATTCAATTTATTAAAGATAAAAAATGGAATAGTGCACTAAAAAGCGCTTCGAAAGTTAAAGATAAAGAATTTAGAAATCTTATAACTTGGATGCACCTTAAAACAACAAGAAATGGAGCTTCTTTTAGTGAATATAAAAAATTTATTGAACAGAATGAAGATTATCCTAGAATCAATAGGATTAGATATTTAGCTGAAGAGAAAATATATTTAAGAAATAACTCACCAACGTCAGTGATTAACTGGTTCAAAAAATATCCACCTCTTGGCGGTTTAGGAAAAATTAAACTTGCTGAAGCATACCTTGAACAAAATCAAACTGCTAAAGTTCGTGAACTGATTAAAGATGGCTGGATAAATGCATCTATTAGAAAAAATGACCTAAGTTATTATAGAGCTAAATTTAAGAAATTTATTGACACCGATGATCACATAAAAAGAGCAGATTATTTGGCTTGGGAGCGTAAATATTGGGATCTAAAAAGAATGTTAAAATATTTGCCCAAAGATCAAAAAGCATTATATAACGCTCGTCAAATTTTAATGAGTAACTCATATGGAGTTGATAATGCTATTTCAAAAGTACCTCAATACTTAAAAGAGGATCCTGGTTTAGAATTTGATAGACTTAGATGGAGAAATCGAAGAGGAAGATTAGATGGATCTTTAGAAATATTATATCGAAATTCACTTAAAACTGAAAAACAAATGGTTAGACCTGATAAATGGTGGGACCAAAGAGAAAGTGTTGTAAGAAGTTTAATTTATAAAAAAAGATATAAAACTGCTTACAAAATTTCAAGTGAGCATGCGTTATCAGCTGGTCCATCTTTTGCTGAAGCAGAGTGGTTATCGGGCTGGATAGCTTTAACTTTTTTAAATTCACCTGAATATGCAATCAATCATTTTCAAAATTTTTATAATAACGTAGGATACCCTATAAGTTTAGCAAGAGGAGCCTACTGGCTAGGTGCGTCATACGAGTTGCTAAAAGAAAAAGAATTATCCAATCAATTTTACTCCGAAGCAGCAAATTTTCCAATGACCTATTATGGTCAACTTGCATTTAATAAAATTAATCCTGGGGGAAATTTTGAATTAAAAGACCAAAGTTTTTTCGATAAAGATTACGAAAAAGAATTTAAAAAAAATAAGTTAATTAGGCATTTAATTCTCCTAAAAGAACTTAACGCTACTCAATTAGGTAAAGATATTTTTAAACATTTAGCTAATCTAAATGTTGAAAAAGGTAGTGAGGTATTAGCAGCAGACTTAGCTACAAGTTTGGAAAGATACGATTTTGCGATACAGATTTCAAAAAAAGCCTCTTATGAAAAAAGATTTTACAATAAATATAACTATCCAATTATTACTACACCTAAAACAATTAATAATAAAACTATGCCAAAATCTGAGGTTATTTTAGCTATAATTAGACAAGAAAGTGAATTCGATAAAAGTGCGAATAGTTGGGCTGGAGCTAGAGGTATGATGCAACTTATGAAGTACACAGCTAAGATAGTAGCTAAGCAAGCTAAACTGCCTTATAGTATTAGTGGTTTAACGCGTGACCCTGAGTATAATATTAAATTAGGTTCCTATTATTTTAATTCTTTGATTGAGGATTATAACGGTGTTTATCCTTTTGCTATAGCAGCTTATAACGCTGGCCCTAATAGAGTTAAAACATGGAGAAGAGTGAATGGCGATCCATCAAAAGGGCAGTTATCTTATATAAATTGGATTGAACAGATAAGGTTCGAAGAAACAAGAAATTATGTACAAAGAGTTTTAGAAAACATAAATGTTTACAAGTACATTCTTAACAAAGAACCAGTTAAAATTGACAGTTATTTCAATTAATTTATGGCGGAAGAGGAGAGATTCGAACTCTCGGTACGATGTTACTCGTACGGTTAGTTAGCAACCAACTGGTTTAAACCGCTCACCCACTCTTCCTTATAACCAAGCTAATTTAGTTCTAATTATTAATTAATTACCTTATAAATCAATCAAAAAAATGGTCAAATGAAGAAAAATTTATTTAAAGGAATTACTTTCACAGTTGGCGCCTCTCTTTGGTGGGGTATAATAGGTGTCATTTACTTTAAATTTGTCTCTTACGCATCCCCTTTAGAATTAACAATCCATAGAACTATTTGGACTGCATTATTGTTAGTCATTACTGTGTCCTATTACGCAAAATGGAGCGAGTTTAAAAAAATAATAAAATATAAAATAAATATTTTCATCTTTTTTTTAACAGGTCTACTTGTTTCAATAAATTGGTTTACGTGGCTTTATGCAGTAAGCACAAATAATCTCCTAGACTCGGCTCTCGGATATTATATTTTTCCAATTTTAAGCGTATTTCTTGGGATAATTTTTTTAAAAGAAAAGTATAATCGAAATAAAATTATTTCAGTCATTTTAGTTATAATAGCATTAATTTATTTTCTCATCAAACTTGGTGAGGTACCTTGGATTGGAATTACAGTAGCTCTTACATTCAGTTTGTACGGGTTAATTAGAAAGAAAGTAAAAGTTTCTTCAGATATTGGTTTGCTTGTAGAAACATTATTGCTAACACCTATTGCTATTCTTCTTTTTGTTTTTCTAATAAATAATGATTTAAATATTTTTTCTACTAATGAACCATTACTTTCCTTTTATCTATTTTGGGCAGGTTTAATGACTTTGATACCTCTTTTTTGGTACACAAAGGGGTTTGAATTAATAGGTATCGGTCCAGCAAGTATGATATTTTTTCTAACACCAACTGCACAATTTTTCTTAGGATTATATTATTTTAATGAACCTTTAATTGTTGATGAGTTAATAGCGTTCGTATTTATTTGGTTAGCTGTAATAATTTATTTAAACGAACTTCGTAAAGAATAAAATATTATACAAAAAAGTTGGGTTATTATTGCTATCCCAAAAGAAATAAAAAGTAAATTAGTGGTAATAACTGAACTAAATAATTCTATTGGTAACAAATTTCCCACTAATATACTTGATCTAAAATCTATGCTTGGAAAAAATAATATTCCTAAAATTAATGCACTTAAAATAGATAAATATGACAATTGAGGATTAATTTTCTTATTAAAAAAACCATAAAAAATTGTAACTACTGCTGCACAACAAAATAAGTCCGCTAATAAAAATAAATATAAAATGCTAAATCCTTTTGATGCTAAAATAAAAACTAAAATACATATAATCAAAATCATATAATTTGTTTTATTCTTTAAAGAGCTTCCAAAAATTGATTTACTAATTTGATTACCATTTACGATAAGAATACTTGATATAGCATTTATTAAAGTATCTATTGTACTTAATGTTAATGCCAAAGCTAAAATTAAAATCGATATAATTAATAAATAATTTTTTGATAGTATTAAATAAAAAAAAGCTAAATCTGGCATTACTTTTGAATTCAAAGAAAAAGAAATAAGTCCTGTGTACCCCATCCATAAAACTATCAAGAAAGTTATTAATGATGAATAAATTAAACTTTTCTTTAATATTAAATTATTTTTAGCTGCAAATACTCTTTGCCAGTTTCCTTGATGAAATAAATTTGTTGCAGCTACTGCTATAAAAAAAGTTAGACCAGCTGTATAATTAGGTAAATATTTACTATTTATAAGATCTGGTGAATTTTCTTTGATTAGTTTAAAACTATTTATTTCTAAATTTCCAAGAATTAAAATCACAGAAGCAAATATCAGAACTGCTATTATCATGAATTGATACTTGTCAGTTATTATTGAAAGCTTGAACCCGCCTCTTAAAATATAAAGTAAACATATTATTAAGGTTATTCCTGCTGTAATCCATAATGGAGTTTTAGATATAAAATTTAACAGAAAAGCTATTGCGGTAACTTCAGCTATCAAAAAAATAACTAAATAAAACAATATTAAAAATAAGCTTAATTTAAGTATTCCTATGCCAAACCGTTTTTTAATAAATTCTGTTAAGGAAAGACCTCTTGGAAACTCTTTTCTAATTTTAGGTCCAAAATTATATAATAATAGCATTGGAGTTGCAGTTCCTAATGCATATCCTGTTACTGCTCCAAAACCTCCCCATGTAGCAGCTGAGGCTGGACCAAATAGTATCCATGCTCCCAAAGCGGATGCGGCTAAACTTGTTGTTAGTGAAAATGTATTTTCGTCTCTGTTTCCAATTATATATTTTTTATTATCGATAGTTTTTTTTGAGTTTAAATATCCTAGTCCAATAAAAAAAAGCCCTACTACAATAGTTACTGTTAATGATGATTGTATTGATAAATATGTTGTTTCCATAGTTCCCTCACTGAATTACCGGTCAGGTTCGTCGGGTTTAATCTCAGTCTTCTAGACACCCCGTACTTACTTTATATACTTATCTTCGGTAGTGAGTCAAATGATGCGGTATCTATTTTTGATGAATGTTCTCTTCGCATTTTCCAGTCATTATCTATTCCTGCTTGAGCTATACTTATTGCATTACGCCCATATTTTGCATTAGTAAAATCTATTGCTTTCATTAATGTTTTTGATTTATTTTCTAAAACGGGTGCTAATAAGCTTAATTCTTTTTCTGATGAATTTTTTAATTTTGATAAAATAATTCCAGCCTTCTGATAAAAATATCCATATTTATAAATTTTGTTCAATCCATTTATAGCAGTTTTTACTAGCTCTAAGCTATTATTAGTATCTACTGGTAGCTCGATTGTTATGGAGTTTGAGTAATATTTTCTGTTTTTATCAAAAGGACTTGTTCTAATAAATACTGTCACCGCTCTCGTGGTTTGTTTGTCTGTTCTAATTTTTTCAGCAGCATTCAAGCAATGTGTTGTTATGGACTCTTTCAATTTATCTAAGCTTTCAACTTTTTTTCCAAAAGATCTTGATACGCAACAACTTTTTCTTTTCGTTTCCTCTGTTTCTAAATCAATACAAGGTATTCCTCTTAACTCCATTACTGTTTTAGCGCCCAAAACATTTGTACTTTTTTTTACCCAGGTGTTAGATATATTTTTTAATTTATATGCATTATCAATTCCATTTTTAATATATAGTTTTGATAATTGTCGACCAACTCCCCATACATCTGAAATTTCAAATTTTTTTAATGTTTCATTGATATCTTCTTTTAAAAATATTACCCCAGCTTTATTTTTTTTAGCTACATGATTTGCAACTTTGCTTAAAGTTTTTGTGCAAGAAATACCAACACTTGTTGGGATTCCAGTCCACTTAAGAACTCTTTCTCTAATTTTTTTCCCATATTCTTCTGTCATTTCATCTTTTATGTGTGATAAATCTATAAATGCTTCATCTATTGAATAAATTTCTATTTTATCGGAAAATCCTTTTAATACTCTCATTACTCTCCTAGATAAATCACCGTATAATGAATAGTTAGAAGAAAATATTTGAACATTATTTTTTTTAACTAATTCTTTAACTTTAAAATACGGTTCTCCCATCTTAATTCCTAACGCTTTAGCTTCTGTTGATCTTGATATTACGCAACCATCATTATTTGACAGCACAACAACGGGTACGTTTCTTATTTTTGGATTAAATAATCTTTCGCATGAAACGTAGAAAGAATTGCAATCAACAAGAGCAATTTTTTTTTTACTATTGTTTATGAATGACATATGTCACTACTCCCCAAATTATTATTTCTGGATTATCTGTTAAATTAATTCTATCTGATGTATTTTTAGACCCAGATGTTAGATAGTTAGTTTCTTTACTCTTGATTAAAGTTTTTACTACAAGTTCTTCATTAACATTTGCTATTACTGTTGAAAAATTTTTTGGGTTTAGACTTTTGTCTACTATTAATAGATCTCCATCGTATATACCGACATTAGTCATGGACTTACCTTGAACTCTTATAATAAAAGTAGCTGGTGCATTCGTTATTAAATGTGAATTTAAATCTATATCATCTTCAATATAATCGGTGGCTGGTGAAGGAAAACCGGCTCCTACTTTATGCAAATAAAATGGTATTGTTAGCTTCATAAATGTTCTTGTTTTGTTCTTTATAGCTGATAAACTGGCCTTCAGTCAACCCCTTTGATTTAAGTTAATTAAGTGGGTCAAATTGCAAATCGAAAAAAAGGAGAGGATTAGCTATTAAACGTATGTGATTAGAAAAATTTTTTCAGCATTATTGATATTACTTGTAACGACAAGCGCTCAAGCAGCATCTAAATTAGATACAATCAAAAAAAATGGCGAGTTAAGAGTTGGAACTACAGGAGATTGGGATCCAATGTCAATGAAAGACCCTGCTACAAACAAGTACAAAGGCTTTGATATAGATGTAATGAAAGAGTTAGCTAAAGATTTGGGTGTAAAAGTAAAATTTGTTCCTGCTGAGTGGAAGACTATTGTTGCTGGAATAACAGCTGACAGATATGATATTTCTACTAGTGTAACTAAAACACCTAAAAGAGCTGAAGTAGCAGGTTTTACAGCTACATATTATAAATACGGAACTGTTCCTTTAGTTCTAAAAAAGAATTTAAAAAAGTTTCCAACCTGGGACTCTTTAAATAACAAAGATGTTAAAATAGCTACTACGTTAGGTACGTCTCAAGAAGAAAAGGCAAAAGAATTTTTTCCGAAATCAAAATTACAATCAGTAGAAGCGCCTGCTAGAGACTTTCAAGAAGTACTTGCTGGTAGAGCTGACGGAAATATTACAAGTTCAACTGAAGCTAACAAATTAGTAATCAAATACCCTCAGTTAGCCATTGTGCCGGATGGTGAAAAAAATCCAGCGTTCTTAGCTATGATGGTTCCAAAAGGTGATAAAGTTTGGAATGATTATGTGAGCAGTTGGATTAAGAAGAAACAATCGTCAGGATTTTTCAAAAGATTACTAGCTAAGTATAACTTAAAGAGCTTATAATTTAAGTTTCCATACCTTCAATTAACAAATATAGTCAATTAGTGAAATTTTTAAAAATAATTGCTGTATTATTTTTACTACAAGGGTGTAGCTCAAATTATGAATGGGGCTGGTATATCTTAAGTCCTGAAAATATAGATGGGTTAACTAATCTAAAATTTTTGATAAGTGGTATTACTACAACTATTTATATTTCTATTGTTTCAATCATTCTAGCAATGATTATTGGTTTGATTGTGGCCCTTCCCTCACTTTCAAATAATAAATTTCTGAGTTATTTTAATATTGCATATGTGGAAATTGTTAGAGCTATTCCTTTACTAGTTTTAATTCTTTGGATTTATTATGGTCTACCGATTATGATGGGTATTAGTTTTTCTCCATTTGTTTCTGGTATAATCGCTTTAACTATTAGTGAAAGTGCCTTTCAAGCAGAAATTTTTAGAGCTGGTATAAATTCAATTTCTAAGGGGCAACATGAGGTATCTGAGTCTTTGGGAATGGATTTTTGGAGAAAGATGCGATTAGTAATTTTACCTCAAGCAATAAAAGTTGTGTTGCCTGCCATGGGAAATCAATTTGTCTACGTTTTAAAAATGTCTTCCTTAGTATCAATTATAGGAATTGGAGATTTAACAAGAAAAGCAAATGAGCTTGTAACAACAACCTATCGACCTTTAGAAATTTATACATTTTTAATATTAGAATACTTAGTGCTTATTTTAGTCGTCTCATATTTTGTAAGAAAATTAGAAAATAGATTACAATATAAATAATTTAAACTTTAGCTGTCTTACCAAAAAGTTTTTTCATATAATATTTTGAAAATAAGAACACTAAAATTCCAAAAGTCCAATTTATAAAAAATAAACCTAAAAATAAATCTTTGAAACTTCCATTTAAAACAAATACCACAACTGACATTGTAGAAAATGGTAGCAATACTAATCTTGAAAAAGTTATAACTACTGTATAAATCGGTTTTTTAATTGCTTGAAACAAAGCATTAGTAATAAAAAAAACGGGATACACAGGGCCAATAAATGCAGCTACTTTTAAATAATCTGCTCCAAAATCTATCACTTCCTGATTATCAGTAAAGATTGAAACAATGTTATCAGCCAATAAAAAAATAACAATTCCCGCTAAAATCATAAATGATGAACCGACCGTAATTGCTTTAGTATATGACTCATCTACTCTATCAAAAAGTTTAGCCCCAAAATTTTGACCTGCAATAGTTAGTACAGCCGTGTTAAGGCCAATTACTGGTAATAAAAGGATTTGTTCAATTCTAAGCGCAGACCCGTAACCTGCTGCAGCGAGGTATCCGAACTTGCTAACAAAAAATAAAATATTAAAAATTCCTAAACCAATCATAAACATATTCATCATCATCGGCACAGATTGGTATGTAAGATTTTTAATCAAATCATATTTTGGAAAAAAACATTGAGGGCTTAAAAATTGTTTCAGTTCACAGCAGTAAACCTTATAAGCTAAATAAATTAATCCTAAAAACTGTGCAATTACTGTTGCAATCGCTAGACCCGCAATCCCAAAAGCAGGAATTGGTCCTAAACCAAATATAAATAGAGGGTTAAGTCCAATATTTAAAAAGAAACTAATAATTAAAACATTTCTATAACTTTTTGTATCACCTTGAGCGTTTAGTGCTCCATTTAAAGAAATCTGAATTAAAAAGATAAAAGTAGCAAAAAAAATGATGTCTAAATAGTCTGTAGCCAATCTTATAGTTTCTGGATCAGAACCCATAAATCTTAAAAGATCATCTGAAAATGATAAACCAATAATAGTTACTAAAATTGAAACAAAAACAGAATAAAGAAGTGATTGAGCCACATATAGAGAGGCTGTACGGTCCTCTTTTGCACCGAGTGAATTACTAATTAAAGCATTTGATGCTGAAACAATACCTACTCCTGTCGCTATAATAATAAAATATAAAGGGAAAGATTTTGCTATAGCTGCTAATGCATTTGCAGATATCTTTCCTGCAAAAAAAGTATCTACAATATTATAAAGAGTTTGAAAAAGGGTCCCTGTACTTGCAGGAATTGCAATTTTTTTTAGCAAATCTATAATTGGTTCTCCAACTAAATTTATTGATTTCATGCAGTATATTCTTTCTGAAAGATATGCTTGATACCTTTACTTTTAGCAACATTTATTTGTTTCTGTCTCATTCTAAATCTGGTCTTTTGACTTTCTGTGAGATTTTTATAACAGTTATGACAAGAAACACCTTTTTCATACATCTTTGATCTTTTATCCAAAGATGAGATAGGTGTTCTACAACCACCACATACCGAGAAAGTGCCTTGTTTTAATCCATGTTTAACTGAAACTCTATTATCAAATACGAAGCATTCCCCTTTCCACAAACTATTTTTCTTCTCAACTTTATTTAGATAATTAAGAATACCACCTTTTAATTGAAAGACGTTTTTGAAACCTTTTTGTTTTAAATAAACAGATGCTTTTTCACATCTAATGCCACCTGTGCAAAACATAGCAACTGGTTTTTTTTTATTTATCTTTTTTAAGTATTTTGGAAAATCCCTGAAGTTAGTGATATTTGGATTAATAGCCTTTTTAAAAGTACCCACTTTAAATTCAAATGACTTTCTTGCATCAACAACTAAAGTTTCTTTTTTAGATATCAATCTATTCCAAGAATTACCTGAGAGATATTTATTTTGTTTTTTGTTATTTTTATCAATCTTTAAACCGATAGGTACAACTTCTTTTTTTATCTTAACTTTTCCTTGATGAAATGGTTGAAACTTACTTGTAGAATGATTACTGCTATCAAACTTAATAAACTTTAATCTTTTTTTTAATAAGTTTTTTATTTTAAAAATTGATTTTTTTTTTCCTGCAATTGTCCCATTAATACCTTCTGTAGAAAGTATCAAAGTTCCTCTGACTTTATTATTAAGAAATTCCGATTGGAATAAAGATTTAAATTTCTTTAAAGATTTAATCTTTTTAAATTTATAAAATCCAAAAACAGTAAACATTATTTTTTAATACAAATTGTTAATCCATCACCTATAGGGAGAATATTTTTTATCACTCTATTATCGTTTTTAATGTGTTTATTAAAATCTTTGATAATTTTTGTAAATTTATCATTTTTTGATTTATCGGCTACCTCTCCATGCCACAAAACATTATCAATTATAATAAGTCCATTTTTATCAATTAATTCAATACTTTTTTCATAATAGTTTACATAATTTTCTTTATCCGCATCAATAAAAACTAGATCAAATTTTCGTTTAGAATTTTCTAAATCTTTTAAACTCTCAATTGCTGGCTTTAAAATTTGTGTAATTTTATTTACATTGGCCTTATCGTAAAAGGTTTTTGCTTTTTTACTAAATTCAGTATTTTTATCCAAGCTTATTAAAGATCCATCATCAGGTAATGATAATGCCATTGATAAAGCACTAAAACCTGTAAAACTTCCAATTTCTAAAACTTTTTTGATACCAGATATCTTAATTAATGTTTGAAGAAATTGAGCTTGTGAAATAGATATTTGTAATTTCTTTTGGTCACCGAGACTCAAATTGTAATCTAAGATTTCTTTTTGGATATCCGATAGATCTTCAGAGTGGTCAACGATATATTTTTCAAGATTATCTGTTAAATCTAATGATTTAGGCATAATTAGCCTTTTAAAAGTTTTTTTAGAATTTCATTTGTTAATTGAGGGTTTGCTTTTCCACCAGATAATTTCATAACCTGCCCAACAAAAAAACCAAATAACTTTTCTTTTCCGGCTTTGTATTGATCAACTTTATCTTTATTTTTTGATAGTATCTCATTAATCATTTTTTCTAATTCTTTAGGATCACTTTGTTGCTTCATCCCTTTTGACTCTATAATTTTTTTTGGATTATCTCCGCTTTCAACCATAATTTCGAAAACTTCTTTTGCTATTCTTCCTGAAATTTCTCCAGATTTAATTGATTGGATTAGCTCTGCGAAATGTTTCGCTGATATAGGAGATTTTGATATATCAAGTCCCTTGTCATTTAACATTGCAAATAAATCACCCATCATCCAAGTAGCTGCAAGCTTTTTATCAGAAAATTTTGCAACTTCTTCGTAATAGTCGGATATTTCTTTTTCTGAAACTAAAACATTAGCTTCATATGCATTTAACTCATACTCTTTTATAAATCTTTCCTTTTTTTTATCAGGAAGCTCTGGAAGAGATTTTTTTAACTCATCAATTAATTTTTGTTCTAACTTTAAAGGCAGAAGGTCTGGGTCGGGAAAATATCTATAATCGTGTGCATCTTCTTTTGATCTCATCGATCTTGTCTCATTTTTTTTTGTATCAAAAAGCCTTGTTTCTTGATCTATTTCTTTGCCATTTTCAATTAGTTCTACTTGTCTTGCTGCTTCATATTCTATTGCCATCTGCATAAATTTTATAGAATTTACATTTTTTATTTCACAACGTGTTCCAAAGTTTTTATCACCTTCTTTTCTTACAGACACATTAACATCAGCTCTAAGTGATCCCTCTTGCATATTTCCATCACAAGTTCCTAAATATCTCATGATTGATCTTAATTTTTTAATGTAAGCGTTAACCTCATCTGGTGATCTTAGATCAGGTTTACTTACAATTTCCATTAAAGCTATTCCTGAACGATTTAAATCAACATAAGTATTTGATGGATCCATATCATGAATACTTTTGCCCGCATCTTGTTCGAGATGAAGTCTCTCTATACCAATTTCTTTTGATCCATAAGGCATATCTAGTAAAACTTTACCTTCTCCTACGATGGGGTTCTTATATTGAGATATTTGATAACCCTGAGGTAAATCTGCATAGAAATAATTTTTCCTATCAAAAACCGAGTAATTATTTATTTTAGCATTTAAACCAAGGCCAGTTCTTACTGCTTGCTTAACACATTCTTCATTAATGACAGGTAACATTCCAGGAAAAGCAGAGTCAATCAAACTTACCTGGTTGTTAGGATCGGCGCCAAATTTAGTTGATGAACCAGAAAAAAGTTTAGATTTAGATAAAACTTGAGCATGAACCTCAAGACCTATCACAACTTCATATTTCCCTTTTTCTCCCTTAATAAAATAATCAAATTTTTCTTTACTCATGACCACCACTTTTTAATTTCATTTTTAAAATCACAATTTTTTTCAAATGCGTAACCAATATTAAGAATTTTTTGCTCGTCTAATGCTTTACCAATAAGTTGCAAACCTAAAGGATAACCTTTCTTGTCAACACCTGCAGGCATTGATAAAGCTGGTAGACCAGCTAAATTTACAGGTACAGTAAAAATATCATTCAAATACATAGAAACGGGATCATTTGTTTTTTCTCCTATTTTAAATGCAGAACTTGGAGTTGATGGCGTTAGAATTGCATCTATTTTTGTAAAACTATCATCAAAATCTTTTTTTATAAGTTGTCTCACTTTTTGTGCTTTAAGATAATAAGCATCATAATAACCTGATGAGAGAACATAAGTACCAATTAGTATTCTACGTTTTACTTCATCTCCAAAACCTTCGGAACGTGTTTTTTCATACATCTCGATTAAATCTTTTCCTTGTTTTGATCGATAGCCATATCTAACTCCATCATATCTGGCTAAATTGGATGAAGCTTCAGCCGGAGCAACTATATAATAAGTTGGTAAAGCATATTTTGTATGAGGCAATGAAATATCAATTAATTGTGCACCAAGATCTTTTAATATCTTTTTTCCTTTTTCCCAAAGTTCATCAACCTCCTTTGGCATATTATCAACACGATATTCTTTTGGAATTCCAATTTTTAAACCTTTAATATTATCTTTTAAATTTTTTGAATATTGTTCTTTCTTTTTATTTATTGAAGTAGAGTCTTTTTCATCAAACCCAGACATTGATTCCAGCATGATTGCACAATCTTTTATTGTTTTTGTCATTGGGCCAGCTTGATCTAAAGAAGATGCAAAAGCTACGATACCCCATCTAGAACATAAACCATAAGTTGGTTTTAAACCTACCGTACCTGTAAAAGAAGCTGGCTGCCTTATTGATCCACCTGTATCTGTTCCAATTGTAGCTGGTGTTAAGTCTGCGGCTAAAGCAGATGAAGAACCTCCAGATGAGCCACCAGGAACTAATTGATCTCCTACGGGATTAATTACATTTCCATAATGGCTTGTCTCGTTAGAAGAGCCCATCGCAAATTCATCACAATTTAATTTTCCTAAAAGAAAAGATCCATCGTTCCATAAATTTTTTGTGACAGTTGACTCATAAGATGGAATAAAATTATTTAAAATGTTGCTTCCAGCAGTTGTTTTTGTATTTTCTGTACAAAATAAATCTTTTACAGCTAAAGGTATTCCTGGCAGTAATTGATCAAAATTTGGTTTATTGTCGAATTGTTTAGCTTTATCCAAAGCTTGATCAAATGTTGTAGTAACAAATGCATTTAACTTTTTTGCGCTTTCAATGTTTTTTATATATGCTTTGGTTAAATCTGTAGAGGAGACTTTTTTCGTTTTTACGTTTTCTATAATTTCATTAAGACTTTGATTTGTAATATCAGCCATTACTCCACCACCTTAGGAACTACAAAAAATTCATCATTTTCTTTAGGTGAATTTTTCAGAACTTTCTCTCTTATCTTACCATCACTAATTTCGTCTTTTCTCGATCTTAATGATTGATTAAGTATAGAAGTTAATGGTTCGACTTTGTCTGTATTTAGTTCATTTAATTGCTCTATAAACTTAAAAATAGAGTTTAAATCTTTTGTTAGGCTCTCCACTTTAGCGTCATCAACCGAAATTCGAGCTAATTTTGCAACGTGTTTAATTTTTTCTTTATCTAGGGACATTTGTGAAATAAGTTAATTTAAATGTGTTTTATCACAAATTAGGTAAATTTCATGCTTGATATTAAAGAATTTAAGAAAAAACTCGATAAAAAGTCCAGGTTAATGGGAATTGACCCCGGTAGAAAACGTATTGGTGTAGCCATTTCTGATGAAAATAAAATTATTGCCACTCCATATACGACTTTAATTAAAAATAAATATTCTGAGTTTCTTAAAGAAATAATAAAGATTTTTAATGAAAATCAGATTAAAGGCATTGTAGTTGGAAATCCAATTAATATGGATGGATCTTCCGGTCAATCGTCACAATCAGCTAAAGATTTAGCTATTAATCTATCAAAAGATGTTACTGAAAATGTCACTTTATGGGATGAGAGATTATCAAGTCAAGGGGCGTTTAATTTATCCAATGATTTAGCATCAAACACGTCAAAAAAGATAAGCAAATTAGATGAGAATTCTGCACAATTTATACTTCAAGGAGCCTTAGACTATTTAACTAAAGAAAATACTTGATCTGATACTATAAAACGCCTATAGAGTTGATTTTAATGGCAGTTAAGAAAAACAATACAGCTATTAAAAACTCTCCCAAACATCTTCTTGGTATTCAAAACCTTTCAATATTAGAAGCTAAAGAAATATTAGATGAAGCAAAAAAATTTATCGAATTAAATAGAAGTAGCTCAAAAAAATTAGATGTTTTAAGGGGAAAAACTCAAATTAATTTATTTTTTGAACCATCGACAAGAACTCAAAGTTCATTCGACCTAGCAGGTAAAAGATTAGGTGCAGATGTAATGTCCATGAATATGGATAACTCAGCGCTTAAAAAAGGTGAAACTTTAATCGATACTGCAATGACTTTAAACGCGATGCATCCAGATTTAATTGTAATCAGACATCAAGACTCTGGTGCACCAAATTTATTATCTCAAAAAGTTAATTGTGCAGTTATCAATGCCGGAGATGGGAGAAGAGAACATCCTACTCAAGCTTTACTTGATGCTTTAACAATAATTAATAGAAAAGGTAAAATCGAAGGACTGAAGATAGCAATTTGTGGCGATATACTTCACTCAAGAGTAGCTAGATCAAATATTTATTTAATGAATATGTTGGGTGCTGAAGTAAATGTAATTGCTCCTAAAACATTAATGCCAAAATCAATAGATAGAATGGGAGTAAAGTCTTTTACAGATATGAAGAAAGGTCTTGATGGATGTGACATTGTAATGATGTTGAGACTACAAAATGAAAGAATGCAAGGTTCATTCTTACCTTCAAAAAGAGAATATTATGAATTTTATGGTTTAACTCCAGAAAAATTAAAATTTGCAAAAAAAGATGCACTGATTATGCATCCCGGTCCAATGAATAGAGGGGTAGAAATAGATACAAAACTTGCAGATGACATAAACGTTAGTTTAGTTAAAGAGCAAGTTGAATTAGGTGTAGCAGTAAGAATGGCTTGTTTAAAAAAGTATTGTACATAAATGAAGGAAAAAATTTTTATTAATGCAAGAATTATAGATCCATCACAAGATATGGATGAGAAAGGCTCCTTAATATTAGACGAAAAAGGAAAAGTAAAAGCTATAGGAAAAAATGTAAAAAAACCCGACTCTAACAATGAAGTTGAGATAGTTGATTTAAAAGGAAATGTTTTAATTCCAGGGTTAGTAGATATGAAGGCTTTTGTAGGTGAGCCAGGATATGAATATAAGGAAAACTTTAGAACTCTTAGTCAAGCAGCTTTAGCTGGAGGTGTTACGTCTATAGTAACTATGCCTAACACAAAACCCATTATCGATAACGTTTCAATGGTTGATTTCATTATTAGAAGAGGAAGAGACAAAGCTAATGTTAATCTATTTCCTTGTGCTTCAATAACCAAACAATGTGAAGGTAAATTAATGACTGAGTTTGGTTTACTCTCGGGAAGAGGAATAATTGGCTTCAGTGATGTAAATAAAACTATTCAAAATACAGAGCTAATGTCAAGGATTATGGATTATGCTTCTGATATTGGGGTTTTGATAATGCAACATGCGGAAGATTATGAGTTATCAAAAAATGCTTGTATCAACGATGGAGAAGTAGCCACAAGACTTGGACTACAAGGTGTATCAGCTTTAGCTGAAAAAATAATAATCGAAAGAGATTTAAGTTTGCTTAGTGAGTATCCTTGTAGATATCATATCAATCAGATTTCATCTAAACAATCATTAGATGTAATTAGAAAAAATAAAAATAATGGTAAAAAATTTAGCGTTGGTGTTTCCATAAATAATTTATCATTAAATGAGAATGATATTGGTGAATTTAAGACTTTCTTAAAACTATCTCCCCCTCTTAGACTTGAGGAAGATAGATTGTCACTAATACAAGGGATCAAGGATGGACTAATAGATGTGATAGTCTCTGACCATTTACCTGAAGATGAGGAAAGCAAAAGACTGCCATATGCGCAAGCGGCTACCGGCGCTATTGGTGTTGAGACCCTTCTGCCTCTTTCATTAGAAATGTATCACAATGAATCACTTCCTCTTAATAAAATAATAGAAACCTTAACCATTAACCCTGCTAAAATATTAAACATAAAAAAAGGAACTTTGGCAAAAGGGTCGGATGGTGATATTTGTATATTTGATTTAGAAGCTCCATGGAAAGTAAATACTGACAAACTGAAATCTAAATCAAAAAATACAGCTATTGAAAATAGAAATCTTCAAGGAAAGGTTTTAATGACTTATCTTAACGGTGAACTAGTTTACTCAAAATAACTAATGGATTTAAATTTAATAATAGTTGCAGTGTACTCTTATTTATTAGGGTCAATTCCTTTTGGATTAGTTTTAACAAAAATTTTTTTAAAAAAAGATATTAGAGAAATAGGATCAGGAAATATTGGAACTACAAACGTTTTAAGAACTGGAAAAAAATCTTTAGCTGTTGCTACCCTTGTGCTTGATTTGTTAAAAGGATATTTTTCTATCATCATAACATTTACTTATTTTGAAAATCTAATTTCTTATTCTGCTTTGATTTGTTTTATTGGTCATATTTTTCCCGTTTGGTTAAAGTTTAATGGAGGCAAAGGAGTTGCAACTTACCTAGGTGTAATATTAGCACTTTCATATAAATTGTTTCTAATTTTTGGAATTACTTGGCTTGCAATATCTTTTTTATTTAGATACGCATCATTGTCTTCAATCATTTCATCTCTAATTGTTTTTGTTTATTCATATTTTTTTATTAATAATTTTTCTTTTATACTTTTTATTTTTTTCGTAATTATCATTTACACACATCGAGAAAATATAGTTCGATTAAAAAATTCTGAAGAAAGTAAAATTAAGTTATAAGTGTTGTCTTTTCTAGATTTTAAATAATAAATTTGACAAATTCGTTTAATTTTGAAAATAAACAAATAATGAATTTAGTAATTGTTGAAAGTCCAGCAAAAGCAAAAACAATAAATAAATATTTAGGTAAAGATTATTTAGTTTTAGCTAGTTATGGACACATAAGAGATCTTCCTTCAAAGAATGGATCTGTAGATCCCGAAAATAAATTTCAAATGGAATGGGAAATAGACTCTTTTTCAAAAAAATATTTAAAGGAAATTACAAATGCTGCCGAAGACTCTGATAAAATTATTTTAGCTACAGACCCTGATCGTGAAGGTGAAGCTATCGCATGGCATGTTAAAGAAGTTTTAGATAAAAAAAAATTACTCAAAGATAAACATCTAGAACGTGTCGTTTTTAATGAGATCACAAAGAAAGCAATTCTTGATGCAATTAAAAATCCAAGAGAAATTCATTTACCTTTAGTTGAAGCTTATCTAGCGCGAAGAGCTTTGGACTATCTTGTAGGATTTAATATCTCACCAATTCTTTGGACAAAATTACCTGGATCAAAATCAGCAGGAAGAGTTCAATCAGTAGCCTTAAAATTGATTACTGAAAGAGAAAAAGAAATAGAGTTATTTAAACCAGAAGAATACTGGACTCTTACATCCGACTTTACAAACAAAAATAATAAAAATATTTTTTCAAAATTAAGTTTTTTTAATGGAGAAAAAATTGAAAAATTTTCTTTCAAAAATAAAGAGGAAATCCAAAATGCAGTTGATGTAATCAATAAAACAAAATTTAAAATTGCTGATGTAAATACAAAAGTATTTAGAAGAAACCCTCTAGCACCTTTTACAACATCAACCTTGCAACAGACTGCTTCGGGACGATTTGGTTTTGGAGCTTCCAGAACAATGCAAATTGCACAACGACTTTATCAAGGTGTAGATATTGAGGGTGAGACAACTGGATTAATTACTTATATGAGAACTGATGGAACTAATATTTCAAAAGAAGCAATTGATGACTTTAGAAAATTCATTACTGATGATTATGGTGATAAATATTTACCAGAGGCACCAAATAGTTATACAGGAAAAAAAGCAAAGAACGCTCAGGAAGCCCATGAAGCAATTAGACCAACTAATATAAGTAGGAAACCTTCTGATATCAAAAAATATGTAAATGCAGATCAATTTAAACTTTATGAATTAATTTGGAGTAGAGCTTTATCGTCTCAAATGACTCCAGCAGAGTTTGATAGAAATACGATAATTATTTCTTCAAACGATAATAAGATAAATTTTAGAGCTAGCGGCTCAGTCATAAAATTTGATGGATTTCTTAAAGTTTATCAAGTTCAAGAAACTGACGAAGATGCAAAGAATATTTTGCCTGAGGTTAAAGTTGGAGAGGAAATTAGTATACTTAAGCTTAATGATGAACAACACTTCACAGATCCACCACCACGATACTCTGAGGCTAGTTTAGTTAAAAAGATGGAGGAACTAGGCATAGGGAGACCCTCTACTTATGCTAGCATTATCTCAGTATTATCAACGAGAAATTATGTCGAATTAATTAATAAAAGGTTTAATCCGACTGACAGAGGCAAGCTAATTTCAGCTTTTTTAGAAAAATTGTTCTCTAAATACGTTGATTATAATTTCACTGCAGACCTAGAAAATCAACTAGATGAAATCACTAGTGGTAAAATTGAATGGGTTCAAGTTTTAGATAATTTTTGGAAAGATTTTTACGAAAATGTAGGAAAAGTTAAAGAAAAGAGAACTAGGGAAGTATTAGACTTATTAAATGAAAGTTTAGGAGCTTTAATTTTTGAAAGGGATGATAAAGACGCTATAGATCGAAAGTGTAAGTTATGTTCCAATGGAGAGCTTAGTCTTAAGAATAGTTTTAGAGGTGGAGCTTTTATAGGTTGTTCAAATTATCCGGAGTGTAAATTTACTAGACCTTTATCTAAAGCTAAAGCTGCAGCTCAATATAACTTAGCAGAGCCTAAATTACTGGGTCAAAACGAAAAAGGTAAAGATATATTTTTAAAAAATGGTAGATTTGGTCCCTACTTGCAATTTGAGAAAGAAAAAGAAGAATTAGAAATAAAAAAGAAAAAAGGTAGAAAGAAAAAAAATGAGAACGAACACCTAAAAAATGTCTCAATTCCAAAAGGTATTGATGTTGACAGTGTTGATTTAGATAAAGCAAAATATTTATGTTCTCTTCCTAGAGTATTGGGCCAACATCCTGATAATGGGCAAGATATAACTTTAAATTCTGGAAGATTTGGTCCATATCTAAAATGTGAAAACAAATCTGCAAGACTTGAAAATGTTGAAGATCTTTTTTCTATAGGTATCAATCGAGCAATAACATTAATTGCTGAAGCTAAACCTGGAAGGATTTCTTCTTCGCTAATTAAAGATCTCGGAGAGCATCCTGAAGACAAAAAACCCGTAAGAATTATGAAAGGGCAATATGGTCCTTATATTAAGTACAAGTCTTTAAATGCAACTATCCCTGAAGAAAAAGATCCGAACGAACTTACTATGGAAGAGGCGCTTATATTAATTGAAAAAAGAAAAGAATACGATAAAACTAAAAAAAAAGGTAAAAGAAAATGAGCGACATAGAAACCAAAATTAAAAGTTTGAATATAAAATTACCTGAACCAAAAGCACCAGTGGGAGCTTATGTAGCTACGAAAATTGTTGGTAAATTATTATATATTTCTGGTCAAATATCTATTGATGAAAACGCAAAACTTATAACTGGCAAGATTGGAAAAGATTTAGATTTAGAAAAAGGTTATAAAGCTGCTGAGAGATGCGGTTTAAGCATTGTTGCCCATGTAAAAAATGCTTGTGGTGGAGATTTAGATAAAGTTAAATCTTGTGTAAAATTAACAGGTTATGTTAATTCATCAGATGATTTTAAAGATCAGCCAAAAATAATTAATGGTGCATCAGATATAATAGCTAAAATCTTTGAAAAAAAAGGCGAACATACACGTGCAGCTGTGAGTGTGAACAGTTTACCTTTAGGAGTTGCAGTAGAAGTTGATGCTATCTTTGAACTAAATTAATTTTTAAAATTAATTCATACACTTTGGCTCAAATCCAAAGTTCCTATCTACAAAATAAGCAGATTTTTTTGATTTCCACATCCTATCATTTGCAACTATAGTATTATCTTTATCTGTATACTTATCAATTAACCAGTCTAGTGATATAGCCATCTGGTGTACGTGATGCGTTGCGTGTTTTTGATCTTTTGTAAAATTCTGTAATCCTGACGGATCTTTGCGTTCTCTATACTTTTTAACGTTTGTAAGACCTAAGTTTAATACATCAATAGTTTTATCTATTCTTTGTTTTAGTTCTGCTGGAAACTGCTTATAACCCCATAGTTCTGCTATAGCATAAAGACCTAGTAAATTGTTTACACCTTGTGAATGATACCAAACATCTCTTACGCCTCTAAAGCTATTATTATGAATGTATCCATCATCGTAAATAACTCTGTCTGCTTTACCAATTCCTTTTTCAATCCATTTTGCTACTTCTTCTGGTTTATCTTTCCAAGCCAAATATGATAATACAGAAATAGTTCCGTCAGCCATTTGTATAAAGCCTCTTGGTCCACCTAGTTCTGATAAAGTCCACGGTCCAATATACTTTTTGTATAAAGCATCAATATAATTATCGACTATTTTAAATTGTTCTTTAGTAAAGTGATCTCTCATTAAATATGCTTGTTGAATATAAGTAGCTCCATATATTTGAGCTTCATGTGGTCTGTGAGAGATACAAGGGCTGTCGCCTTTAGCTTTACCACCACCATAACACATTCTATCAACTTTGCCTTGATCCTTTAGTTTACTAATTTCTTTAGAAGTTAATGTATTTAACATTACACCTGACTCTGCCCAGGCCACCATAACTTCTGTAATAATTGGGCCATGTTCGTCCATTTTGTCATTTACAATTGCATAAACAATAGTACCGTGTAGTAGCGCTAACCTATTAGAATGTTCTTCATGATTGACATATATACTGTTTGACCTTTCTTCATGATCTTTATTCCAATCATACTTGGTAAGTTCCATTAGATGATCATAATTATTTCCTTGAAGTTCAGGATTTTTTTTCTTGCTCACGTGTGTTATAGCAAGATCCATTTCCCAATACGTTTTACCCCAACTTCCATAACCATGTACACCTTTAAGTGAACAGCTTTCTTTAGTAAGTTCGTTTGCAAAGAAATATTTTGGAATAACAATATCGCTTTTATTTGCGTAGGCACTTCCACCAAACAACAAACCCAGAACCACGATCCCTAAAAGTTTTTTCATTAACAAAACTATATTGTTTCTATCTGTCTATGTAAAGTTTGAGAACAAGTTCAAAATAATTAATTTAATCAGATTTTTTTCTAACATTGTTTAAAATCAATTCAAATTAAAGTTTGTTACAATTATAACCTAAATTTATTAAGTTTAATTGATTGCATTGATCTGCAAATCTTATTTCATCTATATACAAAATTTGAACTGTTGAAGCTTCCTCATAATTCCATTTAGTTCCCACTTTTTTTCCTTTAGCCTTTATTTGATTTGCTCTTGGTTGATAAATACCAAAATTTGTTGACGAGAATGATGAGTTTCCTGGCATTTTATTTTCCATATTTATAATTTTTTTTCCGTTAACCCACATGAGTAAACTTTTCTTATTAGGTGTATGTACTATTACATCTATCCACTTTCCCAGGTGATTAGAAAAATGTTTTAAATCAAAAAAAGGTGGATCGTGATATTTTTCACTTATTTTTCTACAAATATTTTTTCCTAGAAGTTTTTTACTAATTTTAACACACTCATCGTCGTGAAGAAAACTTCTTAACTCTACATTTACAATTCCTTCAGGTGAGATACCCATTCTATAATGTGCACCTTTGCTTTTTCTATGTATTTGATTGAATATAAGTGGCGTATTTGAATGAATATAATTTTTAGGGATTAATACGGAAAATGAAAGCCATTTACTTCCCCAATCTCGATACTTTGTTCCTATAAAAACTCGTCGTGCTCCCTCATAGCAATTGTTAAAGTTGTTTTTGCTATCATTAGATTTCTTGTATATCCCACAATCACCTGGATGACTTTCAAATTTAATAGAGAAATTATCTTCTCTTGACATCTCATCTGTGATTATCAAACAGTGATCAGGTCCTTTACCTTTCTGCCAACAAGCATCCCAATGGTTCATTCTCAATTGTTTTCCATCAAGAGCACTTTCAGGTAAATTAATTAAACGCGAATTACCACTACTTTTACCTCCAGCTAATTCTTTCCATACTACTGGATCTGCATATGAATAATTTAAAAAGAGAAAAAATAATAAAAATAAAAATATTTTTTTCAAATTATTCACTTAAATAGAGTTAGGTCTGCCAACAGAGTAATATTTAATCTTATTTTTTTTCATTTCTGCAGGAGAATAAAGATTTCTTAGGTCGAACACTTTAAATTTACTATTTTTAACAATTTTTTTAAAATCTATTGATTTAAATTCGTCCCATTCAGTTAGCAAAACTACTAAATCTGCGCCATTACAATTAGATTTAATATTGCTTCTGTAATTACAGTTTTTGATTTTTCTTAATTCTTTTTTTTCTCCAGAAGGATCATAATAATTAACTTTTGCTCCTTTTTTGCATAGATAAGGTATCATTTTGAGACTAGTAGAATCTCTCATATCGTCTGTGTTTGGTTTAAATGTAACGCCTAAAAAAGAAATTTTTTTATTTTTTATATTTGATCCCAAAATTTTATGAACTCTTTGAGTAAGTAAATTCACTCTATTTTGATTAGATTTAATAACTGATTTAACAACTGATAAATTTATTTTAAATTTATCTGCAGCTGATACAAGTCCTTTAGTATCTTTTGGAAAACACGAACCACCATAGGCTGGACCGGCTCGTAAAAACCTGCCGCCTATTCTGCTATCAGAACCCATTCCTAATGAAATATCCTCAATATTTACTCCAGATTTTTCACATAAGTTAGCAAGTTCATTAATAAAAGTAATTTTGGTTGCTAGAAAAGCATTTGATGCATACTTTATCAATTCAGATCCTCTTCTTGAAGTAGTAAAAAATTTTGAACCTTTATTTATCAAAGGAGAATATAGTTTTCTCATAATATTAAAGACCTTTTTTTCATTGGATCCTATTACAATTCTATCTGGATATCTAAAGTCACGTATTGCTTCACCTTCTCTTAAAAATTCCGGATTAGAAATAACTGTAAAAAGTTTTTTCTTTTTTTTTAATAATTTTTCTATTACATCTCCTGTTCCAATTGGCACTGTAGACTTAGTAACAATAATTTTTTTTCTTTTTGAATATTTAAATATTTCTTTTGTACATTTGAAAACAAATGATAAATCAACTTTGATTGATCCTTTTCTAGCTGGTGTTCCAACACATATAAAAATTATATCTGATGTATTTATTGCTTTGTCGATATTTGTTGTGAATGAAAGTCGTTTAGATATAAAATTTTTCTTAATTAATTCATCTAACCCTGGCTCATATATTGGAGAAATACTAGCATTAAGTTTTTCTATTTTTCTTTTATCTTTGTCTACACAGATGACTTGATGACCAATATCAGCAAAGCAAGTCCCGCTAACTAATCCAACGTAACCAGTCCCTATCATACACAATTTCATTTATTCCCTCTAAATATTTGAATTCCTGAATTAATATATCCGCTTAAAGTTCCACAATCTAAATACTTTCCTGTAAAAATATTTCCGTAAAATTTATTTTTTTTGTTAATTAAACTTCTAATTGCGTCAGTAATGTGTATCTCCCCTCCTTGCCCAGGTTTTAATTTTCTAATTTCACCAAAAATTTTTGAAGGTAGTATATATCTGCCTATCACTGCAAAATTTGACGGTGCTTTTTTAATGCTAGGTTTTTCTACTACATCTTTAATTTGGAAATATTTTTTTTTTTTATTCTTAATAGACAATATTCCCCATCTTGAAACACTTTTTTTCTCAACTCTTTTTGTAGCTATTATAGATCCATTGGTTTCATTATGTAATTTTATCATTTCTTTAGAACAATTATGTTTAATAATTAGATCATCAGGTAATAGCATTAAGAAATATTTATTTTTTATTAATTTTTTACATTTTAAAACTGCATCACCTGTACCCTTTGGTTTATTTTGATAAACAAATTTTATCATTTTTTGGTACTTCTTTATTCTTTTGTATTCTTCAATTAGTCTCTTGTCTTTCTTTTTTCTTATAATTTTTTTGTAAAAATTATCATTAAAAAAATAATTTTTTATCGGTATTTTCTTTTTCGAAATTACAAATATGAATTCCTTAATTCCTGCTTCAATACATTCGTCTAAGATATATTGTAAATTAGGTTTACCATTTATAGGCATAAGCTCCTTTGGTATTACGCTAGTCAAAGGAAGCATTCTTGTACCTAATCCTGCTAATGGAATAATGGCTTGTTTTATCATATGATTCTTATAATAGTTATTATCATTGCTTTATAGAAATGAAAATATTTAAAGACAGACAGGCCCTACAAAAAGAGATTTTAAAAAGTAAAGGTATATCTTTCGTGCCCACAATGGGAGGGTTGCATGAGGGTCATATTTCATTGGTAAAAAGATCAAAAAAATCTAGATTAAAAACTTTAGTAACTATTTTTATCAATCCTAAACAGTTTAATAAAAAAAGCGATTTCAACTCTTATCCTAGAAATATAAAAAACGATATTAAAGTATTAAAAAAATTAAAAGTTAATTACTTATACATTCCATCAATTAAAGATATATATGGATTTAAACCTAAGAACAAAGTTTTCATTGATAAAGTTTCTAAAAAATTATGTGGAAAATTTAGACCTGGTCATTTTAAAGGAGTTTTAAATGTAGTAAATAGATTTTTAGAAATAATTAAACCTAAATATATCTATTTAGGTAAAAAAGATTACCAACAATTATATCTAATTAAAAAACATATTCAGAAAAGAAAAATTAGATCTAAAATTATTGAATGCAAAACAATTAGAAAAAAAAATGGTATTGCCTGTTCAACAAGAAATTCAAGACTTAATCAGCATCAAATGAAAATCGCTTCAAGTATTTTCCATTATCTTTTTAAACTAAAAAAAAAGTTAAAAGTCAATTTCAGTTTATTTAAATTAAATAAAGTTAAAATAGATTTAATTAATTTAGGAGCAAGCAAAATAGATTATATAGAAAATTATAATACTAAAAATTTTGAAAAAATTAGGAAAACAAATAAAAAATTCAATCTTTTTATTGCATATTATATTCAAAACACAAGATTAATTGATAATATCTAATTTAAAAAATAAAAAGATCCTAATCCAAGAAAAGATAAAAAGCCTATTACATCTGTAATTGTCGTAACAAAAACACTTGAGGCTAATGCTGGATCAATATTTAATTTCTTTAAAGAGACTGGAACTAAAATTCCAAATAGACCTGCTACAATCATATTTAAGATCATTGAAATACCAATTAGTAACGAAAGATTTAATTCTTTAAACCAAAATTGAACAATTATTGCAGTGATTATTGCAAAAATAATACCATTTAATATACCTATTAAAAACTCCTTACCAACTACACGATTAAAATTACTTTTTGATAGTTCTTTCGTAGCTATTGCTCGTATCGTAACAGCTAATGTTTGCATTCCAGCATTCCCACCCATTGATGCTACAATTGGCATTAAAAAGGCTAAAGCTACCATTTGTTCAATTGAAGCGCCAAAGAAACTAATAACCCAAGTTGCTAATAAAGCAGTAAATAAATTTAATAATAACCAATTAAATCTTCTTTTTGTTTTAAGCATTACACTGTCAGTTATTTCTTCATCTCCAACTCCTGCTAATCGTAATGCATCTTCTTCTGCTTCCTCTTGAACAACTGTGACAACATCATCTGCAGTGATCATTCCAACTAATTTATTTTCTTTATTTACTACTCCTGCAGATACTAAGTTATAATTTTCAAAAGTAAGACCAACTTCCTCTTTATCCATATTTACCGAAATTAAGACTGGCATCTCTCTCATAATTGAATTCATTTTTAGATCTCTTGCCGTACGTAAAACTCTTGATGACGGAACAGTTCCAATTGGTTTAAAATCTTTATCTACAATAAATATTTCCAAAAAATCCTCTGGCAAATCTTTATCTTCTCTTAAATAATCTATAGTTTGACCGACGGTCCAATCACTTGGCACAGCAGAAAATTCTCTTTGCATTATTCTTGCCGCAGAATCTTCAGGGTAACTTAAACCTTCTTGTAATAAAAATTTATCTTTAGGTGGTAATTTTTCTAATACTTTTTCTTTTGTTTCTTTGGATAAATTTTCAAGAATTTTTATAGCATTATCTGACTCTAAACGTTTGATTATTTTAATGAGTGATTCAATAGATAGTAATTGTAAAACTTCACTTTGAATTGACTCATTTAGTTCAATAAATATTTCTGGGTCTATATTGAATGACTCTATTTCAATTAATTTTGTTCTAGTGTCAGGACTTAAATTCTCTATTAAATTTGCAATATCTGCTTCGTGAAGATCTTTTAAAGTTTGATTAATAAAATTTGTATTACCAGTTTCTATATTTTGGCTAAATGTATTAATAAATTCTTTGTTAAAATCTAAATTGACTTTTTTTGTCTGTGTAGTTTTTGGTAAAGTCATAAATACCTCTATAAGTTTTTTGAGACTATTAGTCTATAAAATGGTAAAATTCAATTTAAATGAGTATAGAAATTAAGATTAGTAGAAAACGGATATCCTATAAAATAGCGATGCAGTATCTCAATAAAAGAGTTGAGGAGGTGAAAAATGGTAAAAATATAGAATTATTATGGATATTAGAACACCCAACTACATATACGGCTGGTGTAAGTTTCGATAAAAAAGAAATAATAGACAAAAAAGTTAAAATTATTAAATCAAATAGAGGGGGGAAAATAACCCTACACAACCCTGGGCAAAAAATTATCTATTTTGTTATTGATTTGAATAAAAGAAAAAAAGATATAAGAAAATTAATTACTACTGTAGAGAATAGTATTATCAATTTTTTGAAAATTTATGAAATTCATTCAAAAAAAGACAAAAAAAATATAGGAATTTGGGTTAATGATAAAAAAATAGCTGCAATTGGTATTAGGGTATCTAGGTGGATTGCATATCATGGGTGCTCAATAAATATTTCAAATAATTTAAAACAGTACTTAAAAATTATTCCATGTGGTTTAAGTAATAAAAAACTGACCTCTATATTTAAAGAAAAAGGTATTAAACCCGAAAATTATGAAAAGAAATTAGCAGATATATTTATAAAAAATATTAAGAGTATTTAAATATTTTTTTTAATAAATTCTTCAAATATGTTATTATATTTTGCTTTAAAATTATATTGAACATTATTGATCATGAATTTTATTTTATAGGCGTGTAACAATAAGCTTTTAATTTTTATTTTTTTTATATTTTTTAAAAAATATTTATCATCACCTATAATTGGGTTACCGATATTTAATAATTGTTTTCGTAATTGGTGTTTTCTTCCTGTAATTGGTTTTAGCTCTAAATAGGAATAAACATCATTTGATTTAAGGACATTAATATTTGTCAAAGCTTGCTGTATAATTTTTTTATTTTTTTCATAATAGACTAAATCATCTTTCATTTTTTTAATAGAACTATCCACCTTACCGTAAACTAGTGCAAGATAAGTCTTATGAATTTTTCTTATTCTAAATAAAGTCGTAAAAAGTTGTGCAAACTTCCTGTTTTTGGCGATTATTAATATACCCGATGTTTCTTTATCAATTCGATGAACAACAAATGGTTTCGAATTTTCAAAATATTTTGTATTTTTTAATATATCAATTATATTTTTAAATGATTTAGTTCCTGATTGCACTGGTATACCTGTTGGCTTGTTTATAACAATGAAATTCTCATTATCTTCAATTACATAGTCTTCGTATTTGCCAATTTCTTTTTGTTTGGGTAAATATTTAATCTTTTTTTTACTATCTATAGGTCTGAATTTTGAAATATCGTAAACCTCTATTCTATCTCCTATTTGTAATCTATAAGCTGATTTTTTCTTTTTTTTATTAACTTTTATTTTATTTTGTCGAATAATTTTTTCTATCAATGAATGTGGTAAATTCATTACCACATTTTTAAACCACTTATCTAAACGAGAATCATTATAATCGTCATCAACGGTATAAGACTTTGGCATGAATCTTAGATTATTTTTTTGCTACTTTAGCTTCAGATTGAACTTCTTTAGATTTCTCTTTTGCTTCTATTTTTTTTGGTTTATCAACTTTTTTTGCTTCAGGATTTCTGTCTACCAATTCAATTACAGCCATTGGAGCATCATCCCCAGTTCTAAATCCAGCTTTTAATACTCTTGAATAACCGCCTTTTCTTGAGCTATATCTTTTAGATAGCTCATCAAAAACTTTAGTTACTGACTTTTTATCCTGTAATTTTGAAAATAATCTCTTTTTATTACTTAGTATATTTTTTTTACCGATAGTTATTACTTTATCGATTTGAGGTTTTAATTCCTTTGCTTTTGGTAATGTTGTTATAATTTGCTCGTATTTTATTAAAGAATTTAACATGTTCTTGAATAAAGCTTTACGATGCTCACCGGTCTTATTTAATTTTCTATAACTTAATCCATGCCTCATTAGTAATTATTCTCCTCTAATTTTTTCGATAGTTCTGCTATATTGTCCGGAGGCCAATTAGGTATTTCCATACCCAAATATAAAGACATTGTATTTAGAACTTCTTTAATTTCATTAAGAGACTTTCTTCCAAAATTTGGGGTTCTAAGCATTTCGGGTTCTGTCTTTTGCACTAGATCACCGATATAAATAATATTATCATTTTTTAAGCAATTCATAGATCTTACAGACAGTTCAAGTTCTTCAACACGTTTTAATAAGTTTCTATTAAATTCTGGCTCTGATGATTTAACTTCTTTAACGATTTCTTGAGGATCTTCAAAATTTACAAACATAGACAATTGATCTTGAAAAATTCTCGCTGAGTAAGCTATCGCGTCTTCAGCATCAACTGTTCCATTGGTTTCAACTGTCATTATTAATTTATCATAATCCAAAGCACTTCCAGCTCTAGTATTTTCTACTGAAAAAGAAACTTTTTTAACTGGACTAAATAAAGAGTCTATTGAAATTAATCCTAACGGACTGTCCTCTGATTTATTTTTAGGTGCCTGTACATAACCTTTACCTGTGCTAACCATTAACTCCATATGAAAATTTGTCTTTTCATCTAAATTACAAATTGTTTGCTCTGGATTTAGAATCTCAATTTCTGGTACAAGTGTTATATCTTTAGCTTTAACTTCTTTTGGGCCTTTGATATCTAAAATAATTTTTTTTGGGTTTGATGATGATGATTTAATTGCCAAATTTTTTACATTTAGAACTATGTCTGTTACATCTTCTCTTACTCCTTTTATAGAGGAAAACTCATGTAATACTCCATCAATCTGAATAGCTGTTACTGCTGCTCCTTGAATAGATGATAATAGAATTCTTCTTAGAGAATTTCCAATTGTTTGGCCAAAACCTTTTTCAAGAGGTTCAGCAATAACTTTTGCAACTGTTTTATCATCATTACTAGTGATGTCTAATTTATTAGGTTTAATTAAAGCTTTCCAATTTTTATCTATAACATTTGATGTGGCTTGCATTATACTCTCCTTCTCTTTGGTGGTCTTGCACCGTTATGTGGCATAGGTGTAGTGTCTTTGATTGATAAAATTTTAAATCCTCTTGATTGTAATGATCGCAAGGCTGTTTCTCTTCCAGATCCAGGTCCCTTAACTTGGACAGTTAGTGTTCTTAAACCTTGCTCAAAAGCTTTTGCTCCAGCGTCATCTGCCGCAACTTGCGCTGCGTATGGAGTTGATTTTCTTGAGCCTTTAAAACCTTTAGCGCCTGCTGAGGACCACGAAACAACATTTCCACTTTCATCAGCGATAGAAATTATCGTATTGTTGAAAGTTGAATAAACATATGCGATCCCTGATGTTATATTCTTTTTTACTTTTTTCTTTTTTTTAAAAGTACTAACTTTTTTTGCGTCTATTTTTTTGGTATCTTTTATCTCAGCTTTTTTTTCTACTTTATCGTTTTTTTTTTTCATCTAAAAGTTTATTTTTTTAATGGTGTAAGTTTTTTTCCGGCTATAGCAATCGCTTTTCCTTTTCTAGTTCTGGCGTTACACTGTGTTCTTTGACCTCTTACAGGTAATTTTTTTTTATGTCTAGAACCTCTATAACAAGCAAGATCTACTAATCTTTTTATATTTACAGAAGTTTCTCTTCTTAAATCTCCCTCGACTTTATGATTAGCATCAATAAATTCTCTTATTTTCAAGACTTGTTCTTCTGATAATTCATTTACCCTTTTTGAAGAAGGTATATTAAGTTTTTCGCAAATTTTTTTTGATGAATGTAGACCAATGCCATGGATATAAGTTAGCGCAATACTAACAACTTTATTTTGTGGAATGTTTATCCCTGCAATACGAGCCATAAATTAATGAATTTTTATTTCCTGCGTATTTATATTGTCTAATCTTTTAAAGTCAACCCTTGATAAGCTCTATTAAGCCGCTAATTTCATCACTAATTTCAGATACATTAGCCTCACCATTAACTACTTTCAATAAATTAGATTGTTTATAAAAATCAATTACTGGTTTTATATTATTTTCATAAGTTAGATATCTTTTGACAGCTATTTTTTCACTATCATCAGCTCTTTTTTCTAAAGACTTTCTTTCAGATATTCTTTTTTTTATTGTTTCTAAGCTTACACTTAATTTTAAAACGATATCTATTTTTTGATTATATTTTTTTAAGACATCCTCTAAATTTTTAGCTTGAATTAAATTTCTAGGGTATCCGTCAAAAATCAATCTATCTTTATAAAATTTATCAGATACATATTTTTTTATTAGATCGCCAACAATTTTGTCTGAGACTAAATTTCCAGAATTTATTATTGAGGAAATTTGATTACCTAAATCTGTGTTATTTTTAATTTCTTTTCGTAAAAGTTCACCTGTGGAAAGTTGATGGAGCTTAAATTTCTGAACTATCAAATTTGACTGGGTACCCTTACCAGCTCCAGGTGGTCCAAAGATAACTATATTCATCTAACTAGTTATTTTCCAAATTTTGTTTTTTTTATTAAAGACTCATATTGTGAACTCATTAGCCTTGTTTGAACTTGAGTAACTGTATCCATGGCAACTACTACAACTATTAATATTGAAGTTCCTCCTAAGTAAAATGGTATTGGATACTTAGCAATTAAGAATTCAGGCATAAGGCAAACAAAAGTTAAATATAAAGCACCAACTGTAGTTAATCTCATTAATATAGTATCGATATATTCCGCTGTTCTTTCTCCGGGTCTTATACCTGGAATATAACCACCATATTTTCTTAAATTTTCAGCAGTTTCTTTTGGATTAAAAACTATAGAAGTATAAAAAAATGAAAAAAATATTATTCCAGATGCGTAAAGTAACATATAAAGTGGTTGTCCTTGAGTAAACATTGACGAAATTTTTAAAAAAGTATCGGACTCAGCAAAACCAAAATTAGAAATAGTGATTGGTAAAAGTAACAACGCAGATGCAAATATAGCTGGTATGACTCCTGCTGTATTAATTTTTAAAGGCAAGTGAGATGACTCACCTCCATACATTTTATTTCCAACTTGTCTTTTAGGATAATTGATAAGTATTTTTCTCATCGCTCTTTCAAAGAATACTATAAATAATACTGTTAATATTACTAATATAAATATTCCAACAATCATTACTGCAGATAGTGCTCCAGTTCTTCCTAATTCAAAAGTTGATGCTAAAGCTCTTGGAATTTCTGCAACTATGCCAGAAAAAATAATCAATGAGATACCATTACCTACTCCTCTTAAAGTAATTTGTTCTCCCAGCCACATTAAAAAAGTAGTACCAGCAACTAGTGAAATAGTCGTTATAATTCTGAATTTCATTCCAGGTTCTATTACTAAATTTCCTGCATTTTCTAAACCAACGGAAACTCCATAACCCTGTAAACAAGCAATCAAAACAGTTCCATATCTTGTTATTTGAGTAATTTTTTTTCTACCAATTTCACCTTGCTCCTTTAAATTTTTAAAATAATCAGAAACACCAGTAAGTAATTGAACAATAATTGAAGATGAAATATAGGGCATTATCCCTAAGGCAAAAATAGCCATTCTTGTTACGGCTCCACCAGAAAACATATTGAACATTCCGAGTAAACCTTTTTGACTCGAGGACATAATTTCTTTTAAAGCTAATGGATCAATACCAGCTAAAGGAACATAAGTACCAAGCCGATAAATTATTAAAATAAAGATTGTGAAAAGAATTCTATTTTTAAGGTCTTTTGCCTGACTAAAAGCACCAGCTGTATTTATTGTTTCACTAGACATATTTATTTATTTATTTTTTAATTATGCTAATTTTACCACCGGCTTTCTCAATTTTTGATAAAGCTTGCTTAGATGCGTAATGTGCAGAAATTTCTATATTTTTTTTTATTTCTCCAGATCCTAAGATTTTAAGTTTTAAAAATTTTTTATTAATAATATTTTTTTCTTTTAAAATTTTTAAATCTATGTTTGTTTTAATATCATTTTTTGGCTTATCTAAGATATTTTGAATTTTTGATAAATTTAAAACAGCGGTGTCTTTTTTAAATAAAGATTTAAATCCTCTTTTAGGTAACCTTCTATAAAGAGGCATTTGACCTCCCTCGAAGCTTTTTATAGCCACTCCTGATCTTGATTTCTGACCTTTGTGTCCTCTAGAAGAGGTCTTTCCTTTACCTGAACCAATTCCTCTTCCAACTCTAATTTTTTTTTTATTATTTTTAATTAATTTATTTAATTGCATTATTTAGCCTCTCTCTTAACAACTATGTCAGATATTTTTTTTCCTCTTATGGCTGATAATATTTTTGGAGAATTTTGAGATTTTAATCCATTAACACATGCTTTTAGTACATTATGAGGATTAGCCGACCCAAGAGATTTTGCAACAACATCTTGGATACCTAATACCTCACAAACTGATCTAATAGCTCCACCAGCAATGATACCTGTACCAGCTGGTGCGGACCGTAAAAAAACTTTACCAGAGCCATTCTTACCTTTCACATCATGATGTAGAGTTCTGCCATCCTTTAAAGGTATTTTTATTAAGTTTCTTTTAGCAACTTCAGTAGCTTTTTTTATTGCATCGGGAACTTGTTTTGATTTACCTTGACCTATACCAATTGATCCTTTTTGGTTTCCTACAACTACCAAAGCGGCAAAACCAAATCGTCTACCACCCTTTACAACTTTAGTTATCCTATTTATTGCAACTAATTTTTCTTTAATATCGCTTTCTATTTTTTTATTTTCTGTCATCTTAAAATTTTAAACCATTTTTTCTAAGTGTTTCTGCAAAGTTTTTGACTCTGCCATGATATTTGTATTGACCCCTATCAAAATAAACTTCATTAATATTTTTTTCCTTTGCTCTTTTTGCCAAAATTTCACCTATAAGATTAGATTTTTCCATTTTCTTTACTTTTTTCGCTTTTATTTCTTTTTCAATTGATGATGCAGACACTAATGTTTTCTTTAATTTATCATCTATTATTTGAGCTGATAAGTTATTTAAAGATTTAGATACTGATATACGAAATCTATTGACATTAACTCTTTTAAGTTTTTTTCTATTTCTTAATTTTCTCTTTATTTTGTGATTAATTTTTTTCATTATTTCTTTTTACCCTCTTTTCTTAAAACAAATTGTCCTCTCTCTTTAATTCCTTTAGCTTTATATGGTTCTACAGGTTTCAAATTTTTAATATCCGCAGCGATTTTAGAAACTAATTCTTTATCAACACCATTAATTTTAATTACCGTTTGCTTTTCGACTGATATTTTAATTTCTTTTGGTATTTTGAAATTAACGTCGTGACTAAAACCAATTTGTAAATTTAATACCTCGCCTTTTAAATTTGCTCTAAATCCCACTCCGCTCAGCTCTAATATTTTCTCATGTCCAGAGGAAACACCAGTAATAGCATTGTTAATTAAACTTCTATACGTACCCCACATAATTGAGGTTTTTTTATCTATTTTTTTATCGAGAGGAAGCAGTTGAAATTCACTTTCATTTAATTTTGAAGAAAAAATTTTTTCATTTATTGTTAATTTTTTTGTTCCTTTAGGCCCGGATATAGTTAAATTAGCTCCATCTATCTTTATAGAGGACTCTTTTGGAATTATTATATTTTTTTTACCAATTTTTGACATTAAAAAACCCTACAAATTATTTCACCACCAACATTATTTTTTCTTGCTTCTGAGTCACTCATTACACCTTTTGGTGTAGAAAGAATTGCCAAACCTAATCCATTCATTACCTTTGGTATACTTGTAGCTCTTGAGTACACTCTTCTGCCTGGTTTTGAAATTCTTTTAATTTCTTTAATAACGGGATCACCCTCGTAATATTTCAAAGAAATTCTTAAACTTGTTTTATTATTTTCAGTTTTTTCTATAAAGTAATCTTTTATGTAACCCTCATTTTTTAGTATTTCTAAAATATTCTTTCTAAAGTTTGATGATGGTATTTCAACAGAATTTAATGATCTCATCTGACCATTTCTAATTCTTGAGAACATATCGCCAATTGGATCTGTAAATGTCATTTTCCTCCTACCAACTCGATTTTGTTATTCCTGGAATTTTGCCTGCAGACGCCATGTCTCTAAGAGCAATTCTAGATATTCTTAATTTTCTATAAACACCGTGTGGTCTACCTGAAATTTCACACCTGTTTCTTATTCTAATTTTAGCTGAATTTTTTGGTAATTTATTAAGTTTTAATTGAGCTTCAAATCTCTCGGACAGCTCTAATTTTTTGTTATTAATAATTTTTTTTAACTCTGCTCTTTTTTTTGCATATTTCTTTACTAACTTTATTCTTTTTAAATTTTTTTGTATTGCACTCGTTTTAGCCATAATAATCCTTAATTTTTCTTTTCATTTAATGGGAAATTAAATTCTTTTAATAATTCTAAAGTTCCCCTTTTACTTTTACTAGATGTAACTATAGTAACATCTAAACCTCTTATCTTATCAACCTTATCAAAATTTACTTCAGGAAATACTATGTGTTCTTTAATTCCAAAAGAGTAATTATTTGAATTGTCTATACCTTTAGAAGAGAGCCCTCTAAAATCTTTTATTCTTGGTAACGCTATATTAACTAATCTGTCAATAAATTCATACATTTTTTGTGATCTAAGAGTTACCTTTATACCTGCATTCGATCCCTTTCGCGTTTTAAAATTAGATATCGATTTTTTAAATTTTGTTATTATGGGTTTTTGTCCTGCTATCATTGCCATATCGTCAACACATGCCTTAAGTTTTTTTCCGTCAGATGCATCTTCACCTAAGCCCATATTTAATATAATTTTATCAATCTTAGGTACATCATGTTTATTTTTTAATGATAGTTTGCTCATCAGTTTAGCAATTATCTCTTTTTCATATGTAGTTTTTAATCTTGGCATTATTTT
This sequence comes from uncultured Pelagibacteraceae bacterium, assembly GCA_902623395.1. GTDB lineage: Bacteria > Pseudomonadota > Alphaproteobacteria > Pelagibacterales > Pelagibacteraceae > Pelagilacustribacter. The sequence continues at coordinate 24,675 of CACNTN010000003.1, read as the reverse complement.
TTCCCTGTTGTTTTTTTCTCTGTTTTCTTTAAATCAATATTTTTAACATTTGATTGATGTATAAAACTTTCCTTAGATATAATCCCACCCTTGTTCTCTTTAGTTGGTTTTGTGTGTCTCTTAATCATATTTACTGATTTAATTTTAATTTTATTTAATTTTCTATTTATTTCTAAAATTTCTCCAGTTTTTCCTTTATCTTTACCCGAAATAATTTTTACCTGTAATCCTTTTTTTAACAACATTTTAAAGTACCTCTGGCGCTAATGAGATTATTTTAGTATGACCTCTTGTTCTTAGCTCTCTTGTAACAGGACCAAAAATTCTTGTTCCTATGGGTTCCCCTTTATCATCTGTTAATACAACAGCATTTTTGTCAAATTGTACTTTCGATCCATCATCTCTATAAATTTCTTTTCTAGTTCTCACTACTACTGCTTTATGCACTGCACCCTTTTTTACTTTACCTTTAGGTATCGCATCTTTAACACTTATTACTATTATATCTCCAACTGATGCATACCGTCTTTTTGAGCCACCTAAAACCTTAATACATTCCACTCTTTTTGCTCCTGTATTGTCTGCAACTGTTAGTTCTGTTTGTATTTGTATCATTACTCTAGCACCTGCCAAGTTTTCTTTTTAGAAAATGGTTTACTCTCAATTATTGAAACCTTTTCGCCTTCTTTAAATTTATTTTTTTCATCATGCGCATGATATTTTTTTGATCTTTTAATAACTTTTTCATAAAAAGGATGTTTAAACTTTCTAGTCACTTCAACAACTACTGTTTTATTGTTTTTTGCGCTTGTAACTATTCCTTTTAAAATCTTTTTTGTCATTTTGTATTTTTTATTGTTGTGTATAGTCTTGCTATACTTTTTTTAATTTCATTAAATTGAGCTGGATTATTTATTTGATTATTTACTTTTTTAAACCTTAAGTTAAATAAATCTTTTTTTAACGTTAAGATTTTTTTCTCAGCTTGATCTTTTGTTAATTTTTTATCCTCTTTTTTTTTAGTTTTCATCTTTTTACAAATTTAGTTTTAATTGGTAATTTTGCTGAAGCTTTATACAATGCTTCTCTTGCTATCTCCTCACTGACACCATCAACCTCAAAAATAATTCTTCCTGGTTTTACTCTACAAGCATAATATTCGGGTGATCCTTTTCCTTTACCCATTCTCACTTCCGTGGGTTTTTTTGAAACAGGTATGTTTGGAAATATTCTTGTCCATACTTTACCAGTCCTTTTCATGTATCTTGTAAGAGCAACTCTTGCTGCCTCTATTTGTTTTCCAATAATTCTCTCTGGTTGAATAGCCTTTAGACCAAATTGTCCATAATTAAGTTTTACAGCTCTTGCCGCGTTACCATGAATTCTTCCTTTAAATGCTTTCCTGTATTTAGTTCTGACTGGCTGTAGCATTCTTCACCCTTTCTTTTTTTTCTTTTTCGACATCTTTAGCCATTAATTCACCTTTATAAATCCAAACTTTAACACCAATAATCCCATATGTAGTAAGGGCCTCTGCAAAACCATAATCAATATCAGCCCTCAAAGTGTGAGAGGGGATACTGCCTTCTCTTAGCCACTCAGTTCGTGCTATTTCATTACCTGCTAACCTTCCACTTAACATCACCTTTATTCCTTTAGCATTTAATCTCATTGCTGATTGCATAGCTCTCTTCATTGCTCTTCTGTATGCTACTCTCTTTACAAGTTGCTGTGCTATATTCTCAGCGACTAAATTTGAGTTTAGCTCTGGTTTTTTTATTTCTTTAATATTTACATTTACGTCACTATCAGTAATTTTCATAATATTTTTTTTAATTTTTTCTATATCAGCACCCTTTTTCCCAATTACGAAACCTGGTCTTGAAGTGTGAATAGAAACTGTGCATTTTTTTGATGAACGTTCAATAATAATTTCTGAAACACCAGAATTTGTTATATTTTTTTTTATATAGTTTCTAATTTTAAAATCTTCAATGAGATATCTTCCAAAGTCTTTCTTCTTTGCGAACCAAGTGGAATCCCAACCTCTGTTTATTCCAAGCCTTAATCCTATTGGATTAATTTTTTGTCCCATTATTTACTCACTTTCTTTTCTTTTTTTTCCTCTAAAACAATTGTAATTCTACTAAATGGTTTTTTAATTGGACTAGCTCTACCCTTAGCTCTTGGTCTAAATCTTTTCATAACTAAGGATTTTCCAACATAAGCTTCTTTTACAAATAAATTATCAATATCGAATTGATGATTGTTTTCTGCGTTTGATATTGCAGATTTAACTGTTTTGCTCACATCTTTAGCTATTCTTTTTCTAGAAAATTCTAGATCTCTAAGTGCTACATCTGCTTTTTTTCCTTTTATAAAATTACAAACTAGTGCAAGTTTTCTTGGGCTAGTTCTAACATTTTTGTTTATGGCTTTAACCAAAGAAATATTTTTATCCATTATTTTTTATCTCCCTCAGGTTTAGATGCTGGAGCTGCAGCAGCAGCTTTTTTATCAGCAGGTGTATGACCCTTAAAAGTTCTTGTTGGTGCAAATTCACCCAGTTTATGTCCAACCATCTCTTCCGAGATGGTTATTGGTATAAAAGATTTTCCGTTATGTATCATAAAGCTGTGCCCTACAAAATCAGGAATAATTGTTGAATTTCTAGACCAGGTTTTTATTGGTTTTTTATTAGGTGCATTTTTAAGTCTATCAATTTTTTTTAACAAACTTGGATGAACAAACGGACCTTTCCAAACTGATCTAGTCATTATTTTTTCCTTTTCTTTCTTCTTGTTATAATCAATTTGTCACTTCTTTTAGGTCTTCTTGTTTTTAATCCTTTTGCAGATTGACCCCACGGAGATACAGGACTTCTGCCTCCAGATGTTTTTCCTTCACCGCCCCCATGTGGATGATCTACTGGATTCATTGCAACACCTCTTGTCTGAGGTCTTTTGCCTCTCCACCTATTTCTTCCAGCCTTACCAATTTTGATATTCTTTTGATCGGGATTAGAAACTGTTCCTATTGTTGCAATACAGGTGCTGCTTACTTTTCTTGTTTCACCTGAGGATAGTTTTAAAATAGCATAATCTCCATCATAACCTGACAAAGTTACTGAAGATCCTGCCGATCTTGCTAATTTTGCTCCGTTTCCAGGGATTAATTCAACATTATGTATAGAAGTTCCTGGCGGAATATCTTTTAACTCAAGAGAATTACCAACTTTTATCTCAACATTCTTTCCTGACTCGATAACATCACCCTGCTTTAATCCTTGTGGACTTATAATATATGCTTTTTCATTATCTTTATAAGTAATTAAAGCTATATGGGCAGTCCTGTTTGGATCGTATTCAATTCTTTCAACAGTCGCTGGAATGTTTTTCTTTTTCCTATAAAAATCAATAACCCTATATTTATGTTTAGATCCACCCCCAATGTGCCTTGAAGTTATTCGACCATTATTATTTCTACCACCTGTAAAATTTTGACCTCTAGTTAAAGGTTTATAAGGAGCACCTTTCCAAAGATTGCTTTTATCTAACACAACAGTCCCTCGAGTAGACTTTGTATAAGGTTTAAAAGTTTTTAATGCCATAAATTAAATTCCTGTTGTTAGATCTATGCTTTGACCTTTTTTTAGAGTTATAATTGCTTTTTTATATCCACTTTTTATTGATTTTCTTCCTTGTTTTAATTTAAGTTTTGATTTTTGGTTAATTATATTTATTTTAATAACATTTACTTTAAATAATTTTTCAATATTTTTTTTAATTGTTTTTTTATTAGCTTTTTGATGCACTTTAAAAACAGTTTTATTTTGTTCAGATAAAATTGTAGCTTTTTCAGTAATGATTGGGCTTCTAATTGAATCTATATAATTAATTTTTTTCATTTAGTAATCTTTCCTGAATTTTTTTTGCTGAAGATGATGTAATAATTACATTTTTATATTTAAACATATCATAAATATTTGCACCTTCTTCTTTAATAAGTTTTACATTTTTTATATTACGAGCAGATTTATTGATATTTTTAAGAGAGTCATTGTCTGAAATAATTAATACGTTAACTAATTTATTTTTTTCCAAAAACTTATTAAATTCTTTAGTTTTTTTAATTTCTTTTTTTACATCTGCTAAAATATACAAATTTTTATCAGAATTCTTCTTTGATAAAGTTTGTGCTAATGCAAGCTTCCTTACTTTCTTATTAATTTTTTTAACTTTATATACTGCACCTTTTGGACCATGTGCAACACCACCACCAACAAATAATGGTGCCTTTTTACTAGCATGTCTAGCGCCTCCTCCACCTTTTTGAGGAACTATCTTTTTTGTTGATCCTTTTATTTCGTTTCTTTGTTTTGTTTTAGCTGTTCTTGGTTTCGCATGATTCAATTGCCAGTCTATCACAAACTTTATTAATTTATGATTTACTTTAAGCTTCACTAATTTATCAGAAATTTCTATTGATTCTGCTTTTGAGCCATCTATGTTTAAAATAGGAAATTTCATTTATTTTTTTCCTTTCTTCGCAATGGCAGCTTTAATTTTGGCCTCATATTTTTCTTTAATAGTTTTTCTTGTTACATTTTTTACAGACTCTCTTAGAAAGACTGTTGAATTTTTAGAACCTGGTATTGAACCTTTTAAATATAATAAATTATTTTCTAAGTCTGATTTAACAATCTCTAAATTTAACATTGTTCTGAGTTTATCGCCCATGTGACCAGCCATTTTTTTTCCTTTAAATACTTTTCCCGGATCTTGTCTTTGTCCAGTAGAACCATGGGATCTGTGCGAAACAGAAACACCGTGTGAGGCTCTCAAACCACCAAAATTCCATCTTTTCATAACTCCAGCGAATCCCTTCCCTATAGTCTTAGATCTTACATCTAGAAATTTCTTATCTTTGAATATTTCTAAACCCAATTCATTTCCCTCTTTATATTGCTCATTCAATTCAACTCTAAATTCTTTTAAAATTCTTTTAGGTTCAGTATTTTTTTTTGAAAAATAACCTTTCATTTGTTTTGTTAATTTTGAATTTTTAAGCTTAAAAAAACCTACTTTTACCGCGTTGTAACCTCTTTTTTCTTTGGTTATTACGTCAAGAACTCTTCCTTTCTCAACTTTTATTACAGTTACAGGAACAGATTGACCACTTTCCATGAATTCTCTTGTCATTCCTAATTTTGTTCCTATTAATCCAATGCTCATAATTTTAAATCTTTATTTCTATATCAACACCTGATGCTAAATCTAATTTCATTAATGCCTCTACTGTTTGAGGTGTTGGCTCAATAATATCAATCAATCTTTTATGCGTTCTTGACTCAAATTGTTCTCTACTTTTTTTATCAATATGTGGAGATCTTAAAACTGTGTATCGCTCAATCCGTGTGGGTAAGGGAATTGGTCCTTTAACTTGCGCACCGGTCCTCTTCGCAGTATTAACTATTTCTTCAGTTGAAAGATCAAGGATTTTGTTATCGTAAGCTTTTAAATGTATTCTAATATTTTGATTTTCCATAGGTTAAGCTAGTTTTTTTGTTACTTCATCTTGAACATTTTGAGGAACTTTATCATAATGACTGAACTGCATTGTATATTGAGCTCTCCCTTGTGTTGAAGATCTTAAATTATTTATATAACCAAACATATTTGCAAGTGGTACGGTAGCTTGTATAGCAGTTGCGTTACCTCTGGCTTCTGTAGATGCTACTTGGCCTCTTCTACTATTCAAATCACCTATTACATCTCCCATAAATTCTTCCGGAGTAACCACTTCAACCTTCATCATTGGTTCTAGTAATTTTAAAGTTGCTTTTGTACAAGCTTCTCTGAAACACATCCTAGAAGCTATCTCAAAAGCTAAAACACTTGAGTCAACATCGTGATGTAATCCGTCTAAAATTGTTACTTTATAATCTATAACAGGAAACCCCGCTAAAATTCCGCTATCTGCTACACTTAAAACACCTTTTTCAACTCCTGGAATAAATTCTTTAGGAATAGCGCCTCCTTTAATTTTGTTATCAACTTCTCTGCCTTTTCCAGGATCTAATGGTTCAACACTTAGTGTTACTTTTGCAAATTGACCAGAACCACCACTTTGTTTTTTATGAATATAAGTTACTTCTGAATTTCCGAGAATTGTTTCTCTATAGGCCACTTGAGGGGCACCAACATTAGCCTCTACTTTAAACTCTCTTTTCATTCTATCCACAATTATATCTAAATGTAATTCTCCCATCCCTTTAATAATGGTTTGACCAGACTCCTCATCTGAACTGACTCTGAAAGATGGATCCTCTTTAGCTAATCTATTTAGGGCCTCCCCCATTTTTTCTTGGTCAGCTTTAGTTTTTGGCTCTACAGCAATTTCAATAACTGGATCAGGAAATTCCATCGGTTCTAGTAAGACTTGTTTATTTTCATTACAAAGAGTATGTCCTGTAATAGTATTTTTTAAACCTGCTAAAGCCACAATATCACCAGTCGTGGCCTCTTTGATATCTTCCCTGCTATTGGCATGCATAAGCAACATTCTTCCAACTCTCTCGGTTTTTTCGGTAGAGGAATTATAAACTGATGTACCGGCTTGCAGTTTACCTGAATAAATTCTTATAAAAGTTAGAGATCCTACAAAAGGATCATTTGCTACTTTAAATGCAAGAGCTGAAAACGGTTCAGTATCTTCGAATTTCATTTGTAATTTATCCTCAGAATTTAATTTTGTTGCTTCAATTGAACCTATGTCTTTAGGGCTTGGTAAATAATCAATAACTGCATCTAATAATGGTTGAACACCTTTATTTTTAAATGCCGAACCTGTCAGGATTGGCACGAAATTAAAATTTAAAGTTCCTTTTCTCACACATTTTATTAAGTCTTCTTCTGAGGGCTCTTTACCCTCTAAATAAGCTTCCATTAATTTTTCATCTTCTTCAACTGCTGTTTCAACTAAATTTTGTCTATACTCTTTAGCTTTATCTTTTAATTCATCGGGAATATCCACATAATCAAATTTAGCACCAAGGTCCTCATTTTGCCATACAACACCTTTCATTTTAACTAAATCTATAACACCTTTCAAATCTGCTTCAGATCCTATCGGTAATTGAAGCGGTAAAGGTTTACATCCTAGACGCTCTTTAATCATGTCTACGCATCTATAGAAGTCTGCACCTGTTCTATCTAATTTATTCACAAAACAAATTCTTGGAACTTTATATTTATCTGCTTGTCTCCAAACTGTTTCTGACTGAGGTTCAACACCAGCAACACCATCGAATACTGCTACAGCTCCATCAAGAACTTTTAAAGATCTTTCAACCTCAATTGTAAAATCAACGTGACCTGGCGTATCAATGATATTAATTCTATGATCTCTCCAAAAGCAAGTTGTTGCTGCAGATGTAATTGTTATACCTCTTTCCTGCTCTTGCTCCATCCAATCCATAGTTGCAGCACCATCATGCACCTCTCCAATTTTATGGCTTTTGCCTGTGTAATATAAAATTCTTTCTGTGGTAGTAGTTTTACCGGCATCAATGTGGGCCATGATACCTATGTTTCTATATTTATCTAAAGTATATCTAGCCATAATTTTTTACCATCTAAAATGAGCAAAAGCTTTATTAGACTCTGCCATCTTATGTGTATCCTCTCGCTTTTTAATTGCTGATCCTTTGTTTTGTGACGCATCTAAGATTTCAGCATATAATTTCTCTGCCATTGTTTTATTTTTTCTTTTTCGAGTAGCTTCCATTATCCATCTCAACGCTAACGCTTGAGCTCTTTTAGCTTTCACTTCAACTGGAACTTGGTAAGTTGCACCTCCAACTCTCCTGGATCTACATTCAAGATTAGGTTTAACATTGCTTATCGCTGTATTAAATATTTTTAAAGGGTCCTCGTTATTTTTTAATTTAATTTTATCTAATGCATCGTAAAGAATTTTTTCCGCAGTAGATCTTTTACCATCATACATTATTGAGTTAATAAATTTTGAAACTACCTCAGAATGAAATTTAGGATCTGGGTAAACTTTTCTTACAGGAGCTTTTCTTTTTCTAGACATAAATTATTTTGGTTTTTTTGCTCCGTATAGGGATCTTCTTTGTTTACGATTAGCTACTCCTTGAGTATCTAAATTTCCCCGTAAAATATGGTAGCGAACTCCGGGTAAATCTTTTACACGTCCACCACGTAATAAAACAACTGAGTGTTCTTGTAAGTTATGACCTTCACCAGGAATATATGCTGTTACTTCAAATCCGTTGGATAATCTAACCCTTGCAACTTTTCTTAATGCTGAATTAGGTTTTTTTGGTGTGGTTGTGTAAACTTTCACACAAACGCCTCTTTTTAAGGGTTGTCTTTCGAGCGCTGGAACTTTATTTCTAGCAACTGGTTTTACTCTACTCTTTTTAATCAACTGATTAATTGTTGGCATAATTATATTTTGAAGCTGAAGTAAAGATAACCTATTTAGGTTTTTTCGTTAGTGTTTAAGGTTTTAATCGACCTTACTTCTAACATTCAAAATGAGCCGTAAACTAGCATTGAATTAATAAAAGTCAATATTTTATGGGTATTATAATAATTTTAAGCTGTTTGTTCGGGCGCTTCTGGAGCGGATTCTAGCTCCTGTTTTTTGAGCTCTTCTAATCTTGCTTTATCTTGCTCTCTAGCTTGTTTATCCCACTCAATTTTTGTTAAACCTGTTCCAGCAGGTACTAATCTGCCAACTATAACATTCTCCTTTAATCCCTCTAAAGAGTCTGTTTTTCCTTTAATAGAAGCATCTGTTAACACTCTTGTCGTTTCTTGAAATGAAGCAGCAGAGATAAATGAATTAGTCTGAAGTGAAGCTTTTGTAATACCAAGTAAAACTCTTTCAAATATTGCTGGTTTCTTTTTTTCTTCTCTAAGTTTTTCATTAATTGCATTAACATCTAACAGGTCAATAACTTCTCCAGTTAATAACTCAGAGTCACCTGGGTCTTTAATCTCAACTCTTTTTAACATCTGTCTCACAATTGTCTCGATGTGTTTATCATTAATAACTACGCCTTGTAGTCTATAAACTTCCTGAACCTCCGAAACAAAATACTCCGTTAATTTCTCAACTCCTAAAATTCTCAAGATATCATGAGGTGCAGGGCTACCATCCAAAAGGTATTCCCCTTTTTTGATTTTTTCACCTTGATTGAAGTTAACATGTTTACCTTTTGGAATTAAATAATTTGAGATTTCACCGTGAGAAGAAACAATAGAAATTTTTTGTTTTCCTCTTACTTCTTTACCAAATTCAATAACACCATCATTTTCGGCTATGATAGCACTATCTTTAGGTCTTCTAGCTTCAAAAAGCTCTGCTACTCTTGGAAGTCCTCCAGTAATATCTTTTGTTTTAGAGGTCTCTTTAGGTAATCTAGCTAATACATCTCCTGCAGATATTTTTTGTCCATCTTTAACCGATAAAATTGTATCTGGAACTAAATAATATCTTGCTTCATTTCCGTCGGCTTTTTTAATAATTTCTCCCTTTTCATCTCTTAAAGTTATTCTTGGTTTTAATTCAGAATTTTTTGATGAAGATTTCCAATCTGTAACAGATTTTGATGATAAACCTGTTGCATCATCAAGTGTTTCTGTTAATGAACTTCCCTCCATTAAGTCCATGTAATTGACGATACCACCTGTCTCAGCAATTACTGGTAAAGTATATGGGTCCCATTCAGCAATTTTTTTTCCTTTTTCAACTTTCTCACCATCTTTAAGGAAAAGTTTAGATCCATAGTTAACTTTATAGATCGCAAGCTGTCTGCCATTGTCATCTTCTATACTTAACTGGGTATTTCTTCCCATAACAATTATATTTTTCTTAGAGTCCTCTATTAAATTTTTATTAACAATATTTAATTTTCCTTTTGTCTGGGCAACTATTTGAGATTCTTCTTTAATTTGAGCTGTACCACCAACGTGAAAGGTTCTCATAGTTAACTGAGTTCCTGGTTCACCGATTGACTGTGCTGCAATCATTCCTACTGCTTCGCCAACACTCACCAATTTTCCTCTTGCTAAATCTCTACCATAACAAACTTGACAAACTCCTTTAGTAGATGCGCAAGTGATTACTGAATACACATTTACTGATTTTACGCCAGCAGCATCAATTTTTTCACAATCAAATTCGTCAATTAGTTTATCTTTTTTAATAATAACCTCACCTGTAACCGGGTTTTTTATATTCTCAGCAATTACTCTTCCTAATACTCTTTCAGACAAACTAACTAAAATATTACCACCTTCTATGATTTCTGAAATTGTTACTGAAGATCTTTTTTTAGGATCACATTGTTCTTTAGTTATTTGAACATCTTGAGCAACATCGCATAATCTTCTTGTCAAATATCCAGAATTTGCGGTTTTCAGAGCAGTATCTGCTAAACCTTTTCTAGCGCCGTGAGTTGAGTTAAAATATTCCAACACAGATAAACCTTCTTTAAAGTTTGCTATAATTGGAGTTTCAATAATTTCACCAGAGGGTTTCGCTATTAACCCTCTCATTCCAGCTAATTGTTTCATTTGAGCTTGAGATCCCCTAGCTCCTGAATCTGCCATCATATAAACTGAATTAGTTTCTATTCTATCATCTTCATAAATTTTTTCAGCTGATGAAATTTCTTTCATCATTTCATTAGCAACTGTATCTGTGCATTTTGACCAAACATCTACAACTTTGTTATATTTTTCTCCTCTAGTAATTAAACCATCAGAGTATTGTTTCTCGTACTCTTCAATTTGTTTTTTAGTGCTTGATATTAAATTTTCTTTAGTTTTTGGGATTATTAAATCATCTTTTCCGAAAGATATTCCTGCTTTAAATGCATGCTTAAATCCAAGTGTCTTAATTCTATCGCAGAATATTACTGTTTCTTTTTGACCACAATACCTGAAAATAGTGTCAATAACCTCTGATACATTTTTTTTAGTTAATAGTTTATTTACTAATGCAAATTTAATATTTTGATTTTTTGGTAAGACGTTAGCTAACAAAAATCTTCCTGCAGTACTAGTATATTTTTCTTTAACAACTTTGCCTTCTTTATCGAGTGTTTTAAATGTGGAAACTATTTTTGAGTGTAAGCTTATCGACTTATTCTCTAAAGCTTGCTCTATTTCTTCAATGCTAGAAAATATTCCTTTGGGTTTCTTGTCTCCATCTTCTGCTTGTGAAAGATAATAAATACCTAATACTATATCCTGACTTGGAACAATAATTGGTTTTCCATTAGATGGGCTTAAAATATTATTAGTCGACATCATTAAAACTCTTGCTTCTAGTTGTGCCTCTAAACTTAGTGGAATATGAACAGCCATTTGATCTCCATCAAAGTCAGCGTTGAACGCGGCGCAAACTAATGGGTGTAATTCGATTGCATTTCCCTCTATAAGTTTTGCTTCAAAAGCTTGAACTCCTAATCTATGCAACGTCGGAGCTCTATTTAAAAGAATTGGATGCTCTCTGATAATGTGCTCTAAGGAGTCCCAGACTTCGCTCTTTTCTTTTTCAACTAATCTTTTAGCTTGTTTGATAGTAGTCGCTAAACCTAATTTATCTAATCTCGCGTACAAGAATGGTTTAAATAATTCCAAAGCCATTTTTTTTGGTAAACCGCATTGATGTAGCTTTAACTCTGGTCCAACTACAATAACTGATCTTCCTGAATAATCCACACGCTTACCTAATAAATTTTGTCTAAATCTACCCTGTTTTCCCTTAAGCATTTCAGCTAAAGATTTTAGAGGACGTTTTCCAGTTCCAGTTATTACTCTGCCTCTTCTTCCATTGTCAAAAAGTGCATCAACCGACTCCTGAAGCATTCTCTTTTCGTTTCTGACAATAATATCTGGCGCTTTAAGATCTAATAATCTTTTTAACCTATTGTTTCTGTTAATTACTCTCCTATATAAGTCGTTTAAATCTGAAGTAGCAAATCTACCTCCATCTAGTGGAACTAAAGGTCTCAATTCTGGTGGTATGACTGGTACAGAAGTTAAAATCATCCACTCAGGTTTGTTTCCCGAATTGATGAACGACTCTATTAGTTTTAATCTCTTAATCGTTCTTTCCTCTGTAACTTTAGATTTTATTTCCTTTAAAGACTCTCTTAATTTTTGTTGCTCTTTTTTTAAATCTAAATTAACTAAAATTTCTCTTACTGCTTCCGCGCCAATGCCTGCAGTGAAAGCGTCTTCTCCAAACTCCTCTTGAGCTTTAAGTAATGCCTCCTCTGATATTAGTTGACCTTTTTTTAAAGTTGTCAAACCAGGCTCGACAACAATAAAGCTCTCAAAATATAACACTTTTTCAACTTCCTTTAGCTTCATGTCTATTGCTAAAGAAATTCTACTAGGTAGTGATTTTAAAAACCATATATGTGCTACAGGACAAGCTAGATCAATATGACCCATTCTTTCTCTTCTTACATTAGACTTTGTGACTTCAACTCCACATTTTTCACAAATTATACCCCTAAACTTCATTCTCTTATATTTACCGCACAAACATTCATAATCTTTTACCGGTCCAAATATTCTTGAGCAAAATAAACCGTCTTTTTCCGGTCTAAAAGTTCTATAATTGATAGTTTCTGGTTTTTTTATTTCACCATAAGACCACGATTTAATTTTTTCTGGGCTGGCTAAGGTTATTTTTATACTATCAAAATTATTTTCTTGAGTGATATTTTGATTGTCAAAGTTTTTTGTTAAATTTTTTTCCATTGTTAATTAAGTTCTATATTTAATCCAAGTGCTCGTATTTCTTTAACTAAAACGTTAAATGATTCTGGTACACCTGACTCGAAATTATTGTTTCCTTTAACTATTGTTTCATATACCTTCGTTCTACCTGCGACATCATCTGATTTTACAGTTAAAATTTCTTGCAATGTATAAGAAGCGCCATAAGCCTCTAAAGCCCAAACCTCCATTTCACCAAATCTTTGTCCTCCGAGTTGTGCTTTACCACCAAGAGGCTGCTGTGTTACTAAACTGTAAGGACCCGTTGATCTTGCATGAATTTTATCTTCTACAAGATGGTTTAGTTTTAACATATAAATGATTCCAACTGTGACCGGTCTATCGAATCTTTCACCAGTCTGCCCATTCCATAAATTTGTTTGACCTGAATTTGGTAATTTAGCTAGATCTAGCATTTTTGTAATGTCCTCTGTGCTTGCTCCATCGAAAACAGGTGTAGCGATCGGAACTCCGTTGGATAGATTTTGAACTAATTCAGCAACTTCTTTATTGGATAGTTTTGATATCACTTCATCGTAATAAGATTTTCCATAAATATCTTTTAATTTAGTTTTGATATTTTCTATTTCTTTATCGAAGTTTTTTAAGTGTTCTTTTATTTGATCTCCTAACTCTGAACAAGACCACCCTAAATGAGTTTCTAATATTTGGCCCACATTCATTCGACTTGGAACACCTAAAGGATTTAAAACTATATCAACTGGCTTACCATTTTCCATGTAGGGCATGTCTTCAACTGGTACTATTTTACTAACAACGCCTTTGTTTCCGTGACGTCCTGCCATTTTGTCTCCTGGCATTAATCTTCTTTTAACTGCAACGAAGACTTTAACAACTTTCATTACAGTTGGAAGCAAATCATCACCTTGTTGTATTTTAGTGACTTTATCCTCGAATCTTAATCGTATATCCTCTGAGGCGTTCTCAAATTGATTTTTGAGTTTTTCTAAATCAGTATTCAATTCTTGTTTTTGAAGAGGAATTTTCCAAAGATCTTTTAAAGATAAATTTTCAAAATCATTTTGATTTAAAGTTGTTCCAGGTTTTAAATCCTTAAATTGTTTATTAATACTTTCTCCGTTTAGTAAATCAATTACTCTTAACTTAATATTTCTATTAAGTATTTCCTCCTCAACTTTCTTGTCCTCCTGAACCGATTCTATTTCAGCTCGTTCTATAGCAATTGATCTCTCATCTTTTTCTATTCCATGTCTGTTAAATACTCTTACATCAATTACTACTCCAGTACTTCCAGAAGGTAATTTTAAAGAGGAGTCTCTTACGTCTGTAGCTTTTTCGCCAAAGATTGATCTTAGTAGCTTTTCCTCTGGACTTGAGGATGTTTCGCTTTTAGGCGTCACTTTTCCAACTAATATATCGCCTGGTTTTACTTCAGCACCTACATAAACTATTCCTGATTCATCTAGATTACGTAAGCTTTCTTCACTGACGTTTGGAATATCTCTAGTAATTTCCTCTGCGCCCAATTTTGTATCTCTAGCCATAGACTCGTATTCTTCAATATGTACTGAAGTGAAAACGTCATCTGTTACACATCTCTCAGATATTAAGATCGAGTCTTCAAAGTTATATCCTTGCCACGGCATGAAGGCGACCGTTACATTTTTACCGAGAGCTAGTTCACCAAGTTTTGTTGCAGGTCCATCAGCAATAATATCTCCTTTTTTAATTTTATCGCCCACTTTTACAAGTGGTTTTTGATTTATACATGTATTTTGATTTGATCTTTGAAATTTTGACAAATTATAAATATCTACTGCTGATTGAGATAAATCTGTTACGTCGGTGACCTTAACTACAATACGTTTTCCATCAATTTTATCAACAATTCCACTTCTTTTAGCTACTATTGTAACACCTGAGTCAAGTGCAACATCTGACTCTATTCCTGTGCCAACTAAAGGTGACTCTGGTTTTAACAATGGAACCGCTTGCCTCATCATATTGGAACCCATTAATGCTCTATTAGCATCATCATTTTCTAAGAAAGGTATTAAAGCAGCGGCAACCGAAACTAATTGTTTTGGAGATACATCTATAAAATCTATATTTTCCCTTGAGGATAATTCAAAATTCAAATTTTTTCTACAAGCCACGAGTTCTTCTATGAAAGAACCATCTTTATTTAAAGCTGAATTAGCTTGTGCAATAGTATATTTCTCTTCTTCTATTGCTGAAAGATATTTAATCTCTGAAGTTACTTTTCCGTTTAAAACTTTTTTATAGGGACTTTCTATATAACCAAATTTATTTACCCTGCAATAAGTAGCAAGACTGTTAATCAATCCAATATTTGGTCCCTCGGGTGTCTCGATTGGGCAAATTCTACCGTAATGGGTAGGATGAACATCCCTTACTTCAAAACCAGCTCTTTCTCTAGTTAATCCGCCAGGGCCTAAAGCAGATACTCTCCTTTTGTGGGTTATTTCTGATAATGGGTTAGTTTGATCCATAAATTGAGAAAGTTGTGATGTTGCGAAAAAATCTTTCAAAGAAGTAGTGATTGGCTTAGCATTAATTAAATCTTGGGGCATTGCAGATTCTATTTCCAAAAAAGTTGACATTTTTTCCTTTACTGTCCTCTCCATTCTTAAGAGACCAATTCTAAATTGATTTTCAACAAGTTCTCCAACGGAACGGACTCTTCTGTTTCCCAGATGGTCAATATCGTCAACATCACCCTTGCCATCTCTTAAATCTAACATAAATTTGATTATTGAGATTATATCTAGAGTTTCTAAGATAGTCCTTTTGGAGCTAGTATTTAAATCTAGTTTTGAGTTAAGTTTAACCCTACCAACTTCAGATAGGTCATATCTTTCTTTTTTAAAATACAAGTTATTGAAAATTTCTTCCGCAATCTCAACAGATGGAGCCTCACCTGGTCTTAAAACTTTATAAATATCATTTAAAGCGTCGGTTTTATTAGTATTTTTATCTATTTTGAGGCTTTCAAGAATATAGGGGCCTTTATTAATTGGATCTATATTAACAATATTAAGTTGTTTTTCCTCTTGAGCAATTATCTTTTCTAATTGATCTTCTGTAATATCGAAACCAGCACCAATTAAAATTTCACCATTTTTATCTTTAATATCTTTTCCTATATATTTTCCTATAATTTGATCATTAGGTAAAGAAATTGCGTTTAGACCTTTTTCTTTAAGTTTTTTTGCAATTACTATGTTTAATTTTTCTCCTTTACCTAAAATTTTTTTGTTATTTTTTGCATCAATTAAATCGTATGATAATTTTAAAGGTCTTTTATAATTTTCTAAATTAAATTCAGTTGTCCAGCTTTTAGTTTCATTGTTATATGAATATTTGCTAGTTGAGTAAAATGTTTCAATAATTTTTTCTTTAGAAAAACCCAATGCAAATAAAAATGTCGTGATTGGAAGTTTTTTCTTTCGATCAATCCTAAAATATAAAATATCTTTAGGATCAAACTCAAAATCTAACCATGAACCTCTTCCTGGGATTATTCTACAGTTAAATAAAAGTTTACCGCTCGCATGTGTTTTACCTTTGTCATGATCAAAGAAAACTCCAGGACTTCTGTGCATTTGATTTACTACGACTCTTTCAACTCCATTAGTAATAAATGTAGCGCTCGGAGTCATTAAAGGCAAATCACCGATGAAGACTTCCTGTTCTTTAGCTGAGAGAATTTGTTTAGTATTATTTTCTGTGTCTATATCGTAAACTACTAGTCTTAAATTTGCTTTTAATGCAGCTGAATAAGATAAACTTCTTTGCTTACACTCAATTACATCGAATTTCGGTTTTTCAAGTTTGTAGGAAATGTATTCTAAAGTTGATTTATCATTCCCATCTTCTATTGGGAAAATACTTTTGAAAACTTTATCTATACCTTTTGATAGATCACTTAACTGCTCATTTAAAGATTTGGACTCTAAAAACTCATTGTAGGAATTTTTTTGAACCTCTATAAGATTAGGAATAGATAAACCCTCAACTAACTTACCAAAGTTTTTTCTAATATGTTTCTTTTGCGTAAAAGATAATTGCATCAAATATAAAAAAATTCTATTGCAAATAGTTACTTTGCAATAAAATTTAGTCTTTAATTTTGTTTACTTTAATTCTACTTTAGCTCCAGCTGCTTCAAGTTTTTTCTTAAATTCTTCAGCATCTTTTTTAGCCACACCACCTTTTACTTCTTTAGGGGCGGCCTCTACTAAATCTTTTGCTTCTTTTAAACCTAAACCAGTTATTGCTCTAACTTCTTTTATTACGTTTATTTTTTTATCTCCAGCTGATGCTAAAAAAATTGAAAACTCTGATTTTTCTTCTCCTGCTGGTGCTGCTGCTCCACCTGCTGGTGCTGCTGCTGCAGGGGCTGCTGCTGTAACTCCCCATTTTTCCTCAAGCTGTTTTGATAATTCCGCAGCTTCTACTACTGTTAATGTAGAAAGCTCGTCTATAATTTTATTTAAGTCTGCCATTGTTAATCCTGTGATTTAATTTTTTAAACTCTTCGCGCGCGCTAAATTAGCAATTTTTGAGCCTGGTGCAAGCAAAATACTAACTAATTTTTGTGCTGGAGTGGCTAAAATTCCCACTATTTTAGCTCTTGCTTCCTCTAATGTTGGTAGTGTGGCAATTACTGACACCTCTTTTTCATCTAAAACCTTTCCATCCATAAAACCTGCAACGATTTTTAGTTTATCGTTAGCTTTAGAGAATTTCGTTAAAATTTTTGCAGTTGATATAGGATCTGATGAAATAGCTGCAGCCGTAGGTCCTGTAAAATATTTTTCTAAGTCTTTTTTTGAAGTTTCTTTAAGAGCTATTTTTGTAATCCTATTTTTTGTAATTTTAAATATAATACCTTTATCTCTTAATTGTTTTCTAAGTTCGTCCAGCTCATTTACATTCAAACCTTGGTATTGAGCGATCATAACAGATTCGTTTTCTGTAAAGTTTTTCTTCAACTCTGCAACATAGTTTTTCTTGGCCTC
The DNA here is from genome assembly GCA_902623395.1 of uncultured Pelagibacteraceae bacterium. Taxonomy (GTDB): domain Bacteria; phylum Pseudomonadota; class Alphaproteobacteria; order Pelagibacterales; family Pelagibacteraceae; genus Pelagilacustribacter. The sequence goes on along the minus strand of CACNTN010000003.1, from coordinate 6,815 downwards.
TTTTGACATCATAACTATTTCTTAGCTCCTACCTTAAATGATATACCCATTGTTGAAGTAATAAACATACTTTTTATAAATTCACCTTTTATTGTATCAGGCTTCTCTTTTTTAACGCTGTCAATAAAATGATTATAATTTTCAAGAAGTTTTTCAGTAGAAAAACTTTTCCTTCCTATTGTAGAAGAGAGATTTCCATCTTTATCATTTCTAATTTCAACTAATCCAGTTTTAATATCTTTGACTGCTTTAGCAATATCTGTCGTAACAGTTCCTAGTTTAGGATTTGGCATTAGACCTTTTGGACCTAAAACTTTTCCATGTTTTCCAATTTTTCCCATCATTGAGGGTGTACAAATAAGTTTTGTAAAATTTAATTTTCCTGCAGCTATATTTTCTAGAAGATCGTCAGATCCCACAACATCTGCCCCAGCTTTTTTAGCTTCTGCTAATTTATCTGCCTCGCATAATACAGCTACCTTGTTTTTTTTACCAGAACCATTAGGAAGATTTACAACAGTTCTTAAACTAAGATCTCCGCCTTTTGTTTGTTTTAAATTTATTCTTAATGAGACATCGATTGACTCATCAAACTTTGTAGTAGAATTTTTTTTTACTAAATCAAAAATTTCTTTAGTTTCAATTTTCTTATCTTTAATTTTTGATTTTAATATTGCTCTATATCTTTTTGATTTCTTTTTCATGACTACTCTTTAACTTCAATACCCATAGATCTTGCTGACCCACAGATAATTTTTGTCGCCTCTTTAATGTCAAAAGCATTTAGATCTTTCATTTTTTCTTTTGCTATGGCCTCTGCTTGTTTCATAGTGATAGAACCTGCAACAACACGACCTGGTTCTTTTGACCCGCTTTTAAGTTTTGCGGCTTCTCTTATAAAATGAGATGCTGGTGGAGACTTAATTATAAAATCAAATTTTTTATCTTTATAAACTGTTATTACCACTGGCACTGGTTTACCCATAAAAGCTTTTGTCTTTTCATTAAAAGCTTTACAAAATTCCATAATGTTAATTCCTCTTTGTCCCAAGGCAGGACCAACAGGAGGAGCTGGATTAGCTTGACCGCCTTTAATTTGCAATTTTACGTAACCTGTAATCTCTTTTGCCATCTAATTTTTCTCCACTTGGTTAAATTCTAAATCAACAGGAGTAGCTCTACCAAATATAGAAACTGACACTTTAAGTCTAGATTTTTCTTCATCTATTTCTTCGATTAATCCATTAAATGATGCAAAAGGGCCATCACAAACCTTTACTTTCTCCCCGATTTCGAAACTTATACCTGCTTTTTGGGTAACAGCGCTCTCCGAAACTTGACCTAAGATCCTCTTTATTTCACTATCTGATATTGGAGTGGGTTTATCGGCCGATCCTAAAAAACCACTCACTTTTTGAAGATTTTTTATCATATGATAAATCTCTTTTGTGAGTTCAATTTTAATCAAGACATAACCAGGAAAAAATTTTTTCTCTTTTTTTGTTCTTTTCCCTTTTTTAACTTCGGTTACTTGATGCGTTGGAACCAAAATTTCTGCCAATTTTTCAGACAATTTATGTTTTTTTAATTCATCTTTAATGGATTCGACTACCTTCTTTTCAAAACCAGAGTAAGCTTGTACTATGTACCAATTCATAGTTAAAAATTAATTGTTAAAACAAGGTTTAATAAAAACCTCAAAATCTGATCTAAAATAAGAAAAAAAATTGCTGCAATAGATGCAAGAGCAAATACCATCACAGCGCCCATCATAGTGTCCTTTTTTGTTGGCCATGTTATCCTAAAAGTTTCCTGTTTTACTTCTTGAATAAATTTTAGAGGATTTTTCATATAGTATAATGTTTTGGCAGGAGCGGAGGGACTCGAACCCACAACCTCCGGTTTTGGAGACCGGCGCTCTACCAATTGAACTACGCTCCTAAGCGCTACTTAATTATTTTAGTTACTACTCCAGCTCCAACTGTTTTACCACCTTCTCTTATTGCAAAGTTTAAATTCTCGTTCATTGCAATAGGTGTTATTAATTTTACTGTAAATTTTCCATCATCACCTGGCATAACCATTTCTGTACCCGATGGTAATGTAACTTCCCCAGTTACGTCTGTGGTTCTAAAGTAAAACTGTGGTCTATATTTTGTAAAGAAAGGTGTATGTCTTCCTCCCTCTTCTTTTTTCAAAATATATGCCTGACACTCAAACTCTGTATGTGGAGTGATTGAGCCTGGTTTACAAAGGACCTGTCCTCTCTCAACATCTGTTCTTTCAACACCCCTTAGTAATGCACCAATGTTATCTCCCGCTTCACCGCTATCTAAAAGTTTTCTAAACATTTCAACACCAGTACAAACAGATTTTTTTGTATCTCTAATACCAACGATTTCAATTTCCTCACCAACTTTAATTACTCCAGACTCTACTCTTCCTGTTACTACAGTACCTCTACCTGAAATAGAGAAAACGTCTTCTACAGGCATTAAGAAAGGTTTATCCTTTGGTCTATCAGGCTGAGGGATAGTTTCATCTACCGCTTTCATTAATTCCATGATCGCGTTTTTACCGGTAGCTTCATCTTTTCCTTCTACAGCATTTAGAGCTGAACCTTTTACTATTGGTATTTTATCTCCTGGAAATTTATAAGAAGTTAATAATTCTCTTATTTCTTCTTCTACTAAATCGACCAATTCCTTATCTTTTACAGTATCGATTTTATTTAAAAAAACTACAATAGCAGGAACACCAACTTGACGAGCTAAAAGAATGTGTTCTCTAGTCTGAGGCATTGGACCATCTGCTGCATTAACTACTAAGATTGCTCCATCCATTTGTGCTGCACCTGTAATCATATTTTTTACATAGTCAGCGTGTCCTGGACAGTCTACGTGAGCATAGTGTCTTTTCTCAGTTTCATATTCAACGTGTGCAGTTGATATTGTAATTCCTCTTTCTTTTTCTTCTGGAGCTTTATCAATCTGATCATAAGCTACAAAGTTTGCTGAACTTGTACCACCTGCTTCAGATAGTACTTTAGTTATGGCAGCTGTTAATGTTGTTTTACCATGGTCTACGTGTCCGATTGTACCGATATTACAATGCGGTTTATTTCGGTTAAACTTTTCTTTCGACATCTATTTTTTCCTCACTTTATATTTTAATTTTTAATTTTGGAGCGGGTAAAGGGAATCGAACCCTTACATCCAGCTTGGAAGGCTAGCGTTCTACCATTGAACTACACCCGCAAAATCCAAACTTATCACGCCCTTAATTATTAAAAGTTTTAAGTTTGGTGGAGGGGGAAAGATTCGAACTTTCGAAGACCGAAGTCAACGGGTTTACAGCCCGCCCCATTTGACCGCTCTGGAACCCCTCCTAAAAACTAGGGGTTATCCACTAACTTAAAAAGCGTTTAACAACAAGCGTTTTATAAGCATTTATGTAATAATTGCAATAAATCATTTTACCTTAAAATATGCTAATAAATTGAGTAAATAGCCTTAAAAATCATGAAAAAAACTACCTTTTTAATTGTAGGAAAACACGCTGTTTTAGAGGCTTTAAAAAATCCTTCAAGAAAAATCGAGAGAGTTTTTTTAACTGAAGATGCTCAAAAAAAACTAAATAGGGAAAATCAAAATTTAGACTTGTTTAAGAAAACTCCCGTCTTTTTTAAATCAAGAAAAGAATTAGATAATCTTTGTGGGAGAGATGAAACTGCACACCAAGGTCTAATAGCAGAAGTTGAGCAACTTGAGGAAATTAGTTTAAAGGAATTTATAATAAATAATAAAGAAAAAAATATAAACTTAATTGCTTTGGAAGAAGTAACAGATCCTAGAAATATAGGATCAATAATAAGAAGTGCTGTAGCATTTAATATCAATGGTATAATTGTTAAAGAGAGGTCTTTTCCATCAAAAAGTAAGCTTCTTTACAAAAGTGCTAGCGGTGGGACTGAACATATAAAGATTTTTAAGGTAGCAAATATAAATACTACATTGAAATATTTAAAAACTAAAGATTTTTGGATTAGTGCGTTCGATGTATCAGCTAAAAAAGATTTTATGAAACATAATTGGAAAGGAAATAATATACTTTTGTTTGGATCTGAGGGCTATGGATTAAAAGCTAAAACCTTAGAAAATTCAGATTTCAAATTTAAAATTATGATGAATGAGAATATTGAAAGTTTAAATATTTCAAATACTGTATCAATCATATGTCATCATATCTCTCACTTTATTAAATCTCGATGATAAAAAAAAAAATTTTTATTTTTAGTAATGCTTTAGTTTTTTTTTTAGCGGTAGACCTTGTAATCTCAAAAAGTACAGATTTATTTAAAATTAGAAAAGATTGTTTTGAATATGTTAAATTAGAAAAAAATAATAAGAGATATTATACATATTTTTTATCAAAAAACTGTCAGGCTTTTGAGCATAAAGGTGCTACCCCTTCATATAAAGTTTACACAGACGAAAATGGAAACAGATACGGTAAGAATAAAAAAAAAAATAACGCTCTTTCAAAAGTAATATTTCTCGGTGACTCGTTCACCTATGGATTTGGCGTAAATTTTAAAGACTCAATTCCTGGAATTATTTCAAAAAAAATAAAAAATGATTATGAAGTTATAAATTTTGCAGTTCCAGGCTATAGCCCATCTATGAATTATTTTAAGCTAAGAGAATTTTTAGAGCAAAATATAAGTTTAAGATTTTCCAAAATTATCTATCTATTAGATCTTACAGATGTTCATGATGAAGCGAATAGATGGCAAAATATTAATTCTGTTAATTCTCCGGTAATTGCAGATCAAGTTATTGAACGAGAAATAAAAAAAAACTTTGACTTAAAAAAAAATTTTAGGACAACACGATTTATAATATATCACATTAATAATTACATAAGAAATGCTAAAAAAAATATTAAAAAATTTTTTTTAAATTCAGAAACACGAAAAGTTGATATAAGGGGTACTTATTGGGGAAGTTTTACTCATACAGCGCATGATAAGCTTTTAATTAATCAAAACTATTCAAATCATTGGAAAAACGATATTCAATTTGGTCTAGATAAAATTAATTTAAATATAAAAGAAATTTCTAAATTAGCCTCAAAACATAATGCTGAATTTTACATTGCTATTCATCCTTGGCGGGAAACCATTGATTTTGGCCAAAATCATTTTAATTGGGAGAAATACGCACTTAACCTATGTGATATGTCGAATTGTAAAAAATTAATTAATTTTTTTGATAATGTTCGAGAGTTTAAAGAAATAAATCCTGATTGGAAAACACAACTTTATTTTAAAAATGATTTGCATTTTAATAAAGATGGAAATCGCCTTTATTCAGAAAAAATATTAACTGAAGCTTTTAAATAAATTATAATAAAATTCTTGATGAATTAATTAAATTGATCTATATCATCATCAAATTGCCCTCATAGCTCAATTGGTAGAGCAATTGATTTGTAATCAATAGGTTCGCGGTTCGAGTCCGTGTGAGGGCACCACAATTAACTAGTTTCTTTTCTTAATTGTTCTAATTTTATTTTTTTTTGTAAACTAGTATTTTTATCGTAGAGAAGATTAAATTTAATTTTAGTTTGAACTTTAATAATAATTTTTTTTGCATTTCTAACCTCGACATTATCGGCTACGGCGCTAATCGGTCTTTTTTTAGGATTTAAATTTGTAATGATTACTTTTGATTTGTCACTTACAATTTTTCCAGCCCATCTCCTTGGTCTAAAAGCACTTATTGGCGCAATAGAGATTTTTTTGGAGTTTAAACTTAGAATTGGTCCATGCACTGATAAATTATAAGCTGTGCTGCCAGCTGGAGTTGATACTAGTACACCATCTGAAACTAGTTTCTTGATAATATGTTTTGAATTATTTTTTATTGATAGATTTGCCGCTTGTCTACTTTGCCTTAATATTGAAACTTCATTTATAGCTAAACTTTTTCTTATGATATTTTTAGTACTAACTGTCATTTCTAATGGTGAAATATTTACAGTTTTTGCTTTTGTTAGATTTTTTACAATTAATTTACTAGAAAACTTGTTCATTAAAAATCCATAATTACCTGAATTAATTCCATAAAATGATTTTTTAGAATTCTTATTTTTTTTAAGTGTTTTAAGCATAAAACCATCACCACCGATTACTATAATTATATTGGATCTTTTAACTATCTCTTTATTTAATATTCCAATAATTTGTTTCTTTAATTTTAGAGATCTAGAGTTTGTATCTGAAATTATTAATGGTTTATTCATTTTAAAATTGGTGCCCTCGGCCAGACTCGAACTGGCACTCCCAAAAGGGCAAGGATTTTAAGTCCTTTGTGTCTACCAATTTCACCACGAGGGCACGTCGTTTTTTTTATTGTTATTGTTAATATATTAATACACAAGAGTTTTAAAGAAGTAAAAAAAAATTATTTTCCGTCTCTATTTTCTTGTCTACTTCCAGTTTACATATAGTTAAAGTATAAATATCTAATGAAAAAAATTCTAATTTATAATTCTGGTGGAGGTTTAGGAGACTCAATACAAATCATCCCTTTAATTTTGAGTCTTAAAAATCATTACAGACGATCTAAAATTTTTTATTTGGGCGCTCATCCCAATCATTTTAGAGGAAAATTGAAGGAGTATAATATCAATGTAGATACGTTTGATTTAAACTTGCAATATTTTGGTTTTAGATGGTGGCATCTATTATTTGTTAAAAAAAATTTCATTAAAAAAAATGAAACAAAATTCGATTTAATTGTAGACCTCCA
>CACNTN010000002.1 GCA_902623395.1 uncultured Pelagibacteraceae bacterium | reverse complement strand
TTAACCTTGTTCAGGTTGCCTAAAAAACTGTAATCATAATCTTCAATTTTATAAGTTTTATCAAATTTAATGAAGAGATTATTATTTAATTCAGCAGATATATTCCTTAAATTTTTTGCTACATCAAAATTTTTAAAAAATTTATTATATTTCCCAATTTGTTTATTGTTAAGATCAAGTTTCGAATTAAAATTAGAATTTAAATTTAAACCATTTTCAAAGTTTAATTTGATGTCACCATCAGATATCTTTATATCTTCAATATTTCCATAAATACTCTTTATCAAAATATCGTTTTTATCAGCAAAAAAACTTAAATTTGTATTATCTAAATTAATTCCTGGAATAATTTTAATTTTTAAGTCTTTTACTTTTCCTTTAGCTATAAAATCTTTCAGTTTTCCATCTTTATTCAAAAAGATTTCAATTTCTGAAATTAATTTTCCTTTTAAAATTGCATTATTCAATAAACTTTTAAAATTTGAGGGTTTAAATATTTTAGATAATTGATTTAATTGCGTAATATCTAATTCTTGTAATATTAAATTAATTTTTTTAACTTTCAAATCTGATTTAAATAATAATAAAAAGTCAACATAAACCTTAATACTCTGTACTGGAATTATTAAATCTTTGTAGTTTACTCTGGGATTATGTGTTTCTAAAAATAAACTTAATTCTTTAGGATCTAGCTTAAATTTAATTGTTTCTAATTCTAAATTTATATTTCTAGTTTGAGAAACCTTTTCAGAAATTAATTTATTAAACTTATTAGTCTCTATACCAATTGAAGATAATATTAAAATTAATGATATTAATAAAAAAATAGAAAAAATAATTAGATTAATTAAAATTTTTTTCATTTTTTATTTTTAATTCCCTCCTCAATAAATTGATCAATATTGCCGTTTAAAATACTTGTAGGGTTAGTACTCTCTGTTTTATTTCTTAAATCTTTTACTAATTGATACGGCTGTAAGACATATGATCTAATTTGATGACCCCATCCTATATCAGTTTTAGATGTTAATTCTTTTTGACTCTCTTCCTCTTTCTTTTGCATTTCAAATTCATATAATCTTGCTTTCAGCATTTTGAAGCAAGTTTCTTTATTTTTATGCTGCGATCTTTCATTTTGACATTGAACAACAATTTTTGTGGGTAAATGAGTAATCCTTACTGCGCTATCTGTAGTGTTTACATGTTGGCCCCCTGCGCCACTAGACCTAAAAGTGTCTATCCTTAAATCTTTCTCATCAATTTTTATATTTATGTCATCATCTATTGCAGGATAAACCCATACACTTGCAAAACTAGTATGTCTTCTAGCACCGCTATCAAAAGGGGAAATCCTTACAAGTCTATGCACTCCGGACTCTGATTTCATTAGACCGTATAAATAGTCTCCATCAGCTTTTATAGTCGAAGACTTTATGCCTGCCTCATCACCTTTATGTTCACTTATGATTTCGTATTTAAATTTTTTTTTATCAAACCATTTTAAATACATTCTACGAAGCATATCAGCCCAGTCTTGACTTTCTGTTCCTCCAGCTCCTGCATGAATTTCTAAATAAATATCAAAATCATCATTTTCATTAGATAAAAAACAATTAATCTCACTTTTTTTAATTTCTTGTAAAATTAATTCAATTTTTTTGTTACAATCTCCAATTGTGTCATCATCCTTCTCTTGTAAAGCTAAATCATATAAGTCTTTAAGGTTATTTAAATCTTTTAGGGATTTGTTGTACGAATTTAAAATATCTTCAAAAATTTTTTTTTGTTTAACAGTTTTCTTAACTAAATTTTTATCTTTCCAAAAATTTTCTTTTAAAGAAACTTGTTCTAATTCTCTTATTTTATTTTCAACATCTTCTTTATCAAAGATACCCCCTAATATTTTTAAGGGATTTCTCAGAGGCTATGAATATATTTTCAAAATTTTCCATTAGTAAAACTGCCTGAATTTAATTGTTTTATCACGTCCATTTGTTGGAATTAATATATTATTATCTATATTGTTGATATCTCTTAACTTTAAAGCTTCAATAATTGAATTTTTTTCACCGAGAGATGATTTGTTTCCTGTATCGTAATTTAAAGATGTTAAATAAACATTTTCAGGTATTTCGAACTCCCTAAAATCTTCTTTGTATAATGCTTTTTCAACAAAATCTTTAAAAATAGGTAATGCAGCTTTCGAACCAGTTTCATATTTTCCTAAAGATTTTGGATTATCGTAACCAATATAAACACCAATTACTAAATCGGAGGAAAAACCTATAAACCAAGCATCGTAATTATCATTAGTTGTACCTGTTTTTCCTGCTAATGGAACTTTTAAAGACCTTAATTTTTTTGCAGTGCCTCTTTTTACGGCTCCTTGTAATATTGAAGTCATTTGGTAAGCAGTTTCCTCGCTAATAATTTTTTCATTACTATTTTCAATTTTTGGAAATTTAATATCTTCATTAATGAAATTATCACAACCAATACATTTCATATTTTTTTCTTGAAAAATAGTTTTTCCCCGTCTGTCTTGTATTCTTGAAATTAATTTTGGTTCAATTTTATGTCCGCCATTTACAAAAGGTGCATACGCTGATGTAAGATTTAATAAAGTAGTTTCTGCTGCGCCAAGTGAAACAGACAATAGTTCTGGTATTTCATCGTATATATTAAGCTTTTTTGATAAACTTAAAATTTCATCTAGACCTAAAATTTTAGCAATCCTAACAGTCATTAAATTTCTTGAATATTCAATACCTTTTCTGAAAGTAGAAGGGCCATAGAATTTTTTTCCGTAATTTTCTGGTTTCCAATTTTTTAAACCAACTCCTTGGCTTTCAACAAAAGGTGCATCTAGTATTATTGTATTAGGTGCGAAACCGTTTTCTAAAGCTGCTGCGTAAACAATTGGCTTAAATGCTGAACCTGGCTGTCTTTTTGCTTGTGTAACTCTGTTAAATTCACTTGATTTAAAATTAAACCCACCTACTAAAGCAAGTACATCACCAGTGAAAGGCTCTAAGATAACAATACCACCGTTAACTCTTGGGTATTGTTTTATATGCCAAAAATTTTTTTCTCTCTTAATATAAATTATATCGCCAATTTTATGAATATCTCTAATATTTTTTTTTTTAGGTATAGTCCATTTTATATTTTTTAAGAATAATTTACCCTCTAAATTCTCTGTTTTATTATCTATAATTTTAAACTTAATTTCATTATCATTTGTTGAAATAATCTCTGCTAAATTCCAATTTAATGTTGGATCAAGCTTAAATTTTGAAATTACATTTTCCCATTTTTTATTCTTTATTTTATTAACAATCGGGCCTCTCCAGCCTCGTCTTTTATCGTAATCTTCAATTCCTTTCCTTAAAGATTTTAAAGCTTGAATTTGATATTTTATTTTAAGTGGCGTACTTATATTTAAACCTTGGGAGTAAAGTTTTTCGAAACCATAAATATTTTTTGCGGTACGTCTTACTTCTTCTGTGTAGGAATTTGCTTCATTAACAATTTCAATTTTTCTTTTTTTAAGTTTTAAATTAGAGTCTTTAAGCGTTTTAAATTCTTTTTCAGTAATGAAATTATTTTCTCTCAAATTATCTAATACTAAATTTCTTCTAAATTTTGCAACCTCTGGGTATTTATAAGGGTTATATTTACTTGGTGCTTTCGGAAGAGCAGCTAATAATGCAGCTTCTGAATAATTCAGTTCTTTTATTGATTTATCAAAGTATTCAAGGCTAGCTGCAGCAATTCCATAAGTTCCCTGACCTAAATAAATTTGATTTAAATAAAGTTCCAAAATTCGTTCTTTTGTATAGGCCCGTTCAATTCTAAAAGCTAAAATTGCCTCTTTAATTTTTCTTTTCATAGAAACCTCATTCGTAAGTAAAAAGTTTTTTGCAACCTGTTGTGTTATTGTTGAAGCTCCTTCTAATCTTTTATTTTGTGAAATATTTTTTATATTTTTGATGACAGCTCTTAATATCCCTTTTGCATCTATACCAGGATGACTAAAAAAGTTTTTATCTTCAGCAGAAAGAAATGCATTTACTACTTTTTCAGGTATAGATTCATAGGGAATAAATAATCTTTTTTCCAAAGCGAATTCTGCTATTAGTTTGCTATCTTCAGAATAGACCCTACTTGATATAGGGGGTTGATAATTTGACAACTTTTTATAATCAGGCAGACCAACTGAAAAATACCAGAGGGTTGAAAATACAAATAATATTAAAATAACAAAAAATATTATTACAAATTTAAGTGAAAAATTAAGATAATTTAACATTAGTTTTATTTATAATAACAATTCTGACTTTCTTTAGGCATACATCTATTTAAATACTGTATTTATGGATAAAATTGTATAAATTAACCTAAATGACAATTTTAAAAATATCAAATTTTATTAATCTAAAAGGAATTCTTATAAAATGGAAAAAAACTTATATATTGATGCCTCGCATCCAAATGAAACTCGTATTATTCTTAAATCAGATAATTCAATTGAAGAATATGAATTTGAAGACAAAAATAATTTAAATTTTAAGAATAATATATATCTTGCTACTATTAGTAGGGTTGAACCATCTCTTCAAGCTGCTTTTGTAAATTTTGGTAGAGATCGACATGGTTTTTTAGCCTTTAACGACATTCAATCTGATTATTATCAACTACCTTCTGAGGATAAAGAAAAAATTAGAATTGCTGAGGAAAAAATAAGAGAAGAGCTAAAAGATAAAACGATTGAGGCTAATCATGAAAATTCTCAATCAGAGAGTCAAACAGACAATAATAAAGATGAAAAAAATGAAGAAAGTGAAAATCAAATTGATAAAGATAATAAAAAAAAGGAGTACCGCGAAAAAGTAAAATCTTCTTTTGGTATTAAAAGATACAAAATACAAGAAGTTATTAAACCAGGGCAAGTAATTTTAATTCAAGTAATTAAAGAGGAGAGAGGTCAAAAAGGAGCCGCTCTTACTACATTTATTTCTTTAGCGGGTAAGTTCATGGTTTTAATGCCAAATACTCCTAAAGGTGGAGGGATATCTAGAAAAATATTTAATTCATCTGATCGACAAAAAATTAGAAATATATTGAATGAAATAGATATACCAAAAAGTATGGGAGTAATCGTAAGAACAGCTGGAGCCAATAAAACCAAGAATGAAATTGAAAAAGATTTTCAAAATACTTTGAAAACTTGGGAAGAGATTAAAGAAAAGGCTTTAGACTCAAATGCTCCATCTTTAGTTTATGAAGAAGGTGATATTATTAAGAGAACATTAAGAGATACTTACGACAATGAAACAAAAAATGTTTATGTCGAAGGTAATGAGGCATATCAGAAAGCAAAAAAATTTATGAAAGAGCTTATGCCTAAAAATGTTAAAAATATAAAAAAATATAGAGGCAAGATTCCTTTATTTCATGATGCGAATATTGAAAAAGAGCTGAATAATATTTACGAGCCAACTGTGAAATTAAAATCAGGTGGTTACTTAGTTATTAATCCCACTGAAGCTTTAGTTTCTATAGATATTAACTCAGGTCAATCTACGAAACAAATAAATATTGAAAAGACAGCTTTGAACACAAATTTAGAGGCTGCGGAAGAGATAGCTCATCAAATTAAACTTAGAGATTTATCGGGCCTAATTGTTATAGATTTTATAGATATGATGAATTTTTATAATAGAAGAATAGTTGAAAAAAAAATGAGAGAGAGCATACGAAAAGATAGAGCTAGAATACAAATCGGTAGAATAAGTAATTTTGGCCTTTTAGAAATGACAAGACAAAGATTACGTGAAGGATCGATTAAATGGGAAACTCAATTATCCCTCTCTTCATTTTCACAAAAAATCTTAAAAAAAATACAACACTTGGCCTTTACGGATAAAGTCAAAATTATAAATACATATGTTCCTGAAAAAGTTAAAATTTTTATAGAGAAAAACTTATTAGATGAATTAAAATATTTTCAAAAAAAATACTCTTTTGAAGTAAAAATAATGTCTAACGACAATTTTATCATTCCTGAATATAAAATTGACTTATTAAATAAATCTAAAAAATTAATTAATTCAGTTGAAAATATAAATTCCGTGATTCAAGTTAATAAAACAAAAAATAACTCATCAAAAATCAAAAAACCAAAAGAAAAAATTACAACCAAAAGTAAGGAAAAAATAAAGAAAACTAAGGCAAGAAAGAAAGTAAGAACTCTCTGGGTTAGAAGAAAGAAAAAAAATTAAATTAAACCTTTTGATGGCGAGCTTTTAATTCCATAAAAATTTTTATCCATTCTTCCTGCAAGAAATGAATTTCTTCCCGAAATTACTGCTTCTTTAAAAGATTTTGCCATTAAAATAGGATTTTTAGCTTTAGCTATTGCACTATTAATTAAAACGCCGTCACAACCTAATTCCATCGCTATCGTAGCGTCTGAGGCAGTACCTATACCTGCATCAACTATTACTGGAACTTTAGATTGTTTTAGTATCAAAGAAATATTTATTTTATTTTGCAACCCTAATCCAGAACCAATTGGGGAAGCTAAGGGCATGATTGCAGACGCACCACAATCCTCAAGTTTTTTTGCTAACAGGGGATCGTCTGTACAATATACCATTACTTTAAATCCCTCTTTTACTAATATTTGAGTAGACCTAATAGTTTCTATCATATTGGGATAAAGAGTTTGTTTGTCTCCTAAAACTTCCAATTTAACAAGTTTCCAGCCTCCCATCTCTCTTGCTAACCTTAAAGTTCTTAAAGCTTCTTCAGAAGTAAAGCAGCCAGCAGTATTTGGTAAAAAAATTATTTTTTTTGGATTTATATAGTCTGTTAATAGAGGTTTTTTTTTATCTAAAATATTAACTCGTCTTACAGCTACCGTAACCATATCTGCTCCTGAAGCATGAACTGCTTTTGCAGTTTCTTTAAAATTTTTGTATTTTCCAGTACCCACTATAAGTCTTGACTTTAAAATTTTGTTAGCGACCTTAAAAACATCTTTTTTCAATCTATCCTCCACCTATAAAATGCACAATTTCTATTTTATCGTTATTTTTTAAATTTTTTTTCTTGTAGTTTACTTTTGAAACAATTATTCCATTATGTTCAATAGCAACTTTTTTGTTAGTTAATTTGTATTTTTTTAAAAGGTCAAATAATGAATAGTTTGATTTAACTACTACTTTTTTTCCATTTAATTGTATTTTCGCCATAATTAAGTTATTCAATATTAAGAAATCTATGAATAAAATTATAATTCTTAATGGCCCAAACCTCAACCTTTTAGGTGAAAGAGAAAAAAATCAATATGGAAGTTTTACTTTAGAAGATGTTGAAAAAAAGTGTAATGAATACGCAAATAAAAATGATATAAAGCTTTCTATGTTTCAATCGAATATTGAAGGCGAGCTAGTAGAACAAATTCAAACTGCTAGAAATAGTCAAGATGGTATGATCATTAATGCTGGTGGATACACTCATACCTCTGTGGCTATTCACGATGCCTTAAAAATACTGAAAATTCCAATTATAGAATTGCATATTAGCAATATTTATAATAGAGAAGAATTTAGACATAAATCTCTTATTAGTAAAGTTGCAAGTGGAATTATATGTGGTTTTGGTGCTGAAGGATACATAATGTCCCTAAAAGCTATGAAAAATTTTATAAACAAATGAAAATTGATAAAAAATTAATTAAAGAGTTAGTCGACAATCTGAAAGAATTTGAGTTAACAGAATTAGAATATCAAGAAGGTCAAACAAAAATAAAAGTTTCAAAAAGCCTTAAAGGAGTTGAGCAAGTAAAAACAAGTGCTGTAGTAACTCCAAACAAATCTGTTTTAAAATCTTCTGATGAAAGTGACGGTATAAGGGTAAAATCTCCAATTATTGGAACAGCATATTTAGCTCCAGAACCAGGGGCGAAAAAATTTGTTGAAGTTGGTAATAAAATAAAAAAAGGTCAAACTGTAATGATTGTTGAAGCCATGAAAACAATGAATCATGTGCCATCAACTTCTGATGGTATTGTAAAAAAAATTTTAGTCGAAGATGGCCAACCTGTTGAGTTCGGACAAACTTTAGTTATTCTTAAATAAATAATAATGTTTAAAAAAGTTTTAATAGCTAATAGAGGAGAGATAGCTGTTAGAGTTATTAGAGCTTGTAAAGAATGGGGGATAAAAACTGTTGCTGTTCATTCGGACGTTGATGCAGACTCAATGCATGTTAGATTAGCCGATGAAAGTGTTTGCATAGGTTCACATCAACCACAAAATAGTTACTTAAATATTTCTTCCATAATGTCAGCTGTAGATTTAACTGGCTCAGAAGCAATCCATCCGGGCTATGGTTTTCTATCAGAAAATGCAAAATTTTCTGAAATAGTAAATAAACATGGAATTAAATTTATTGGTCCTAGTGCAGAAATAATTTCTAAAATGGGAGATAAAATTGAAGCAAAAAGGATTGCAAAAAAATTTGGCTTACCTGTAATTGAAGGTTCGGAGGGTGGAGTTAAATCGTTAGCAGAGGCTAAATCGATTTGTAAAGAAATTGGTTATCCAGTTTTGATAAAAGCAGCTGGCGGAGGTGGAGGAAAAGGAATGAAAATTGTTGAGGAAGAAAGTAAGCTAGAAAATTTATTTCTCACAGCTAAATCTGAAGCAAAAAAGTTTTTTAATAATGATGAGTTATACATAGAGAAATATTTCAAAAATCCTAGACATATAGAAGTTCAAGTTATGTCTGGTAAAAATAAAACTGTGCATTTAGCTGAGAGAGATTGTTCTGTACAACGTAGGCATCAAAAATTAATAGAAGAAACACCAAGTCCAGTTCTAACTGATGAATTAAGAAGAGATCTATTTGAAAAGACTGTTAAAATGGTTGAACAAATTAATTATGAAGGAGCCGGTACAGTAGAATTTATTTATGAAAACGGTAAATTTTATTTTTTAGAAATGAATACAAGAGTACAAGTTGAACATCCTGTCACAGAAGTACAAACGGGTATTGATATAGTAAAGGAGCAGCTTTGGATAGCTTTCACAGGAAATACTGCTCTAAAACAGAGTGACATCAATCCTAGAGGTCATACAATTGAGTGCAGAATTAATGCAGAAAATCCAGCCTTAGATTTTCAACCAAGTCCTGGAATAATTAGTGTTTGCCATCAACCCTCTGGTTTCAGGACAAGGGTTGATGGAGCAGTTTTTCAAGGATGCAAGGTTACTCCATATTATGACAGTTTGATTGCAAAAGTTATTTGTAAAGGTAGAAATAGAACTGAGGCAATTCAAAGAACATTAAGATCTCTTGACGAGTTTGTTTTAGAGGGAATTACAACAACAATAGACTTACATAAAAAAATTTTAAATCATAAAAAATTCGTTAATTCTGATTTTGATACTAATTGGCTCGGGAAAGAAAAATTTTATTAAGCATTACTACAATTTAATAACTGCAAATCATAGATAGCATGATCGAAAGGAGTTAGACTAGGATTAGAAGCGAATGTCCAACCATTGAAAATAAATACTTTCTCATTTTCATTTTTAGTTAAATCTTTAACTTGCATGTATGCCACACTATCAATTTTATTATTTACCTTCACTTTTCCACATTTTAAAATTTTAATTTCTAGAGGTCCAAACTGTTTAGTTTCATTTAAATTTACAACAAGCTCTGAAGATTTTGCAGTTATTTTATCAAGACCAATTAAGATTGCTTGGGATGGTCTTAAATTATTTTTATTTTTTTTTTCTTTAAGATTTTGGACAGAAGTAACATTTTCACTATCCTCATCAGAGTCTTCAAAGCTTGGTTTAATATCTTGAACATTTATCAAAGGAGTCGATGTAATCTTTTCATCTGCCAAGGAAATTGTTATTGAGTTAAGGATAATGAGTAATGGTAATAAAAATTTATTTCCAAGTTTCATATTTTTTTTTAATACTATTTTTTTTAATTTTTACTGGTTTAAAACTATTTTTAGTACCTGTTTGATTTTCTAAATGTGGTTTTTCCCAAGAATATTTTTTTTTATCATTTATTTCTGGAATTTTATCAATTGTGTGATGCATCCATAAATACCACTCAGAAGTAATTTTTGTTGCTTCAATCTTATTGGAATAAACAACCCAACGTTCTTTTTTTTTACTTTGATAATACCTATTACCATTTGAGTCAGAACCAACATATTTTCCGAAAAAAAGGGTTTTTAAAAAAGTCCCAAAAGTCTGTTTGTGCCACCAAGTAAAAATTATTTTTAAGCTCATATTAGAAATTTTAAATCCACACAATTCTCAATTGTATTATTATGTAATAGACACCTTATACAATTAATATATATCTAAATAAAGAGATTCCATAAATTTTATGAAAAAATACGTTGTCGAAACTTATTATACTTGTACTTTTAAAACAGTCCATAAGTTAAATAACTTGGATGAAGCTGAGTTATCAAAAATTGATCAAAGAACTGATGGCGAAGTAGAGGTTATTGATGTTAAGCTAAATAATAGAAAAACAAAAAAAGTTGGTGGTAAAAAAGAGGAAAAATCTGAAAATTCTAAATTAAAGACACAACTGCCCAATAATATTGCTGATAAGATTAAAAAAACAAATGAAATTAATAATAACCAATCAGTAAACCTTAAAATTAAGAGTAACGCGAGATTTAAAATGCCTGATAGACGAAAAGGATATATTCAAAAAGCACAGATTGGTGATCATAAAGTTTATCTACATACTGGAGAATATGACGATGGTAAAATTGGAGAAATATTCATTGATACAAATAAAGAAGGTGAACTTGTAAAAGCAATGATGAATAATTTTGCGATAGCGATTTCTCTGGGTTTACAATATGGAGTCCCATTAGATGAATACGTTGATGCATTTATTGACACTAAATTTGAACCGTCTGGTAATGTAATTGGCAATGATAGAATTTTAAGTGCCTCATCAATACTTGATTATGTATTTAGAGAACTAGCGATTTCTTATTTAGGTAAAGAGGATTTAGCTCATACGCCATCAATTATTAACACAAAAAATATAGAAAATAATGATGGGGATGATAAATTTCTTAAAATTGTAAAAAATATTACCTCTAAAGGTTTTGTCAGAAGCAACTACGAGGAAAAATTAGTAGATCTGTCAGATGTTAGGATAAATCTTAAAACTAAAAACTAATTTTTCTTAATATCTTTTTTAATACCTAGCTCTTTTAATTGTTTCTCATCTACATTAGAGGGAGCTTGCATCATAAGGTCCTGGGCATTTTGATTCATTGGGAAAAGAGTTATCTCTCTAATATTTTCTTTTCCAGCAAGCAACATGACAATTCTGTCGATCCCGGGAGCTATTCCACCATGTGGAGGAGCTCCATAACTAAAGGCATTTATCATTCCACTAAATTTTTCATCAACATCTTTTTTACTATAGCCAGCAACAGAAAATAACTTATACATTAAATCAGGAAGATGATTCCTTATCGCACCAGAGGATAACTCTACTCCATTGCAAACTATGTCATATTGATAAGCTTTTATTTCTAAGGGTTTTTCAAAATCTAATTCCTTTAAGTTTCCTTGCGGCATTGAAAAAGGATTATGACTAAAAATAATTTTTTTTGAACTTTCTTCTAACTCATACATTGGATAATCAACAATCCAACAGAATGCAAATTTATCATGATCAATTAAGTTTAAATCTTTTGCAATTTTATCTCTTGCCAAAGAGAGAATTTTTTCAATTTCCTTCTCTTTTCCACACGCAAGAAAAATACTATCACCTACTTTAGCATCGCAAGTTTTCATTATTTCTTTTAAAGAATCTTCGCTAAAAAATTTTCCAATCGGTCCTTTGCCCTTTATTTCTTTATCTTTTTCGATTGTAAAGTAAGCTAAACCAGAAGCACCTTGGTCTTTTGCCCATTTATCAATATTATCAAAAAAACTTCTTGGCTTATCTTTAGTGTTTTTGGTTATAATTGCTCTAACATCAGAGCCTGCTTTAACTAATTTTTTAAATATATCAAATTTAACATCATCACGATTAAATATCTCAGTTATGTTTTGTATTTTTAACGGATTTCTTAAATCTGGTTTATCAGTTCCATATTTTTGCATCGCATCTCTGTAGGGAATTCTAGGAAATTTATCGTTCAATATTTTTTTTGATGAAAAATTTTTAAATAGATTTATCATTAGTTTTTCTACAATTTCAAAGACATCATCTTGTTCAACAAAAGACATTTCTAAATCCAATTGGTAAAATTCACCTGGACTTCGATCCGCTCTTGCATCTTCATCCCTAAAACATGGTGCAATCTGAAAATATTTATCAAAACCTGAAACCATAATTAGTTGTTTAAACTGCTGAGGAGCTTGAGGAAGCGCATAAAACTTTCCTGGATTTAATCTACTTGGAACTAAAAAATCTCTTGCGCCCTCAGGACTAGAAGAAGTTAAAATAGGAGTTTGATATTCGAGAAAACCTAATTTTAACATCTCAGATCTTATAAAAGAGATTACCTTAGATCTTAAAATTATATTTTTGTGCATTTCATCTCGTCTAAGATCTAAAAATCTATATTTTAATCTTATGTCTTCAGGGTAATCTTGCTCACCAAAAACTGGCATGGGCAATTCGTTAGCATTAGATAAAACTTCAACTGATTGAATTGAGATTTCTATTTTACCAGTTTTTAAATCTAAGTTTTCTGTATCGTTTGACCTCTTTACTACTTTTCCACTTACTTTCAATACAGACTCTGGTTTTGATTTCTCTAAAATTGGAAAATATTTATTTTTATTCTCAATTACACATTGAGTGATGCCATAATGATCTCTAAGATCTATGAATAAAAGATTACCATGGTCTCTTTTTCTATGTAACCACCCAGAGAGATGCACAGATTTATTTATTTCTTTTTCACTTAATTCTGAACAGTTATGCGATCTATATTTATTCATTGATTTAGTACTTTTTTTATTAGATTAATATTAATTGATTTTCCAGTAGATAAAGACAATTCATCAATATCTTTTAGTAATTTAAACATTTTTTCGTAAGATCTTTCTACATTATTAATAATGTATTCAGAAATTTTAGGATTTATACTAATTTGTTTATCTGAAAGCGTTTTTGAAATAATGACTTTCAAAAGATCATCAGTAGGCAGTTCAATACCAATAAATAAAAAGCTGTCAATTCTAGATCTAAGGTCTTTTAATAAAAATTTTGTATTTTTAATTGGAGTAACAGAATTAATTAAAACAAAATATTCCAGTTGCTTAGAATGATTTAAAATTGAGTAAAATAATTTTTCTTCAATATTATTTTTAAAACTATCTATAATTAAACAGTCAATATTATTAAGATCATTAATTATTTCATTGTCAATATTCTTAGCATCAATCAATTTTATTTTTTCAATTTTTTTTTCAAGAATTTTTGATAAATGAGTTTTTCCTGAACCTGAAGCTCCAAAAATATTTAACCATTTACCAGGCCAAGATGGCCATTCCTCAATCAATTTATAAGCAGAAAAATTATTAGTAGAAACAAAAAAATCCTGTTCATAAAATTTTTTTGAGAAAGGAAATTTAAAAATTAGTTGATCCATTTTATAATGTTTTGATAACCCACTGATCATTGATTAAATTTAAGTTAATATTTTGTTTTTTCAATTGGCTGATAATTTTTTCTAGTCTTCCTAAGTACTTTATTCTTAAATTCATATAATCTTTATTAAATTCTTGTACATAAACATTTTCTATCAAATCAATACTTTTTAATTTTGAATTTAATTCAACTAGATTACTTTTTCTATTTAAATTTAATCTAACATTTAAAAATGAAGGTGTTCTTATATCAATTAAGTTTTTTGATTTAACTAAATTTATTAATTCTTTTTTTGATTCAATCACAATATTTTCATAAATCTTACCATTGGTAAGACTCTGATTTTTTAAAATAAGACTTTTAGAAATATTTTTATCTTGAATTATTGCTTTAAAGTATATTTTTTTTATATTTGTCTTATTATCCTCAATTAAAACTAAAGCTATATTTTTATTTTGATACTCTTTAAATATATTAATTACATCCAAATTTATTAAATTATTTTTTTTCTTATTTATGTTTTGAATGATCTCAATATTTTCTAAAGGAAGTATAAATTCAATTAAATCATTCTCATGAAACTTGTTCCAATTTTCGTAAAAAAAATTATTATTAAAAATGAAAACTTCATCACCTTTTATTAAGATTGGTAAAATATATAATTCTTTATCCTCAATTTCTGAGTATAAAATACCTTTTTTATAAAATAATTCATGAACCTTATCTTTATCAAAAGTTACGCTGAAATTTACGAGCCTCTCTCTCTTATTTTCATCAGAAATTTTAAAGATTTGATAATAAGTCACTAGCTCTTTAATAGATGGAAATTTTAGATCTTTTAATTTATCTATATCCTCTTTAAGTAATATTCTATCTATTAGTCTTTTAAATCCTGTCTTAATTGCTTGGTCAGCTAAGGCTTTATTAGTAATTTTTTCTTTTTTCTCTAATTGAATATTATTAACATTAAATAAATTATTCCCAGATAAAAGAGTTTCAGTTTTAAAAAAAACAATTAAAATAAATATTATTTGTTTGTAAAATTTCATAAAAGTTTAATTATCAATTTATAAATGAAAAAAAATGAAAATAGTTATAAAAAAAGTGGTGTTAACATTTCGTTAGCTAATAAATTAGTTAAGCATATAACAAAAATATCAAAAAAAGATGTCAAAAAAACGAATAACACGTCAAAAAAAGATACCATAGGAGGATTTGGATCTTTATTTGATATTAGTAATCTTAAAATTAAGGATCCTGTAATAGTCTCCTGCACTGACGGAGTAGGAACTAAAATTGAATTAGCTAACAAATTAAAAAAATTTGATACAATTGGAATTGATTTAGTTGCTATGTGCGTCAATGATTTAATAGTTCAAGGAGCAAAACCTTTATTTTTTTTAGACTATATTGCAGTTGGTAAATTAGATTTGAAAAAAACCAAAAAGATTTTAAAAGGTATTTTTAAAGGATGTAAAATATCTGAATGCAAATTAATTGGTGGCGAAACTGCTGAAATGCCAGGTACCTACTCTAAAAATAAATTTGATTTAGCAGGTTTTAGTGTTGGAATCGTCTCAAAAAAGAAAATTTTAGATAAAAGTAATGTAAAAAAAAATGATGTGGTTTTAGCAATTCCGTCAAATGGAATACACTCTAATGGATATTCCTTAGTACGATCATTATTAAAAAGAAATAAATTACCTGAAAATTTAGAAAAAGAGATTTTAAAGCCAACTAAAATTTACACTAAAGAAGTTTTAGAACTAAATAATAAAAATCTTTTAAATGCTGCTGCCCATATTACTGGTGGAGGGCTAATAGAAAATTTACTAAGGTCAATTCCACAAAGCTTAACTTTGAATATTGATCTTTCAAAAATTAAAATAAAAAAGATATTCAAGTGGATTAAAGATAAAAATATATCTGATAAAGAAATGTTAAGAACTTTTAATTGCGGAATAGGGTTTTGTTTAATTGTTTCAAATAAAAACGTAAAAAAAATAAAAAAAATATTTACTAAAAAATATACACCATACGAGATTGGTTATATTTCTAAAAATCGTAATAAAGTTAATTTGTCTAATTCTTTAAAATGGTAAAAAAAAAGACATGTGTATTTATATCTGGAGAAGGATCTAATCTTAAAAATCTTATTTCTCACTCAAGAAAAAGTAATTTTCCAATTAAAATAAGTTTAGTGATAACCAATAATATAAACGCAAAAGGAATAATCTTTGCTAAAAAGTATAAAATTCCATTTATTTTTATTAATACTAAGCTTAAAAATTATGAAAATAAAATTTTATTTAATTTAAAAAAATATAAAATAACTTTTATCTGTCTTGCGGGATACATGAAGATTATTTCCAAAAATTTGGTTAATAAGTATCAAAATAAGATAATTAATATTCATCCTTCACTCCTACCAAGATTTAAAGGTTTGGATACCTTTTCGAGAATGTTAAAAAATAAAGAAAAAAAGGCAGGATGCACAGTTCATTTTGTAAGTGAAAAACTTGATAGCGGTAGCAAAATCACTCAAAAAATTTTTTTTATAGATGATAATGACGATGAGTTAATCTTAAAAAAG
The DNA here is from genome assembly GCA_902623395.1 of uncultured Pelagibacteraceae bacterium. Classification (GTDB taxonomy): domain Bacteria; phylum Pseudomonadota; class Alphaproteobacteria; order Pelagibacterales; family Pelagibacteraceae; genus Pelagilacustribacter. The sequence goes on along the minus strand of CACNTN010000002.1, from coordinate 147,573 downwards.
AAAACTCAAACGCTGGAATATAAAGCGTTTCCGGAGGCCATAATAAAAATTTTTAGGAACAATTAGAGGTCAAAAAAAAAATCTATCTCCTTTTTTGCATTATCAATAGAGTCTGAACCGTGAACTGAATTTTTATCTATTGAAATACCATAAAGCTTTCTGATTGTATTTTCTTCAGCATCTTTAGGGTTAGTAGCACCCATAATTTTTCTATTCGCTAACACTGCATTTTCACCCTCTAAAATCATAACCACTATTGGACCAGATGAAAGATATGTACATAGATCGTTGTAAAAAGGCTTAGATTGGTGAACTTTATAAAATTCAGCTGCTTCATCTTTAGAAATTTTAATTTTTTTACTTTCTTTAATTTTTAGATTATTTTTTGTAAAGATATCTTTAATGTTTTGAATTAAATTTCTCTCAACAGCATCGGGCTTTATAATAGACAATGTTTGTTCCATTTTTATTTTTCGTAAAACTTTCTTACAAAATCATTTAGTAATCGAACTCCATATCCTGTTGCACCGCCTGAATTTAAGCTTGCTGCCTTTTTAGAAAAGGCCATTCCAGCGATATCTAAATGAGCCCAAGGTGTTTTATTGATAATAAATCTTTGTAAAAACTGTGCTGCCGTTATTGATCCTGCTCCACCTGCATAATTTATATTTTGTACATCAGCGTAAGCTGAATTAATTAATTTGTCATAATTTTTGTGCAAAGGTAATCTCCAAACCTTCTCGTTTATTTCGTTTCCGATTTCATGTAACTGATCCGAGATTTTATCGTCATTAGAAAATAGTCCCGCATACTCTTCGCCTAAAGCCATAATTATAGCTCCGGTTAATGTAGCTAAATCAATTATAAATTTTGGTTTATATTTTTTTTCTGTATAGGTCAATGCATCTGCTAATACTAGTCGACCTTCAGCATCTGTATTTAAAACTTCTATAGTTTTTCCAGAGTAAGACTTAACAATGTCTCCTGGTCTTTGAGCATTTCCATCTGGCATATTCTCGACTAATCCCACTACACCTATAGCATTCACTTTTGCTTTACGTAAAGCCAAAGTTTTCATTAGACCCACTACCACAGCAGACCCTCCCATATCATATTTCATTTCTTCCATAAATCTTGCAGGTTTTAAAGAGATGCCTCCTGTATCGAAACAAACTCCTTTACCAACAAACGCTAAAGGTTTACCAAAATTATTTCTAGCTCCATTCCACTGAATTGTAACTAGATAGCTTTCGTTCTCACTTCCCTGACCAACTCCTAATAAAGATCTCATTCCTAAACTTTTTAATTTTGCCTCATTAAAAATTTCTACCTTAAGCCCCATTTTCTTAAGTGTGGATATTTCTTCAGTATATTTTTTTGGATTTAGTACATTTGGCGGTTCAGATACTAAATTCCTTGCTAAAAAAACACCCTCTTTTATTGAATTAAAATATTTATGTTTATTTTTTAAATTATCATGTTTTTTACTAATAATATTTAGTGTTTGATTCTCTTGATTTTTTTTAGATTTATATTTTTCAAAACTATAACTTTTCAGTGAAAAACCATAAGCAAATTCATTAATTAAATTTTCTGAATTTAAATTAGCAAATAATGTTAACTTATTGATATCCTTTTCATTTGATATATTTGATTTGAGTTGCCCGCCAAGATTATTGATTTCAAAAGTCTTTAAATTTTTTTTAAAAACTATTAAGTAACATTTTTGACTCTCTGAAATATCAAATGAAATAATATTCTTTTTGTTTTTTTTTGAATATTTTTTTAAAAAAGACTTAATTTTGAGTGTTAAAAATTTTGGAATAGTCTCCCCAGAATGAATATTAAACTCTTCAGTAATAAAAAGCCCAATATGGGATGAATTAGTTTCAAATTTATTAGTAAAATTAATCATATTTAAACCATTAGTTGAATTTATTATATGGATGCTTTATTTATATACAATATATTCACATGCTTCAAAACAAAATTTATTATAATTATTTTTTAGAAATTTTTAAAACATTTGCAACAATAATATTCGGTTTATCTTTAATAGCCTTGACTGTAAGGGCTGTAAATTTCTTGGATCTAATTGTAGATAGCGGATATTCTTTATCCACATACTTCCAATACTCTATATTAAACATTTTTGGTATAGCTCCAAAATTTTTCCCACTTGCATTTTTAATCGCTTTAGTAATTTTTATACTCAAGCATGAGAATAATAGTGAGTTTATTATTTTATGGACTACGGGGGTGAAGAAGTCTGTTGTGGTCAATTTAATAATTTTTACATCCTTTGTGGTTCTTATAATATATCTTCTCTTCTCAGTATTTTTAACACCACTTGCATTAAATAAATCAAGACAGTTACTAAATCAAAGTCAATTTAACTCTTTTTTGCCAACAATAAGATCACAAAAATTTTTAGACTCATTTAAAGGTTTAACTTATTTTGTTGAAAAAAAATTCAATAATGAAATCAAAAATATATTTTTTTATGATACTGGCAACAACTTAAAAAAATTTGCCTCAGATGCTTCAGACTTAGGAAATACAACTATCATAGCGGAAAAGGGTTTTGTAGAAAAAAAATTTCTATTCCTTATTAATGGTCAAATTATTTCTAGTAAAAAAGATGACAATGATAATGAGATCATAAAATTTGAGGAACTCAATATTGATTTAGAAAATTTAAAAACAACAGTGATAACAGATTACAAATTACAAGAGACTTCTACATTTAAACTTTTGAGTTGTTTTATAAAAAAAAATAATGATCTGAAATTTTGTACAGATGGGTCCAAAAAGGAGATAATACCTGTTTTGATTAGACGTCTAATACTACCAACATATATCCCAATTATTGCACTAATTTGCTCAATGTTATTACTTAAAAGAAATAAATTTTATTTAAACAAAGTATCGATATTTTTCTACAGTTTTGTTTTACTGATTCTTGCAGAATTAATTCTCAAATATACTGGAACTAATTTTATCTTAAGATATGTATATTTGCTTATACCTTTAATTTCGTGCATTACATTTTACCCTCTACTAATTTATAAATTTTCAAAGTAATTATGAATAATTTAATTTTAAACTATATATTAAAAAATTTTGTAAAAAACTTTTTTATAGTTACTATTATTTTTTATTGTTTTGGCGTTATTTTAAATTTATTTGAAGAGGTTGAATTTTTTAAAAATACTGACGTAAATATATTTATTCCTTTACTTCTCACAAGTATATTTGTTCCAAGCCTTATTATTAAACTTCTACCATTTATTATTTTTATTTCGAGTATTTGGTTTATGCTTAAATTTAGGAATAGTAAAGATTTGCTAACACTTAAAATGTACGGTTATTCAAATATTAAAATTTTTTTTATACTTGCATTTACTTCTTTCGTGCTCGGGTGGTTAATCTTATTTTTTATTAACCCTGTGACTTCATCATTGGTCAAATATTACGAAAAAACTAAATCTAATTATGCAAGAGACATCGATCATTTAGTAACTTTTAATAGGAACGGCTTATGGATAAAAGAAAATCTAGAAAATAGTGAAAGAATTATTACAGCAGCCAAAATGGAAAAAAATAATATTTATGATGTAAAAATTTTTGATTTGGATAAATATTTCAATTTAAAAAAGAAAATTGTCGCAAAGTCAGCTTCAATTAAAACTAATGAATGGATTTTACAAAATGTAAAAATTTTTATTTTTGAGGATGACATACTACAAAGAAAAGACCTAATTAATTATTCAATTAATTCTATCTATAATTATGATAAAATTATTAATTTATTTAACAATTCAGATACTTTTTCTTTTTTTGAAATGTTATCAAATTTTAATGAAATGCTTAACAAAGGTTATAATAGACAATTTTTAAAACAAAATCTTCACGCAATGATGACTTTACCTTTTTATTTGTTTGTGATGACAGCTTTGGCGGCGATATTAACTTTACATACCATGAAAAATTCAGAAAATATAAAATTTATTATTATAGGTTTAATAATATGTGTTTTTATTTACTATTTTAAGGATTTATCTTTAGCATTAGGAAAAACAGATAGAATTCCATTAATTTTATCAATATGGACCCCTGTTATAGCCCTAAGCTTTTTTACACTAGTAGGAGTTATTCAAATAAATGAAAAGTAAATTTTTCATAATTTTAATTAGTATTTTTTTTTTTGAAAATTTATTTGGTGAAAATATTTCAATAGTTGCAAGTAATGTCACATTAGAAAAAGAGAAAAATTTAACAATTTTTGAAAAAAATGTCATTATTACGACTAAAAATAAAACTATTAAAAGTGATTATGTAAGATATGACAAAAAAAACGGTTATTTAATTATTAAAGATAATATCTTAGCTGTTGATGATAAGAAAAATACCATTCAAACTAATTACGCAGAATATTTTGAAAAAAAACAAGTCCTAAAAACTAAAGGAAAAACACAAATAAAAACATCTGAGAATTACATATTAATTGGAGAAGATTTGTTTGTTGATAATATTAATAAAATCATAAAATCGGAAAAAAAATCAGTAATAAAAGATCAAGATAAAAATGAAATTTTTTTAGAAAATTTTGAGTATTCTATTGAAGGAAATTTATTCAAATCTATTGGCAGTATCAAATTTAAAGATAAAAGGAATAATAATTACGAATTTTCTCAAATATATATCGATACCAAAAAAAAAGAAATTGTTGGGACTGACTCAAAATCTTTTTTAAATGATGAAAGTTTTAAAATAAATAAAAAAAACAATCCAAGAATATTTGCTAATACAGTTAGTGTTAAAAAAAATGAAAGTGTGTTTGATAAAAGTATATTTACTCTTTGCCAATACAGAAAAAATGATAAGTGCCCACCATGGACAATTCAGTCAAAAAAAATGACACATGATAATTTAAAAAAAACTATTTATTATAAAAGTGCAATTGTGAAAGTTTACGATATACCTATATTTTATTTTCCTGCTCTGTCTCATCCGGATCCTACGGTTAAAAGGCGATCAGGATTCTTGCCCCCGGCATTATATGATACAAAAAATTTAGGTAGTGCAGTATCTATTCCATATTTTTTTGATTTAGGTTTAGATAAAAATTTCACTTTAACTAATCGATTTTACATTGATGAAAATCCATTATTTTTGGGTGAGTATCATCAAGCTTTTAAAAATTCTAATTTACTTGCTGATTTTGGTTTTACCGAAGGTTATAAAAAAACGAGTTCAACAAAAAAAAAGGGAGATAAATCTCATTTCTTTGGAAAGTTTGTCAAAAACTTTGATAATTACCTCGACTCTGAAAATACTATAGATGTAACACTTCAAGAAGTCTCAAATGATAAATATCTTAAATTATACAAAATTGAGTCAAATCTTGTAGATCATAATACTGAGACATTAGAAAACTCAATTAATTTTTTTCATTCTAGTGAAGATTTATTCTTTGGAATAAACACTACAATTTATGAAACTTTAAAGGATGATTATGAGGACAAATATGAATATATTTTACCGGAGGTCACTTTAGATAAAAGATTATTCTTAAATGATAAATTTGGAAGTTTAGAATTACAAACTAATTATAAAGTGCACAACTACGATACGAATAAATTGACAAATTTTTTAGTAAATGATTTTTATTATAATTCTAATAACAAATTAATTAAAGATTTTTTAAATACGAAAATCTTAGGAAATATTAAAAATATTAATTATGAAAGCAAAAATGTAAATATTTATAAAGAGGATCCCACTACAGAAATATTTGGTTCTATTGGTTTACTTTCAGAAATTAATTTGCAGAAAAATAATGATAAATTTAGACATTTATTTAAACCAAAAATGTTATTAAGACTATCTCCTGGTAGTATGAGAAAAGAGGATGATGGACCAAGGCTAGATCCACTAAGAGCTTTCAGTTTAGATAGGATATCAAACTTGAATAATTATGAAACTGGTAATAGCGCGACTTTTGGATTTGATTATAAAATAAAAGATAATAAAAATTTTGAAAATTTCAATTTTTCTGTTGCACAAATAGTCAATGAAAAAGAAAATAAAAAAATGGCTGACAGGACTAGTTTAAATGAGAAGCTCTCTGACCTGGTCGGATCTAGTAGTTATACCGTAAATGAAAATTTTAAATTAAATTATAATTTTTCAATTGATCAGAATTATAACGATGTAAATTATAATGAATTAGGTTCCTTTATTAATTATGGAGCTTTGAACATTGACTTTAATTATTTAAGTGAAAGCAGACACATTGGAGATCAAGATTATTTTAAAACTGAGTTGAATTTGAGAAATAAAGACAATGGTCTTTTATCGTTTAAAACAAAAAGAAATTTAACAACTAATTCTTCAGAATTTTATAATCTAAGCTATGAATATATTAATGACTGCTTAAGAGCAGGATTAGTTTACAGAAGAGAATTTTATAATGACTCAGAATTAGAACCAGAAGACTCATTAATGTTTAAAATTACACTTGTCCCTTTTGGTAACTTAGATAGCCCTAAGCTTGATTAATGGTAAAGAATTTTTTTATATATTTGTTTTTCTTAAATTTTTTATTAATAGATATTGCTAAATCAAACATTCAAAATTCAATAGTTGTCAAAGTAGGAAAGAAAATAGTAACAAATTATGAAATCAAAAATAATATATTAAGTTCATTAGTCTTAACAAACAATGAAATAAATCAAAATAATATCGATAAAATCAAACCTCAAATTTTAGAAAAATTAATTAATTTAAAATTAAAAGAAATAGAATTAGAAAAATATAAATATAAAGTAGATAAAAGAAGAGTTGATACATATATAAGACAACTATCCTCAAACAATATAGAAAAATTAAAAAATGAATTTAGAAATTTTAATTTAAATTTTAAACTTTTTGAAAAAGAAATAGAAACTGAATTAAAATGGCAACAATTGATTTATAACAAATATGTCGACAAAATTAAAATTAATGAAAGCCTTTTTGAGAATGAATTTAGCAAATTGATGGATAATAATCTTGATCAAATAGAATTTAATTTATCCGAAATAGAGATAAATTTTGATAACACAATCAAGGATGATTTAATATCCAAAATTTATAACGAAATCAAAAAAAATGGTTTTGAGAAAACTGCTTTACTCTTTAGCACTTCTGAGTCATCATCTAACCAAGGTAAAATTGGATGGATAAATTCAAGAGCTTTATCAAAAGAAATTTTTAATATCTTAAGCAAAATGCAACCGGGTCAAGTAAGCGAACCGATAGTAAAAGCTAAGAGTATTCTGTTTTTAAAGTTGAACAAAAAAAGAAAAAATTTAAATGAAAAAATTGATAAGGAAAAATTAAAGAAAAATTTGATAGAAAAAAAACGTAATGAAATGTTTAATTTATATTCTAATAGTCATTTATCCAAACTTAAAAATAATTATTTAATCGACTTTCAATGAAAAAAAAAATTATTATAATTTCTGGAGATCCTAATAGTGTTAATTCTGAAATAATATATAAAAGTTGGAAAAAATTATCTAAAAATATAAGAAAAAAGATATTTTTAATTTCTAATTATGATTTGTTAAAAGATCAGTTTAAAAAATTAAATTATAAATTAAAGATTAAGAAAGTTAAAAATATTTTTGAGATAGAAAAAAGTGATCAACTAAAAGTTTTACATGTTAATCTCAAATTTAATAATCCTTTTAAAGTACCGAATATATCATCTTCGAAATTTGTAATTAAGACATTAAATCTTGCTCACAATTTGGCTTTAAATAAAGATGTAGCAGGTATTATTAATTGTCCAATAAGTAAGAATCTTTTAAGGAAGAAAAACATAGGCGTAACAGAATTTTTAGCATCCAAATGTAAAGTTAAAGATAATTCTGAAGTAATGATTATAAGGAATAAAAAATTAAGTATATCTCCAATTACGACTCATTCTGATATTAAAACAGTTTCAAAAAAGATCAAAAAAAAATTAATAATAAAAAAGGTAAAAGTTGTAAATAAATGGTTTAAAAATAAATTTAACAAAAAGCCTAAAATAGCATTGTTGGGTCTTAATCCTCACAATGCTGAGTTAAGGAAAAATTCGGAAGAATCTAAAAATATTATTCCAGCAATTAAATCTCTTAAAAAAAATGGTATAAATATTTCTGGTCCTTTCGCATCTGACACTATTTTTATAAACGATTATAATAATCACGATGTAATAATTGGTATGTACCATGATCAAGTGTTATCACCTTTTAAAGCTTTATTTAAATTTGATGCTATAAATATTACTTTAGGTTTAAAGTATATTAGAGTTTCTCCTGATCATGGTGTTGCCACTGACAAAATTTTATTAAAAAAATCTAATCCCGCTAGTTTATTGAAATGTATCCATTTCTTATCAAACTTAAGTGAATGAAATTTTTAAAAAAATCATTAGGTCAAAATTTTTTAATTGACAAAAATATTGCAAAAAAAATATTAAATCTTACCAATCTCAAGAGTAAAAATATTATTGAAATTGGCCCAGGTAAAGGAGCTCTTACTGATGAAATATTAAAAAAAAGTCCAAAATCATTATATCTACTAGAAAAAGATAATGAATTATCATCTTTTCTTAAAACAAAATATTCTACTAGTAAAAAAATCAAAATAATAAATTCAGACGTACTTAAGTTTGATTTAAATAAAATTCAGAAAAAGAATTTAATAGTTTTAGGTAACTTACCTTATAACATTTCCTCTCAAATATTAGTTAAGATATTAAAAAATCTTAAATCACGAGATAAATATAGTGAGTTAATATTTATGTTTCAAAAAGAATTAGGTGATAAAATTATTGCTAAATATCCATCTAAAAATTATGGACGTTTATCAATCATAACAGCTTTGTTTCTAAAAAAAATTAATAGTTTTCTTGTTTCATCTAATTGTTTTTTTCCTAAACCTAAAGTAACCTCAATGGTAATACATTTCAAAATAATTAAAAAAAATAAATATAATATTAGAAATATTAATAATTTGGAAAAAGTGACAAATATACTTTTCTCTCAAAGAAGGAAAATGATAAGAAAAAATATCTTTAAGATAATAAAAGCAAAGCAAATTAAGAAAATTCCTAGATTAAATCTAGATATGAGGCCTGAAAATATCTCTCCAGAAATTTACTACAAAATTACTGAGTATTATGAAGAAGGTTAATTTCATTATTTTTATGGCCCAAAATTATTTTTTCTATATGTTTAAAGCACGTATCTAAATCTTTATTTATAATCACATAATCATAATCATTCCAATGTTTTATATCGTCATCAAATGAACTATATCTCTTTTCAACTTCTTCTTTAGTGTTTTGACCTCTCTTTAATAGCCTTTCTTTTAATTCACTTTTGTCAGAGGTTACTAAATATAATTTAATCAAATTTAATTCTTTAAATTTTGATAGTTGTTTAGTTCCTTGCCAATCTATGTCAAAAATAATATCATTTTTTTTTATAATTTCATTCACGTTCTTTTTTAAAGTTCCATAATAATTTCCGAATATTTTAGCGTACTCATAAAACTCTTTTTTTTTAATTAAATCTTCGAATTTTTTTTTTGAAACAAAGTTATAATCAACTCCATTTATTTCACCTGGTCTTGGAGATCTAGTGGTGTGCGAAATAGAAATTTTAAAGCTTTTGTATTTATTTTGAATTTTTTTTGTTAGAGTTGTTTTGCCGGCGCCAGATGGTGATGAGAGAATCACCATTATATTTTTACTGCCAGAACTCATTTCAATTAAACTCTTGAATTAATTTAGCTGCTCTTGCTCTCAATAAATTTAATCGCGTCACCTACAGTTAAAATTTTTTCCGCTTCACTATCTGAGATCTCTGAGCCAAATTCCTCCTCGAATGCCATTACTAACTCTACAGTATCTAAACTATCAGCGCCAAGGTCGTCTATGAAACTTGCTTCCTCTGTAACCTTTTCTTCTTCGATCCCTAAGTGATCTGCTACTATTTTCTTTATTTTACCTTTAATATCTTCTGACATGAATTCCTTTCTTGTATATTTAATTTCTTATTAGATTATTAAATAGAATTGTCAAGCCATATACATTCCACCGTTGACGTGTATTGTTTCACCATTAATGTAGTCTGCCATATTAGATGCTAGGAAAGCTACACAGTTAGACACGTCTTCACCTCTTCCTAGCTCACCCTTAGGAATTTTATTTATTAAAATTTTTTTAAATTCATCATTAATTTTATCTGTCATCTCTGTTTTTATAAACCCAGGTGAAACGCAATTAACATTAATGTTTTTCTTTCCATACTCTATTGCTAGACTCTTTGAAAAAGCAATAATACCTGCTTTCGATGCTGCGTAGTTTGCTTGACCCAAATTGCCTGTATGTCCAACTATTGAAGTTATATTTATAATTCTTCCATATTTATTTTTAAGCATTTTTTTTATTGCGTATTTACACATTAAAAAACTAGATGTTAAATTGATATCTAAAACTTTTTTCCAGTTTTCCTCTGAGAGTCTGATAGAAAGATTATCTAAAGTAATTCCAGCATTGTTGACTAAAATATCTAATCCATTCAATTTTTTATTTATATTTTCAATAAATTGTTCAATTTTATCATGCTCATCTAATTTGAATTTTTCTAAATGAATATTTGGAAATTTTTTTTTTAAATTATTCAATTTTTCCTCATTTGTACCAGAAGCTACTATTGAACTGCCAAAATTATAAAATTTCTCAACCAAACAGTTTCCAATTCCACCTGTAGCACCAGTGATTAATATTTTTTTATCTTTTAAATCCATCTTTTAAGTTTTTAATATCAGCAATAGAGTTAATTGAAAAGCAATTTACGTCTTTAACTGTCCTTTTAACCATTCCGATAAGAGCTTTGCCAGGGCCTATTTCTATAAAATTTTTCACATTAGATTTGTGAATATTTATGATACTTTCTCGCCACCTTACACTAGAAAAAATTTGATCAATCAATAGTTTTTTAATTACCTTCGGGTTTGTTTCTGGACTCGCGGTTACATTGTTAACTATTTTAAATTTTGGATTTTTAAATACAATACTGTTAATTTTTTCTTGCATTTTTTCAGCAGCTGATTTCATTAGTGAACAATGAAAAGGAGCGCTTACTTTAAGAGGAATTGATTTTATTTTTTTTTCTTTTAAAAAGTTTTGGAAATAATCAATTTTTTCTTTATTACCACTAATTATTATTTGACCATTAGCATTATCATTTGCTATTTCACACACTCCCTTAATATCATTTTTTGTTTTTAGTAAATTTATTAATTCATTTGTTTCCACACCTAATACTGCTAACATCCTACCTTTGCCTATTGGCACCGCCTCTTGCATTGCTTTACCTCTCTCATGTAACAAATATAATGCATCGTTAAAATCTAACGACTCCGAGCATACTAGTGCACTATATTCACCTAGTGAGTGACCTGCAAAAAATTTAGTAGAGCTAAAATCAAAATTAAATTCCTCTTTTAAGACTTTAAAAATAGAATAGCTTACTGTTAATATTGCGGGTTGTGTATTTTTTGTAAGCTGCAACTCATCTTCAGGGCCTTCAAGAATAATTTTTGAAATTGAATAATCTAATTTTTCATCTGCACTTTCAAATGTTTTTTTTACAATATCAAAATTTTTATAAAACTCTGATCCCATGCCTATAATTTGTGAACCTTGACCTGGGAATAATAAAGCGCTCATATTTTCTAGTTTATTTATCAATTATATGTATTGCTATAATGAATTATTATAGTATAAACCACTCTTTATAAATAATTAATAAAATAATTTAACTTAAAAACTATGGCCTTTTACGAAAATACCATCGTAGCTAAACAAGATTTAGCCGAAAAAGATTTAAAAACTATACGTGAAAAATATAACGAAATAATAAACAATTCTTCAGGAAAAGTTTTAAAAATCGAAGAATGGGGTCTTTTAAATTTAGCTAATAAAATAAAAAATTATAAAAAAGGTTTTTATATTCACTATAAATTTGAAGGTGATAATACTACTCTTAAAGAAATTGAAAAAAAGATAAAGATAGATGGCTCAATCATAAGGTACTTAACTGTCAAATACAAAAAGCTAGATATTAAAAACGAATTTTTTAAAAAAAAGTAACCTTATTTGATGAAAAGAAAAAATAAAAAATTCCAGAAAAAAAATTCTAACTCACTTAGTAAATTAAGCCTTTTTCAAAAGGGTGACGGTAAATTTTCTAAAAGATGTCCTCTATCAACAAAAAATGCTCCGATTGTTGATTATAAAAATATTGACCTATTAAAAAAATATATTTCAGAGAATGGAAAAATAATATCTTCGAAAATTACTTCTGTTTCATTTAGTAAACAAAAAAAATTAACGAAAGAAATCAAAAAAGCTAAAATTTTAGGACTTTTGTAATGGAAATTATTTTATTAGAAAATATTATAAATCTTGGAAATATTGGGGATAAAGTGAAAGTTAAAAACGGCTATGGGAGAAATTTTCTTTTAAAAAAAGGTAAAGCTCTTAGATTTAATAAAGAAAATCAAGACTTTGTTAACAAAAAAAAAGACGAATTAAATAAAAAAAACTTAGAGATTAAGAACAAGTTTATAGAAATAGCAAAATTAATAAACAATAAATCGTTTATATTTAATAAAGAAAGTAAAGAAAATGGTGAGTTATATGGTTCAATAAAACCTAAAGAAATCACTAATTTAATAAGAGAAAAAGCAAAAGCAGATGTAAGCCCCTCTCAAGTCATATTAAAAGATGAGCTAAATAAAATTGGTGTATTTAAAGTCGATATTAGCTTTCATGCAGAAGTTAAAGCTCAAATAACGATCAAGATAGATAAAATAGAGTCCAAATAACTTTTCCACAGACATATAAAAAAAGTGCGTAACTTTTCACTTTAATGAAACTATCTTTCACTTATTATAATCAAGTGAATGAAATTCAATCAATAAAAAAAGACATTGCAAATAAACAACCTTCTAATTTAGAGGCTGAGCAAGCTCTTCTTGGATCAATTCTAGTTAACAATGATATTATTGATGAAGTTTCAACATTAATTAACCCAAATATTTTTTATGACCCTGCACATATAAAGATTTATGAAGTTATTGAAAATTTGAATAATAAAGGGATGATAGCTAACCCAATTACACTAAAGAACTATTTTGAAAAAGATAACATGCTTGAAGATGTAGGTGGTACGGAGTATTTAGTAAAACTTACTAGGTTTTCTGGATCAATTAAACAAGCTTTAGATTATGCAAAAATTATTCATGAAATGTATTTAAGAAGAGAGCTTGTACAAATTTCTGATAAATTATCCTCAGATACTCTAAATGCAAACACTCAGGAGCAAAATGCTGAAAATATAATTGAAAGTACCGAAAAATCTCTTTTTGACCTTGCTGAAAGGGGTAGCTTTAACCAATCTTTCTTAAAATTTAATCAAGCCGTAGATCAAACTATCGAGATGGCTACTTTAGCAATGCAAAATGATCAGGGTATCGTAGGTGTGCCAACAGGTTTGACAGATTTAGATGAAAAATTAGGTGGGTTACATAAATCAGATTTAGTAATTCTGGCAGGCAGACCATCTATGGGTAAAACAGCTTTAGCTACAAATATAGCTTACAATGCTGCGCAAAATATTTTGAAGAGACAAGAAAAATCATCTGTAGCTTTTTTTTCTTTAGAAATGTCTTCAGAACAATTATCAACTAGAATTCTGTCAGAACAAGCGAGAATAAGATCAGATGATATAAGGCGTGGAAAAGTTACTGAAGAAGAGATAAATAGATATATAGAAACTTCAAGAAATATTTATAATTTACCTTTATATATTGATGAAACCCCAGCAATAACAATAGCTACGTTAAGTAATCGAGCTAGAAGAATAAAAAGATTGTTCGGGTTAAATTTAGTGGTTGTTGACTATATACAATTAATGAGGTCCAGCTCAAACAAAAACGATGGTAGAGTTCAAGAAATTTCAGAAATTACTCAAGGTCTAAAAGCGCTAGCTAAAGAATTGTCAGTCCCAGTTTTGGCATTATCTCAATTATCAAGAGCTGTAGAACAGCGAGACGATAAACAACCACAACTTGCGGACTTGAGAGAATCAGGATCAATCGAGCAAGATGCTGATGTGGTAATGTTTGTTTATAGAGAAGCTTATTATTTAGAGAGAAAGCAACCTAAATTAGGTTCAATTGAGCATGCAGAATGGCAATCAAAAATGAATGATGTAAATGGTTTAGCAGATATAATTTTAGGCAAACAAAGGCACGGACCAACAGGAACAGTTAAAGTAGAATTCGAGGGAATTTATACAAAATTTAAAGATTTAAGTAAAAATTAGCCTCAATTTTTTCCCAAAATTAAGATATATCTGAAATGTTCTAATGTTTGGCTTTTTATATAAAAAAATAGTAATAGATTTTCCAAAAATCACCCTAGCACTTTTAATGGGTGTTATCTTATTTTCTCTTTATCAATCTAAAAATTTTAATTTAGATGCCTCATCTGATGCTCTCTTACTTGAAGGTGATCCAGACCTTAAATATTTGAGAGAAGTAAATCAAACGTACGGATCAAAAGACTTCCTAGTTCTTACTTACTCACCAATATCAAATTTTACAGATAAAGAGACGATTCTAGACCTTCAATTATTGAAATCAAAGATTGAAAAATTAACATGGGTTGACAGTGTAATAACTGTAATTGATGTGCCTCTTTTAAAAAGCACTGATGAGGGGTTAATGGAAAGGTTAAAAAACTATAAAACATTAGCATATCCTGAAATAGATAGAAAAAGGGGATTTGAAGAAATAATCAACAGTCCTATTTACAAAAATTACGTTATCAGTGAAGATGGAAAAACATCTGGCATAATTGTTTATCTAAAGAAAGATGAGAGATTAGCTGAATATATAAAGATTAAAGATAAATTCTTTAATCAATCTGTCGAAACAGGATTATCTAAACAGGAAAAGCGAAATTACAAAAACTTTTTAAAAGAATACGAAGATTATAAAAATTTATATAATACAAGAAATCATCAAAACATAACTGAAATTAGAGAGGTAATAAGCAAATATGGAGTAAATGCAAAAATTCATTTGGGTGGTATACCTATGATTGCTGATGACATGATGAGCTTTATCAAAAGTGATATTATCATTTTTGGTATAGGAGTATTTATTTTTATCGTATTAACTCTTTGGTTTATATTTAGAAGTCTGAAATGGGTAGTAATGCCATTATTAGGTTGCTCTGCATCCGTAATTATAATGATTGGTCTCTTAAGTTCAATTGGATGGAAAGTTACAGTTATTTCATCAAATTTTATCGCCTTAATGCTTATTTTAAATATGGCAATGAATATTCATTTAACTGTAAGATTTTTACAATTAAAGAGAGAGAATTTGGATCTTTCGAAAAATGAAGCAATACTAAAAGCCAGCAAAAAAATGATGCTTCCAATCTTATATACGGCTCTAACTACAATATGTGCTTTTCTCTCTTTAGTTTTTAGTGGAATAAAACCTATTATTGACTTTGGTTGGATGATGACTTTAGGACTAACAATTTCTTTGTTAGTTACTTTCTCATTATTACCCTGCCTTATAAATATTCTCTCTTCAGAAAACGAGATAGATGTCAAAAGCACTGAAAAATCTTTAATCACCTCTCTTTTAGGATCTTTTACAAAAAAAAATAAAATCATCATTTTTGGTTCAAGTTTTATAATTATCGTATTTAGTGTAGTGGGAATTTTTAAATTAGAAGTTGAAAATAGTTTTATAAATTATTTTGATGAAAATACAGAAATTTATAAAGGAATGAAAAAAATTGATGAAAATTTAGGAGGAACTACTCCATTAAATATAATTTTAAAATTTCCTGCCGTATCTGAAAATTCCTCTGAAAAAGAGAAAGATGAATTTGAAGAATGGGAGGAAGATAATAAAAAAAATGAAGATAAAGCTAAATATTGGTTTACAAGAGATAAAATGGATAAAATACTAAAAGTACATAATTATTTAGACTCTTTACCTGAAATTGGTAAAGTTTTATCATTCGGTTCTATACTAAATGTTGCGGAAGATCTAAATAAAAAAAAATTACAAAGTTTAGAGATCGCAGTTCTTTACAGTAAGATTCCGGAATCGATAAAAAATGAAATAGTATCTCCCTATATTTCTGTTGAAAAAGATGAAGCTAGAATAAGTGTAAGAGTTAAAGACTCCTTAAAAGATTTAAGAAGAAACGATCTTATAAAAAAAATAAATAATGATTTAAATAAAGAATTAGGTTTAGAAAAAAGTGAATTTAGGCTAGCAGGCGTGCTCATTTTATTCAATAATTTATTACAGAGTCTGTTTAAATCACAAATCCTTACCTTAGGTTTTGTGCTAGTTGGAATATTTCTAATGTTTTTTGTTTTGTTTAGAAACATTGTTATTTCTTTTATTGGAATTGTTCCTAATTTTATAGCTGCTTTTTTTATTTTAGGAATAATCGGCTTCTTAGAAATTCCTTTAGATATGATGACAATTACAATTGCAGCAATTACTATTGGTATAGCAGTAGATAACAGCATTCATTATATTTACAGATTTAAGGAGGAATTTAAGAAAATTAACAATTATCATCAAACCCTTGATAAATGTCATAGCACTGTAGGGGTGGCAATCTTAAATACCTCTATAACAATAGTATTTGGTTTTTCTATCTTAATTTTATCAAATTTCATACCAACTATTTACTTTGGCATTTTTACGGGTATTGCCATGATGTTGGCAATGCTGTCAGTTTTGACTTTATTACCAAAATTAATTCTTACTTTTAAGCCTTTTGGTGAAGAAATTGTTTGAAATTATAAATGCTGAATTTTTTAAACCAATTAATAAACAACATTAATATTTTCGATATTTTTTTCATTGTTATTTTAACCTATTCTATCGTTCAATGTTCTCTAAGAGGTTTTACTCTAAGTTTGATGTCGTTTATGAAGTGGGTTTTATCAACGATAGTTACTATTATTTTAGTTCCAAAATTTCAACCTATCGTAAGTAAATATATTCAGTCTGAATTTATCAACAATATAGGTCTAGGTATTGCTATATTTATTTTTACCCTTTTTATAACTATTTTAGTTGGTAAATCTCTAAGTAAAGCGGTGACTTGGACTGGTGTTGGATCTATAGATAAAGTTTTTGGATTTTTGTTTGGTTTTTTTAAGGGTTATGTAATCTCTGTCTGCCTGTTTACAATTTTAAATTGGTTTTATCCTTATCAAAATTGGGGTATATCAGCAGATAAGGCCTTTTCAATAGATTATATTTTAAAAGGAAGCGAAATGTTAATACAAGAATTTCCGTCAAGTGAAGATTTAATAGATACGAAAGAGCAAATTGAAAAAATATAGTTTGGATAGATTAAGAGAAGAATGTGGTATTTTTGGAATATCCAATCACGATGATGCGTCTGCGCTAGTAGCCTTGGGATTACATGCGCTTCAACATAGAGGTCAAGAAGGGTGTGGAATTGTTTCTTTTGATGGAAAAAATTACCATTCTGAAAAGAGACAAGGTTTAGTTGGTGACCATTTTACCGATCCTGAAACTTTAAAAAAATTACAGGGTAATTTTGCTATAGGACACAACCGCTATTCCACCACCGGAGAAACTTCTTTAAGAAATATTCAACCATTTTTTGCTGATTTACATATGGGTGGGCTTAGTATCGCACATAATGGCAACCTTACTAATGCATTATTGTTAAGAGAGTCTTTAGTAAAAGATGGAGCTATTTTTCGAACAACAAGCGATACTGAGACTATTGTTCAACTAATAGCAAAATCAAAAAGAGAGAAATTTTTAGACAAACTTATAGATGCTCTTTTTCAAATACAAGGTGGGTATTCACTAGTATGCATGACAAACAAAAAATTAGTTGGTGTAAGAGATCCTTTCGGAATAAGGCCATTAGTTATTGGTAAATTGAAAAAATCTTATATTTTTGCATCTGAAACATGTGCGCTTGATATAGTTGGTGCTACATTTGTTAGAGAAGTAGAAAATGGGGAGATAGTAATAGTTGAGAATGAAGAATTAAAAAGTATTAAACCCTTTCCTAAACAAAAACCAAGACCATGTGTATTTGAATATATTTATTTTGCAAGACCGGATAGTTTAATTAATAACATTTGTGCTTACGAATATAGGAAAAACTTAGGAGCAGAATTAGCTAAAGAAACTGATTTAAATGCAGATTTAGTAATCCCAGTTCCAGACTCTGGAGTTCCAGCAGCTTTAGGATACGCAGAACACTCTAATAAAAAATTCGAATTAGGTTTAATACGTAATCATTATGTAGGAAGAACTTTTATTGAACCAACGCAAAATATCAGAAGCCTTGGTGTAAAACTTAAGTTAAGTTCTACAAAAACAATAGTAAAAAATAAATCAATAATTCTTATCGATGACTCTTTAGTAAGAGGAACAACATGTCATAAAATTGTAAAAATGTTGTATGAGTCTGGAGCTAAAGAGGTCCATGTAAGAATAGCATGTCCAGAAATAAGATTTCCTGATTTTTATGGCGTTGATATGCCTACAGAAAAAGAGTTGCTAGCTAATAAAAAGAATAATCAAGAAATGGTAAATTATCTTAAGGCTAAATCTTTGAAGTTTTTAAGTTTAGAGGGATTATATAAAGCTCTTATAGGTGAGAAAAGAAAAGTAAATTATCCTCAATTTAGCGATCATTACTTTACTGGTGATTACCCAATTAAACCTCACGACAATTTAAAGGGCATTAAAGTTAAACAGCTCTCTCTTTTAAGCGGTAAATCTAGCATTTAATTAAAGATTAGTAGCCTATTATTTCTATCTAGATAAAATAGTGATTTATCTACGAAAATTGGAGACGAATTAACTTTTGTAGAAAGTTTAATCATATCGTCAATCTCTCCATTAAGACTAGAGCTAATAATATAAGGCTCTTTTAAAAATATAAATAACTTATTATTAATAAACATAAAATTTTTAACGTCTAAATTTCCCTTTAAATTAATATAATCTGAAATTTTCTTATTTAAATCATATGAATATAAAATTTTGTTATTTTTTAAATTCATTGCTACTAAAAGGTCATTATTTGTAATTAAAAAAATATAGTTATTAATTACAATAGGTTTTAATTTTAAAGAAAAGTTTTTTTTACTTAATATTGCACCAGTTTTAGCATCGATAATGTAAAAATTTTGATTTGAAGAAATAAATATTTTATTTTTATAATTTACAATTTTATTTCCCTCAAATAAGTTATTTATATTTAAATCTAAACTTTTATTTAAATTTACAAACCAATTTAATCGAAGATTATCTTTACGAATTGAATATAGAGATCCATATGTATTTAAATAAAATATATTTTCAGTACTCAAACTAATATTATTTATAAACGAGCTATTAATTGAAGTGCTCTCAGAGGGAATAGTTTTTATTAAGTTTCCAGTTGATTTATCTAATATTATTAAATCATTATTTTGATTTGAAGAAATTAATTTATTTAGTGATATTTTTAGATTAGATCTAAAGGGAACCTTATAGTTTTTAGCCCACACTAATTTATCTTTTAAATAATCATATGCATAAAAGAAACCAATATTATCAGAAATATAGATAATATTATTTTCAATAACTAAATTAAGGTTCTTTTTAATATCCTTGAATCTATTTTTATAAAAATTATATTTTCTAAAAATTTTATTTTCGTTAACAGAGAAAATAATTAAGTTCCCTTTTTGATCTGATAAAATTAAATTACCATTAGAAAATAATATATTATTTTGAGTTTTATATCTTGACAATTTTTTGCTTTTAAAAATATTTTCATTTAAATTACTATATTGAAAATTAGGAAAATTATTATTTTTTCCATAAAAAATATCTTCCCAAGAATTATTTATAATAGGACTATCAATTTTATGTTTTAAATCATTTTGTAATGGGATTATTTTATTAAAAATTTCATTCGGTGATTTAATTTTTTTAAAGTCTTTAAAAATTTCTTTATCGTTTTTTACCTCTATATTTTTTTCATTTTTCCAAATACCTGATTTGTTATCAAATGAACATCCAGTAAGAAAAATCATAATTACTAGAATATAATATAATCTCATTAGTTTATTCTTCGAGTATTTCTTTAGCTATTGATTTCAAACCTGAGTCTTTACTAATTAAATCTTTTAATAGTTCATTTCCCTCTTTTAAATTTGAAGATTTGATTAAAAATAATGCCTTTTTAAAATTTATGAGATCATTGTTTTCTTTTGTAGAAATTGTTTTTTCTAAAATATTGAAATAATTTAATATTATTTCTTTATCTGTTTCTAGATTTTTTTCTATCAAAGCGTTTAAAGCCAAAATTGAATAAAATTTATTATTACTTAAGATTATTTCTTCATATAAAAGCTTTGCTTCAACATTTTTTTCAGAGGCTAAAAAAATACCTGCTCTAACATATTTCTCTGCTATCAAAATATTTTTTTTTTCATTATTCGCTTTAAAAAATACGACTGATATTAAGATAAGAGCTGAGATTATTAAGAAAACTAAAAGTTTTGATTTATTAATTTTAAAAAAATTAATTAATCTATTTCTTAAATCTAATTTATTTTCTAAGTTTTGTTCCATTTAAATAGTTATTTGATGATGGAAATTTTTTTAATTTTACATCTCTAGTATATTTTTTTACAGCTTTTTCAATTATTCTATTTAAATTTGCATATTTTTTTACAAATTTAGGATAAAAACCACTTAAACCTAACATATCATCAGTAACCAAAATTTGACCATCACAAAACATTGAGGAACCAATACCTATTGTTGGAATTTTTAATTGGTTTGTAATTAATTTTGCAGCTTTAGGAGATAAACATTCAAGAACAATTGAAAATGCACCAGCTTCCTCTATTAACATGGCTTCTTTTAAAAGTTTTTTTTCTTCTATTATCGTCTGACCTTCTATTCTAAATTTTTTTTTAAACTGTGGTGTATAGCCAATATGACCCATAACTGGAATATTGCTTTTTACTAGTTTTTTTATAATTTCAAAATTTTTTTTATTGCTTTCTATTTTTACTGCATCACACGCTGTTTCATACATTAGAAATTTAGCATTTTTTTTTGCAGATTTAATATTATTGTAAGAGCCTTTAGGCATATCAACAACTAATAAAGATTTTTTAATTCCTTTCTTCACACTTAAGGTGTGTTCCACAATATTCTTTAAAGTAATTTTATGTGTATTTTTATGTCCATATAAAACATTTGCCATTGAGTCACCCACTAGAACAATATCTAAAAATTTATCTAATATTTTTGCAACGCTACTAGAGTACGCGGTCAAGCTTACTATCTTAGATTTATTTTTTTTAAGTAAAATTTTTCTAATTTTTTTGTTCATTATTCTAATTCAATAGTACTTGGTGGTTTAGAGGTAATATCATAAACAACTCTATTAATACCTTTTACGTTATTAACAATTTTATTAGAAATATTGTCTATAAAATTTTTTGGAAAACTAAAATAATCTGCTGTCATACCATCCTCAGAGATAACTGCCCTCAGTAAGCAAATATTTTCATATGTTCTAGTGTCTCCCATTACGCCTACTGTCTTAATAGGTAATAAAGCTGCATATGCTTGCCATATTTTATCATACAAATTATTTTTAATTAACTCGTTTATAAAAATATTGTCTGCCTCTTGTAATATCTTAATTAAATCAGGAGTTATATTTCCAATTATTCTGATTGCTAAGCCAGGTCCAGGAAAAGGATGTTTGTAATTAATATTATTCACTAAACCTAAAGATTTACCTAGTAATCTAACTTCATCCTTGAAAAATTCTTTTAAAGGTTCGATCAACTTTAGTTTCATTTTTTTTGGTAAGCCACCAACATTGTGATGGGATTTGATTATTGATGTTTTGCTTCCTGAAGAAGATTTACTTTCGATAATGTCTGGATAAAGAGTTCCCTGAGCTAAAAATTGTAAATTTTTATACTTTTTGGACTCTTTTTCAAAAACTTTTATAAAAAGTTCTCCAATTATTTTTCTTTTTTTTTCAGGGTTTGAAATATTTTTTAATTTATTTAAAAAAAGTTTAGATGCATTGATTAATTTCACATTGAGCTTATATTTATTTCTAAAAAGACTATATGTATATTTAAATTCATTTTTTCTCATCAAACCTGTATCAACCATTATACATATTAAGTTTTTTTTAATTGCTTTATGAATTAATAACGCTACAACACTACTATCTACCCCCCCTGACAATGCACAAATAACTTTGCCTTTTTTAACATCTTTTTTAATCTTATCTATCAATTGTTTTTTTTGAGATTTAATGTTCCACTTTTTTCTTAATTTACAAATCAAAAATAAAAAATTTTTAAAAATTATCTGACCATTTTCTGTATGAGTTACCTCTGGATGAAACTGAACTCCATAGATTCTTTTTTTTAAATTTTCAATGATGGTTAACTTTGAGTCTTTTGTTGATGCAATAACTTTAAAATTTCTTGGTAGTTTGACTACGGCATCTTCATGACTCATCCAAACACTATTATTTTTATTAATAAAGTTTTTTGTTAAAAGTGAAGACCTTTTTTTTTTCAAAAAGGCTCTTCCAAATTCTCTTCTTTTATTTGATGACTTTATTTTGCCTCCTAATAATTTTGCTATGAGTTGAAGTCCATAACATATACCTAAAACAGGTATTCCTCTCTCAAATATTGATTTAGGAACACTTTGAAATTTCTTTCTTGTTACAGTGGATGGGCCCCCTGACAGTATAAAGCCTTTTATATTGTCAAACTTTCTTATCTTTGAAACCTCAGAAGGAGTAACTATTTCTGAATAAACTCCAAGTTCTCTTATTCTTCTTGCTATTAGTTTTGTTACTTGAGAACCAAAATCAATAATTAATATTTTATCTTTTTCGTTATGAAATTGCATTTATTTTTTAGATAAATTTTCAATTTCAATTTTTAGTTGATCACTTTTATTACAAAAAATATCACATATTAATTTTAATCTTTTATTTAATTCTCGGCTTTTTTCGTAGTCAGACTCACTTAGCTTTAGTTTTGCAAGAGAGTAAATGGCTTCCTCGTTCCGTGGATTTAAAAGCATTACTGTTTCAAGGTTTTGTTCTTCTAAAATTTTATTTTCTTGTTCATTGAAGATTTTTGATAGATAGAGGTACGATAACTCACTTTTAGGATTATAAACGATATCCTGCTCAAATTTAAATTTTGCGTCTTCAAATTTTTTTTTATTAAAAAGACTTATTCCTTCTTCAAAAAATTCTGGTTTGGCAAATAAAATATTTGGAAGAAAAAATAAAATAATCGTAAATTTTATAATTTTATTTATCATAATTTATAGTTAATTGTTTTTTGCGTCATCTCTACACTGTGAACCATGCTCTCATAAAATCCAGCTTTAGTAATTTTAACAAATTTGGCTTTTTTATTTATATCTTCTAATTTTTTAGCACCAATATATCCCATTGAAGATCTCAATCCACCTTGAAGTTGGTAAATAATTTTAGATAGTTTTCCTTTATATTCCACTCTTCCCTCAACCCCCTCTGGGACAAATTTTGATTTGTCTTTGTAATTTTTTTGAAAATATCTATTAGCTGATCCAGCTGACATAGCGCCTATTGATCCCATTCCTCTATATTGTTTATAAATTTTGCTTTTTATTCTAAATTTTTTTCCTGGGCTCTCTTCTGTACCAGCAAATATTGATCCCATCATAATTGCGTCTGCCCCAGCAGCTAAAGCTTTTGCTATATCTCCTGAAAATTTTATACCACCGTCAGAAATTATTTTAATTTTTTTTTTATTCATAGCTTTCTTCACTTCCATAATTGCAGATATTTGTGGAACACCTATTCCTGCTACCATTCTCGTTGTACAAATAGATCCTGGCCCTATTCCAACTTTGATTATGTCTGCACCAGCATCATATAGTTTTTTTGCTGCCTCTCCCGTTGCGATATTTCCAACACATATTGGAATTTTTTTTACAACCCTTTTTACTTTTGATAAAATTTTAAGGACTTTTTCGCTGTGGCCATGTGCAGTATCTATTACGATTAAATCTACTCCTTTTGATATTAATGATTTAGCTCTATCAAAATCCTCTTGGTTAGTTCCTATAGCTGCACCAACTAAGAGTTTTTTATTTTTTACTTTTTCCACTTCTTTAGATTGATTTTTTATATCAAAATTCCGGTGTATAATTCCTAGACCGCCTTCTTTTGCGATTGCTATAGCCATTTTTGACTCAGTCACTGTATCCATTGCAGAAGATAAAAACGGAACTTTAAGTGGAATTTTTTTTGTTAAATTTAAACTGATGTTCGTTTTCGATGGTAATACATTTGAGTACTTAGGTAGTAGTAATACATCATCAAAGGTTAAAGCTTCTTTAATTGTATCCATATAAATTTATAAACAATTTTTCAAATTTATAAAGACTTTAAAATCTCACAATGTAAATAAGTTTCTTTAGACTCTTGCCTGCTAGAATCAGGTTTAAAAAAATTTACTTTATAAAATAGAGATTTAGCAAGTTTTTTCACTTCAATAAAATCTTCTCCCATAAAAAGTTTAGAAATTAATACACCTTTAGGTTTAAGTAAGGTTTTTGAAAAATGAACAATATCAAGACAAAGTTGATTAGTCCTAATAGAATCTAACGATTTGCTGCCAGTAGTATCTGCAGCCATATCAGATATAATTACATCAATTTTTGAGCCAAAATATTTTTCAATTTCATCTTTAACCTTTTTTTCAAGAATATCCCCTTTTAAAAATTTTACATTTTTTATTGGTTCCATATCTTTAATATCAACAGACATTATTTTTCCTTCTTTGATAATTTTACTAGAGACTTGTGCCCATCCCCCTGGAAAAGATCCTAGATCTAATAACTTTGAATTTTTTTTTATAAACTTAAACTTTTTATTAAGTTCTATTAATTTAAATGATGCTCTAGATCGATAACCAAGAATTTTGGATTTTTTAAAAAATTGATCTTTGTGTTGTTTTATTTTCCAAGAATTACTTTTTTTAATTCTTTTTGATTTCTTCATTATAAAATATCTTCATGATTATCTTCAGATATTTTTTCCAAGTTTTTTTTACTTTGGCTGCTATAGATTAATATACTTACTGGTATTGAGATAAGATAAACTATTCCAAAAATTAAAAGAGTTTCAAGTGTATAAAATAATAAAGATATAAAAACCACACCTATACCCAATAACAAAAATACAGTAGCTTTTGGTGAAATAGAAATCTTTTTAAGAGATAATGTTGGAATTTTACTAACTAGCAAAATTGCGATTAACAATGTTAAGTAAGGAGTAAAATTTTTTATATCAAAACCCACATCAAGCTCTGTTAGTTCATATATTAATGGCATTAAAATTAATAATCCTCCTGCTGGAGATGGAACACCTTCAAAAAAATTATTTTTCCAGTCTTCAGATGTTTCTATTTTTGTTAGATTAAATCTAGCTAGCCTCAACACGCAACAAACAGAATAAATAAGTGTAATAGCCCATCCTAATTTTCCATAATTATTTAATTCCCAAAAATATAAAATAAAAACTGGCGCAATACCAAAACTTACAAAATCCGTTAGAGAATCTAATTCTTTTCCAAACTCAGATGTGCCTTTGATTAATCTTGCAATTCTTCCATCTAAAGCATCTAAAATAGCAGCAAATAAAATTAAAGTGACTGCTAAACTAAAATTGCCATCGATAGAAAATTTTATTGAACTTATACCTAAACATACTCCTGCTAGCGTAAGTATATTTGGTAACAAATATCTTGTTTTTTTTGAAGAAACCAATTTAAATTTTTTATTCTCTTCCATTATTCAGATGCAAGTAAACTCTCTCCTGCTACAACGTTTTGGCCTAGTTTTGCTAAAATTTTTTTATTCTTAAAATAAATATCAACTCTACTCCCGAATCTAATCATTCCTATTCTTTCACCTTGTTTTAATTCTTGATCTTGCTCTACTTCACATACAATTCTTCTTGCTATTAATCCTGCAATTTGAACAATTATGATTTCTTCACCGTTTAGTAATTTTATTTTAAAATAATTTCTTTCATTTTCCTCACTAGCTTTATCTAGAGAAGCATTTAAAAATTTACCAGGTTTATAAAAAATTTCCTCCACTTTGCCAGAGGATGGTACTCTATTAACATGGCAATTAAATACATTCATAAAAATACTAATTTTAGTATAAGAGGTGTTTTCAAGTCTAAGTTCCTCTGGTCCTGATTTTTCTGAAATATCTGTAATTAGTCCGTCAGCAGGACTTACTAAATAACTATCATTATTAATTGAATATCTATCTGGATCTCTAAAAAAGTAGTAAACCCAGAACGTTATTAAGATAAATATAGTTCCCAAAAATTTGGAAAAAAACAAAATAATTAAGGTTGCTATTATAGAAATAGCTAAAAACTTATATCCCTCTTTGTGTATCTTTGGAAAAATAGTATTAAACATAATTTATAGTTTGATAATTTTTTCTTAATATGTATAAAAATCAAAGTTAATCAATCTATATTTTATGGCAAAAATTAAAGTTAAAAATCCTGTTGTTGAGCTAGACGGTGATGAAATGACTAGAATTATCTGGTCATTTATCAAGGATAAGCTAATAAAACCATATCTTGATTTAGATCTAAAATACTTCGATCTAGGAATGGAAAGCAGAGATAAAACTGATGATCAAATCACAGTGGATGCGGCGAATGCTATCAAACAATATGGAGTAGGGGTAAAATGTGCAACAATTACTCCGGACGAATCCCGAGTAAAAGAATTTAAATTAAAGGAAATGTGGAGATCTCCTAATGGAACAATAAGAAATATTCTGGGAGGAACAGTTTTTAGAGAGCCAATTATTTGTAAAAATGTTCCAAAACTAGTGCCTGGTTGGACGCAACCAATTGTTATTGGAAGACATGCATTTGGAGATCAGTACAGAGCCACAGACTTTTTGATTCCTGGTGAAGGTAATCTTGAAGTAAAATGGACATCTAAAGATGGAAAAAATAAAAAAGAATTTAAAGTTTTTGATTTTCCTGGATCTGGAGCTGCTCTGACGATGTATAATCTAGATGAGTCTATTAAGAATTTTGCAAGAGCTTGTATGAATTACGGACTTGGAAGAAAATGGCCAGTTTATTTATCAACTAAAAATACAATTCTTAAAGCTTACGATGGGCGTTTTAAAGATCTTTTCCAAGAAATTTTCGAAAAAGAATTTTCTAACGAATTTAAAAAAGTAAACATAACATATGAACATAGATTAATTGATGACATGGTTGCATGTGCGATGAAATGGAATGGTGGATACGTTTGGGCTTGTAAGAATTATGATGGTGACGTTCAGTCTGATACTGTTGCTCAGGGTTTTGGATCTTTAGGTCTGATGACCAGTGTATTAATGACTCCTGATGGTAAAACAGTAGAGTCCGAGGCTGCTCATGGAACTGTAACTAGGCATTATAGAATGCATCAACAAGGAAAAGAAACCTCTACAAACCCTATTGCATCAATTTTTGCTTGGACAAGAGGTTTGGCTCATAGAGGAAAGCTTGATGGAAATAAAGAATTAATAAAATTTTCATCAAATATTGAGGAAGTGTGTATTAAGACTGTCGAGAGCGGTTCAATGACAAAGGATTTAGCAATTCTGATTGATAAATCTGCGAAGTACCTGACAACAAACCAATTCTTAGAGGCCATTGACGGAAATTTAAAGAAAAAACTTAACTAATTTTTTTTGATATTTCTTTAAAGGCATCTTCAATTTTATCTTTATATACACCTCCTGCTTGAGCAAAATCTTTTCTGCCGCCGCCTCCCTTGCCTCCTAAAATTACTGCTGCAACTTTAACTAAATCAACAGCGTCATGTTTTGTTGTCAAATCATGAGAAATTCCTACTGCTATACCAATTTTATCTTCAAATGTAGCTATGCTAATTACAATTCCAGATTTAATATCTTTTTTTCCTTGATCAATTATTCCTCTAAGTTCTTTTGGTGGAAAATCTTTTAAAATTTGTTCACGAATTAATATGTTTCCGATTTTTTTGTCTCTAACTATATTTTTGCTTTTATCTTTTTTTATGCTTTCAATTTTTACTTTGTTAATTTGTTTGCCTAAATTTTTTAAATTTTCAAATAAATCTAAATCTTCTTTATAATTAGGTTCAATTTTTAATTTTTGAAGTTCTTTTTTAATAAATTCTATTTCTTTTCTTAAATTAGACTCTTTCTGAGACTTATTTTTACTTTGCATTTTTTCATGTTCTTCTAATTGTTTATCCCTTAAAGCCTCAACTCTTCTTATTCCTGATGCAATGGATGATTGACTTATCACTTTAAACTTACCAACTTCTTTAGTGTTTTTGACATGTGTTCCTCCACACAACTCTGTTGAGAAAAAACCATTATCTTCCTTTCCCATAAAAACCACTCTTACTTCTTCCCCGTACTTTTCTCCAAATAATGCAAGAGCGCCCAGACCTACTGCTTCTTTTGGGGTCATTATTCTTGTTTGAACATCAGTTGATCCTGCGACTATATCGTTGACTATATTATTTATTTTTATCATTTCCTCTTCTTCAATAGGTTTGTTGTGACTAAAATCAAATCTTAACCTCTCAGGAGAAACTAATGATCCTTTTTGTGTCACATGCTTTCCTAGAGTTCTTCGTAATGACTCATGTAATAAATGTGTGGCTGTATGATTAGCTTTTGAATTATTTCTTTTTAAAACGTCTATTTCTAAATTAACACTTTGCCCGATTGAAATTGATCCTTTTTCAACTTTTCCATAATGAATGAATAAGTCTCCCATTTTTTTTTGGGTATCATTTACCTTAATTTTGCAATCTGAGCTAAAAATATGACCCTCATCACCTACTTGCCCACCAGACTCTCCATAAAATGGAGTCTGATTTGTTATGATTTCTATTTCATCTCCAGTGCTTGCAGATTTTACAAATTCACCATTTTTTGAAATTTTAATTATTACGCCCTCAGCTTTATCAAATTCATAACCTAAAAATTCAGTAGGTTTAAGCTCCTCTCTAACTTTAAACCATCTTTCTTCAACAGACTTATCTCCTGATCCCTTCCAATTAGCTCTTGCTAAAGCTTTGCTTTTTTCCATTTCTCTCTCAAAACCAACATTGTCAACTTTAACATCTTTACCTCTTAGGATGTCAGCGGTTAGATCTAAGGGAAAGCCATAAGTATCGTATAATTTAAAAGCTTCTATACCTGGCAGAATTTTATTTTTAACTTTATTCAAATTTTCATCGAGTATTTTCATACCACGTTCTAAAAGAGATGAGAATTTTTCTTCTTCATTTTTAAGAGTTTCAACTATTAACTCTCTAGCATTTTTTAATTCAGGATAACTGTTCTTCATCTCGTTTAATAAAACTTCAAAA
Source organism: uncultured Pelagibacteraceae bacterium (assembly GCA_902623395.1). GTDB lineage: Bacteria > Pseudomonadota > Alphaproteobacteria > Pelagibacterales > Pelagibacteraceae > Pelagilacustribacter. The sequence goes on along the minus strand of CACNTN010000002.1, from coordinate 117,904 downwards.
AGTTTAAAAAAAACAGGATTTTTACTGCCTAAAGAATGAGCATGCCTCATTCCTCTTCTCATAATTCTTCTAAGAACATATCCACGACCTTCATTAGAAGGTAATATTCCCTCAGCAATTAAAAAACTACTTGCTCTTAAGTGATCAGCAATAACTCTGTGGCTAGCTATTGTTTTGCTATCTATTGGAGTTTTCGTAATGTCAGATGAGGCAGACATTATTTTTTGAAAGTGATCTATCTTATAATTATCATGTGTACCTTGTAAAACTGCTGTCATTCTCTCGAGTCCCATACCTGTATCAACTGAAGGTTTTGGTAAATCAATTCTTTTTTCTTTTGTTAATTGCTCATATTGCATAAATACTAAATTCCAAATTTCTATAAATCTATCACCGTCTTCATCGAGGCTTCCAGGAGGACCACCTTTTAATTTATCACCGTGATCATAAAAAATTTCAGAACAAGGACCGCAAGGTCCTGTGTCTCCCATTGACCAAAAATTATCAGATGTTGAAATTTTTATTATTTTGCTTTCTTTTAATCCAGCAATTTTTTTCCAAAGATTGAATGCATCGTTATCTTGATGAAAGACAGTTACTAATAATCTTTCTTTTGGTAATTCAAAGTCTTTTGTCAACAAATTCCAAGCATGATGAATAGCTTGTTCTTTAAAATAATCACCAAAAGAAAAATTTCCTAACATTTCAAAAAAAGTATGGTGCCTTGGAGTGTAACCTACATTTTCTAAATCATTATGTTTTCCTCCAGCTCTTACACACTTTTGAGAAGTTGTGGCTGTTTTGTAATCTCTTTTTTCTAAACCTGTGAAAACATTTTTAAATTGAACCATACCTGAATTAGTGAACATTAGAGTAGGATCATTGTTAGGAACTAAGTTGCTAGATTCTACGATCTTATGATTATTTTTTTTAAAAAAATCTAAGAATTTTTTTCTAACATCAGTAAGTAAAATTCGGCCCATATTTAATTAAATACAGATATTTTAGAACTTGTCTATAAGGAGATTAATTTGAAGCTTTTTTATCGTTGTCTACTACAACACAAATTTCAGATTTTGTTAAAAATCTTTGCCCTGTTCCATTATCTAGGGAAAACATACCTCCAATTCCTTTAACAGCATCAATAGTCAAATCTGTATGTTTCCATTTTTCGTATTGATCTTCATTCATATAAAAAGGTGTTCCATCTACTTCTCCTAGTTTTACATCACTGTTTCCAACTTGATATTCTTTTGCTGGAAAACACATAGGCGCGCTACCATCGCAGCATCCTCCCGATTGGTGAAACAAAAGATCATCTCCATGAACTTCCTTGATTTCGCTAAGTAATTTTTTGGCTGATATAGTAAATGAAACTTTCATATTGTTATTTCGGCCCATGATTTAGAATCATGGGCCATTATATATTATTGGTTAAAAGAAGCCTAATTTTTTCTCACTATAAGACACGTGTAAGTTCTTAACTTGTCTATAATGATTTAACATCATTTTGTGAGTTTCTCTTCCGATACCAGATTGTTTGTATCCACCAAATGCAGCGTGAGCTGGATATGCATGGTAACAATTTGTCCAAACTCTACCTGCTTCTATCCCTCTACCCATTCTGTATGCAATGTTTCCATCTCTTGTCCAAACACCTGCTCCTAATCCGTAAAGAGTATCATTAGCTATTTCTAATGCTTCTTTCTCATCTTTAAACGTTGTTACTGAAACAACTGGTCCAAAGATCTCCTCTTGGAATATTCGCATATTGTTTTTACCTTCAAAAATTGTTGGTTGGATATAGTTTCCTTTTTCAAGACCACTATTTATTTTTGCAGCGCTACCACCACATAGAACTTTGGCACCTTCTTTTTTTCCTAAGTCTAAGTAAGACTTAATTTTTTCCATTTGTTCTAATGAAGCTTGAGCTCCAATCATAGTTTCCATTTTTAAAGGATTATCTTGCTTAACGGCCTTAGTTCTAGCTATCGCTTTTTCCATGAATTTATCATAGATAGATTTTTGAATTAAAGCTCTACTTGGACAAGTACAAACTTCTCCTTGGTTAAGCGTAAACATAGCAAAACCCTCTAAACATTTGTCAAAGAAGTCGTCATCTTTAGCCATAACATCTTCAAAGAAAATGTTTGGCGATTTACCACCTAATTCCAAAGTAATTGGTATTAAGTTTTGAGATGCATACTGCATAATCAAACGTCCAGTAGTAGTTTCACCTGTAAAAGCTATCTTCTTAATTCGTTTTGAAGAAGCTAAAGGCTTACCTGCTTCAAGACCATATCCGCTAACAACGTTAACAACACCTGCTGGTAATAGATCTCCAATAAGTTCCATTAATAGCATAATTGATGCTGGTGTTTGCTCAGCTGGTTTTAATACTACACAGTTACCAGCTGCCAATGCTGGAGCTAGTTTCCACGTAGCCATCAATAATGGGAAGTTCCATGGTATAATCTGACCAACTACACCTAATGGTTCTGGTATATGGTAAGAATATTCACTGTTGCTTATTTCAGCAACTGAACCCTCCTCTGCTCTTATTACTCCTGCAAAATATCTCCAATGATCAATTACCAAAGGTAAATCTGCAGCCATACACTCTCTGATTGGCTTACCATTGTCTAAACACTCTGCCGTTGCTAAAACGTTTAGATTTTTCTCTATAACATCAGCAATCTTCAAGAGTATATTCGACCTCTCTGTGATTGATGTTTTACCCCATGCAGGAAATGCTGCGTGGGCTGCGTCTAGAGCAAAATCAACGTCTTTTTCGTTCGATCGTGGCACCTTACAGATAACTTCATTAGTGATAGGAGTAGTATTATCAAAATACTTTCCAGATTTAGGTTCTACAAATTTTCCGTTAATGTAGTTTCCATATTTAGCTTTAAATGGAAATTTAACCTTCAAATGAGAGGTATCTAAAGATGAAGACACTTTCGAGCTCGATGCTTGTTGTGTACTCATTTTTCCCCCTTTTGTTCTATTTCTAATTAAAACCAATCTGGATTAAATTGTACACAGGTTTTTTTGACACTTTTTTTTCATACACTAAATATAGATTTAAACACTTTTTAGTTGAGATTTCATGAGAAACGGGAAGTTTAAATTAAACTTCCCGTTGAATTGATGGCAAAAGAATTACTCTTCTTCTTTTTTATCGCTAATTTTTTCGTTTGCTGAAGGATTGCCTTCTAGCTCTTTACTTATCGCAGAGGCCTCATCTCTAATTATTTTTTCTATTTCTGAAGCAACATTAGGATTTTTTTGAAGGTAAATTTTAGCATTTTCTCTACCTTGACCTATTTTTTCGCCCTTGTAGGCATACCAAGCGCCTGATTTTTCTACCACACCCGCTTTAGTTCCTAGGTCAATTAATTCTCCTAACTTACTAATTCCCTTTCCGTACATTAAATCAAATTCAACTACTTTGAAAGGAGGTGCAACCTTATTCTTAATTACTTTAACTCTTGTTGAGTTACCGATAATTTGGTCTTTTTCTTTAATTGCTCCTATTCGTCTAATATCCATTCTTACAGATGAATAGAATTTAAGAGCATTACCTCCAGAAGTTGTTTCTGGATTTCCAAACATTACCCCAATTTTCATTCTAATTTGGTTAATGAAAATAACCATTGTATTTGATTTAGATACTGAGCCAGTAATTTTACGCAAAGCTTGGCTCATAAGTCTGGATTGTAAACCAACATGATGATCGCCCATTTCACCCTCTAATTCAGCTTTTGGAGTTAATGCAGCAACTGAATCTACAACTAAAACAGAAATAGAGCCTGATTTAATTAATGTATCAGTGATTTCTAAAGCTTGTTCACCAGTATCTGGTTGTGAAATTAAAAGTTCTTCTGTTTTAACACCAAGTTTTTTTGCGTATACAGGATCCATAGCATGTTCAGCGTCAACAAATGCGCATATACCGCCTGCTTTTTGAGCTTCTGCTACGACTTGTAATGCTAAAGTGGTTTTTCCTGATGACTCTGGTCCGTAAATTTCAATTATACGTCCCTTTGGTAAACCTCCTATACCTAGCGCTAAATCTAGGCTTAATGATCCCGTTGAAATTGCCTCTACATCTAATGCTTGTTGTTGTCCAAGTCTCATTACAGAGCCTTTACCAAAATTTTGATCAATTTGGCTGATTGCAGCTTCAAGAGACTTACTTTTTTCTTTTAATTCTTTTTGTTTTTTATCTTCTGTTTTTACGATCTTTAAGTTATTTTTAGTCATTTTTTATCCTTTTTTTATTGTTCGAATCGTTAAATTAAATGTACACATTTTGTTCTTTTTATCAAGAATTTAAAATATAACTTAAAAAAACCCCTATTTTATTGACTTTAAAGATAAAGTTCCTAATTGTTCAGCTAATTCGAACTGCGATACGATAAAATCTCGCTCAGATTTAGCAAAAGTGATTCTAGCCTCTAAAAGTAAACTCCTTGACTGAATTAATTCTAATGTAGTCCTAGTATTACCTGAATCATATTCCATTGAAATGCCCTCGTTTGCAATTTCAGCCGCTTTCAATTGAGCTCTGGTAGCCTCTAAAACGCTTTTAAAAGATTGATATTTTGACCAAGCATTAGAGATATCAGTATTAATCTTATTTTTGGTATCTTTAAGAATCAACTGATATCTTTGTTTATTATAAGATGACCTTTTAATAGAAGAAATATTTTCACCTCCTTTAATAATCGGCCATTTAATCGTGGCTTTAACTGTTTCTTGGTCAATTTTATCGATAGTAGAACTGAAATCGTTATCCTCCGATTTTGAATAATTGACTGATGCAGAGGGTGAAAGTCTTGCTCTTTCAATATTTAATTCTTTTACTGATATTTCATAATCTAAATTGGAAATTAAAAGATCAATATTTCTAGAATTGGCTAATAAGAGTGACTCGTTTAATGAAGAAGGCAAATTTAAAAAAACTTTTTCATTTAAATTTGATATATCAGGTGTTTTTTCTCTTGTAACTCTCTCAAAATTTGTTTTTGAGGAAAGTAGCTCTGTTTTAGCTTTGATTAATTTAGCTTTTGCTCCAGCTAATGAAGACTCAGACTGAGCAAGATCAGTCAAAGTGATTTCGCCTTTCTGAACTCTTGCATTGTCTGAGTCGACTTGTCTTTCAAATAGATTTACATTTGACAAATTAAACTTTTCGTTTTTTGATTTATAGATTAAGTCAAAATAGGCTATGGTCGTATCTAAAATAGTTTTCTGTTTCACTTTTTTTAAGGATAAATTTGCTTTCTGAGTTTCTAGTTCAGATTTTTCAAAAGTATTTAAACCTTTGAAACCAGAAAAAATTTTTTGTTCTACTAAGATTTTTTTACTTCCAGAATCTAAATTAGCGTCTGCTAAGATGTTTCCGTCATGATCACGTCTATTTTTCGATGATGTACTCGATTGATCTCCTGAGAGTGTAATACTTGGTAAAAATTCACTTCTAGAAATATTCTTAGATTGTTTTGCAGACTCAAAATTTTTTCTCTCGGCATTTAATTGTAAATTGTTTGCTAAAGCTTTTTCTACGTAAAATTTTAAGTTATCTTGTGCAAAAAGATAATTTGACGTAAGTAAAAATAAAGTTACTAGTATAATTTTTTTCATTTAATTGAATTTTATTGATTTAAGTCTATGTTTATTATCTATACTTATTACTGTATCAGCTGTTTTTGGTAAAATCTTAAGCATATGTTTAGTAATTCTTTCGTAATACATTATAAAGCTGTTTATTTGTTTATCGGTCATAATTTTATTTCCTTTGCCAGTAAGTCTAAGTTTTTTTTCTTGCAATAGTCTCCATTTAAGAACGTACTTAAAACTTGGAACTTTTAAAAATATAAGTTTATCAATCAATTTAAATATTTTTTTATATTTTTTTTTAAGCTCTAAATTTACTTTTTTTCTCCAAATTTTATTTTTATCTTTATGTTTTTCTAATTTATTAATTGGTGAAATTAAATCTTTTTTTTCTTGAGCTGTAGCGCCCACGCACCATCCCTCAAATATGACAATGTCTGGTTTTTTTTTAATTTTCAACCATTTATTTTTGCTAAATCTATCATCGGTAGATTTGTCGAATTTTGGTATGATATAATTTTTAAACTTATCGTTTTTTAATGTTTGTAAACAATTCAATAACATTTTAGTATCGTGAGTTCCTGGTACACCTCTAGTTAAAAATAAAGCACTTATTTTTTTTGACATTATTTTTCTCTCATTTAAAGTTTTATAAAAGTCATCTATAGAAAATATTACTGTTTCTAATTTATATGCTTCTTTCAAAATAATCTTTAAAATATTTGAAATAGTTGATTTGCCTGTGCCCTGACCACCAGTCAGTCCGATAATTTTTGTTTTTTTCCTTTTCAAATACTCATCTTTTATCATTTTACTTATAGGTAAATAAAATTTTTCAAGTTGAATTAATTTATCTCTAAATGGTTCAGACATTGCTTCTTGAGAACTGAGAAATTTTAAATATTTTTTTTTTATTTTTTGATATTTAAAAAAATAATTTTCCATTATTATTCTTTGTCTAATGGATGGTTATGTCCGTCGATTATTGAAATATTTTTTAGAGTGAAAGTATCTAGATCTTCTATACAACCCAGGTTAAATCCAGTCATTGCTGGATTAGAACGTGGATTATGATGAGTGTAAATTCCGCAAATTGAGCAAAAAAAATGTTTGGCCACTTTAGTATGAAATTGATACAGGCTTAAATTTTCAGATCCTTTTATTAATTTAAAATCCTCATTTTTGACCATAGACATCAGTGCTCCCCTTCTTTTGCACATAGAGCAATTACATCTTACAATTTTTTCTAAATTTTCTGATACGTTAATTTCTGCTTTTATCGCACCACAATGACATTTTAACTTTTTCATAAAAAATTTTTTTTTAAATTTTTTTACATTACGCATCTTTAGAGATATCCACAATACTTCAAAATCTTATACAAATGTTCATGTTTTGATTCCTTTTTGATTCTACTTAGGACTCTAATTTCAATTATTTAGTGTTTAATGTTTTTTATATTATCTAGATTATTATGGCTATTTATAAAATCTTTTTCTAACTCTCGTCTAGATATTATAAAGATAACAAAATTAAAAATCACAATAGGGATTAGTAAAATAAATGAAATTTGCCCAAAATAAGAATTAAGAGATACCAGGGCAATAACTATTATAGATGACCTCAGGAAAACTTGATATTTAAAAACTGCTATTATGGAGAGTGAATGAATAATAAGTTTAAAAAGAGACATTTGCGAAGGGCCAAAATATCTTAATCCTCTTGAAGATCTAATTTCATTTAAAATTTTTATATGTTTTTTTACTGAACCTGAAAAGCTGCTCCACAAGCTTGCTTTTGAATGCAACTTCTCTACGTCATCTTTAGTTAATAAACTATAATTTCCAAAATTAATAATTTTTCCAGTGAAGAAAAAAGTGATTAATTTGTGAGCTTGATATAAAAACTGAAAAAATGGACCTTCAGATCTTTTAACCCTCTTTGCTACTACCGATAAATTTGGATTCTCTATAATCTTTTCAATTAAATTATTTATCTCAACCGGCCTATCTTCTCCATCACCATCCATTAAAATAAGATTATCGAATTTTTTATTTTGATAAATATACCTTATACCAAAAGCATTACACCTTGCATGACCTCTGTTTTCTTTCATATTCAAAATTTCTAATGAATTGAATTTACTTGGCTTATTTATTATTGGTTGCTGAATTGTTGATGCATCATTTACGACCAAACATTCAAAGATAATATCTTTAAACGGTTTTATATTTTTATCTATTTCTTGAATTAATTTCTTTAATGACTCCCAGTCATTAAATACAGGTATTAAAATGATTATTTTCATCTTTTTCCAATCATACAATAACCAACTGGTTTTATAGTTCCAAATACGCCAGGACAAATTTTTTTAAGTATTTTTGGATTTCCAGTATATATAACACCTTGATCTTCAGTAATGTTGGCTGTTTTATTTTTAAGATCATTTATCCACGTAGGTCTTGAATATAAATGATAAGATAAATTTCCTGCAAACCACTCATCTCCAACTACAATTTTTATTTCATTATAAAAATTATCGTCCCATTTATTTTGAACAAGTCTTGAAATTTCTTTACCCGGATAATCTGTTCTCTTTGTTTCATCTATTAATGAAACACTTAAGTATAAAGATGGAGAGAGAATAAAGTAAAATAAAAAAATATAATAGAATTTTTTATTTTTTTTAAATTCAAAACTATTTTTAAAAATCATTAAAAATAAAGTTCCTAGGAATAGATAAAAAGGTGTCATCCACATTGTTCTTATTTCTGCTCCCGATAAAAGTGATGTCAATAATATTAGTAATATTGGAATTAAATTTATAAAAAGTAAAAATGAAGTTTTTTTATCCTTTAAATTAATTTTTGCTTTTGATTTATTAATCATAATAAAAACCATCAAAAAAAACGGTATCAAAATAATTAATTGTTTAAAAACAAAAGTTGCTGGATTTTTAATATGGTTTATTAAATTATAGTCTGCCATTCCAGATCTATTTAATCCATAAAAAATTGTTACAAAATTATTATCAATTAACCAAATAAAATGTGGAGTTATTAAAATTATGGATATAAAAATCGATAAAAAATAATTTTTTAAAGATTTTCTGTACTTTTTTAAATTACATACAAAAAAAATAAACAGAGATAAGAGAATATAAATAAATAAATATTTTGATAAAAAACCTAAAGCTGAAAAAATCCCAAATAGTATCCAATCAATTCTTTTATTAAAATTTAGGCCTTTCCAAAAAAAATATACTGACATAGCCCAAAAAGGTAATTGACTTACATTTACATTAAATTCTGGAGTTGTAAAATTATAAAAATATATGCCTGATAACATTAAAACTGCTGTCAAGGAGTGAATTTTGTCATCTAAAATTAAATACGTAAATTTCCAAACAAAGTAAAAGGCTATGACTACGAAAATTTGACTTAAAAAATAATAAGCCCAGTCATTGCTGCCAAATAAATAATAAAATAGTTCTACCGAAAATGCACTTAAAGGAGGGTGTTTATCAAAACCCCAATCTAAGTTACTTCCCCAAGCTAACGCTTCGATAGTATCTAATGGTAAGTTTACATTTGAGAATGAGGGTATTAATGTCCACAGTATAAAATGTGAAAAAAGAAATAAATAGAAAGCTTTATTAATATTTTTTTTTAGTATCATTTAAATATGAAATTATTACAATTTATAAGCTATTGACACGACTAAAATCAAACATATACTCCCCAAATTCAAAAAATGGTAAAAAAAACCACTACTAAAAAAAAATACGTACCTAGCCATAAAGAAAAATACATGTGCGCAAAGCATAAAAAATTTTTTACGGAAGAGCTATTAAGTTGGAAAAAAGATATTATAAAAGCTAATAATTTAGGAAATTTATTAAATTCTTCGGACGACAATGTTTCCTCTGCTGATATTGTCGATCAAGCTTCTTCTTACACGGACAAATCTGTAGAGATGAAAGCTCTAAATAGAAGCAGAAAATTAATTTCTAAAATTAATTCAGCTTTGCAGAGACTTAAAGAAGGTACTTATGGTTTTTGTGAAGAAACAGGAGAACCAATAGGTTTAAAAAGACTTATGGCAAGACCTGTTGCTACTTTGTCAATTGAGGCTCAGGAAAGACATGAAAGGGATGAAAAAATTTTTGTTGATGATTAGACTTTAGGAACTTGATCGCCTTTATTGAGTAAATCATAGCCTTTTTGTACAGCCTCTCTTTCTGAAATTTCTTGGTACCACCTAGTTAAATTTGCAAAATTTTTTAATCCGATGTCATGCCACTCATGACGAGCTATCCATGGAAAAGTCGCTATATCAGCAATAGTATATTTCATACCTGCTAAAAATCTTGATTTTGATAATCGCTCATCGAGTTCTTTGTAAATTCTCTCAGATATTTTGAAATATCTTTTTTCACCAAATTCACTTTTTCCAGGATTGTAGTGATGAAATTGGTGATGTTGACCTAACATGGGGCCAACGTAGCCCATCTGACCCATTAGCCATTGATTGATTATTGTTCTCTGATCGTTGTCATAAAATTTTCCGCTTTTTTCACCTAGATAAATTAGTATGGCTCCTGACTCAAACATGCTTATTTTTTTATCATGATCAATAATTACTGGGATCTTACTAAACGGACTTAATTTTTTAAATTCTGGTTTAAATTGCTCGTTCTTATTAATATTAATTTTTGTTACTTTATAATCAAACTTAATCTCTTCTAGCATTATAGAAATTTTCTTACCGTTTGGCGTGTCTGCGGTAAGTAGCTCTATCATTTTTTTCCAAGTCTATCTTGAATAGTTTTTGAAGAGGTCGTGAATTCAAATCTGTATTTTTCATTAGGTCTTGCTCTTTTAAAACACTCAACCGAAGCAAGTGCAACTTCATGAAATCCAGAAAGAATTAATTTTAATTTTCCTGGATAAGAACATATATCACCAGCTGCAAATATTCCTTTTTTGTTAGTTTCAAAATTTTCTGGGTTCACCGCAATAGTTTTTTTATCCATATTTAATCCCCATTCGGCTATTGGTCCTAGTTTCATTATTAACCCAAAAAAACCGAGTATAACATCTGTAGGAATTTTTTCGGTTTTTCCATCATCGTATTTAATAGTTATAGATTTCAATTCTTTTTCACTTTCCAATGACACTATCTGACAAGGAGTTTTTATTGAGACTTTACCCTCTTTTTCTAACTTTCTTATTTCTGATAAAGTATGCTGAGCACCTCTAAATTCGTTCCTTCTATGGATTAGTGTTATTTTAGAAAACTTCGAAAGTTCAAGGGCCCAATCTAATGCTGAGTCTCCTCCTCCAAAAATTGCGATGTTTTTATTTTTAAAATTATCTTTATTTTTAACAGCATAAAATACAGATTTACCCTCAAATTTTTCAGACTCCTTTAGAGAAATTTTTCTTGGCTCAAATGAACCTACCCCACCTGCAATAATAATATTGGGTGCCATAAACTCTTTATTACTATTAGTTTTAACAATCCAATTTTCTTTTTCTTTATTAACTTCATCTACTCTTTCATTTAAAAATAATTCAGTTCCAAATGGTTTGATTTGTTCAAGCAATCTTTTTGTAAGCTCTTCACCAGTACATTCTGGCACTGCAGGTATGTCATATATCGGCTTGTCCGGATACAGCTCAATACATTGTCCGCCTGCTTTATCTAAATTATCAATGACAACGGCGCTAAGACCTTTAATACCTAATTGATGTACAGCAAAAAGACCAACTGGCCCAGCTCCAATTATTATTGCATCAGTTTTTTTCATTAAGATTGTTTTTCTGGTGTTGTTATTTCCAAACCATCTAATTCGTTGCTAACTATTATTTGGCAACTTAATCTGCTGTTTTTTTTTGGCTCATATGCCATATCAATCATGTCTATCTCTGACGCTTCTGCTTTAGGTAGCTTGTTAAACCAATTTTCCTCTACATAAACATGGCAAGTTGCGCATGCCATTGCTCCTCCACAATCAGCATCAATCCCAGGAATTTCATTTTGAATAGCGCCTTCCATAATAGAAAGACCATTGTCAACATCAATAGTTTTAGAATTACCTTGATAATCTTTATAAGTAATTTTAGTCATAGTAAGCTAAATAAATTGAAATAATTAATATCCAAAAAAAAGCGTAATATAAAATGTAACCTTTTACCGTAAAAGGCATTTTTTTTATTTTGCGCTTACCTTTTCCTTTATAGGGTTTTGATAATTCCATAATAAATACTATAAGTATCTAAAGAAAAAGGGCAAGTACGCAAAACGTACCTGCCCTTTTTTAATAAATTAATATCTATTATCTAGATGCTAATCTTGTGTTTTGCATTGCTGCTGCCCAAATAACTAGACCGAAAGCGATCTTGTTAACAAAGTCAGCCAAATTGTAAATTATGTTTAAAGCATTTGCATCAACACCACCAGTTAGGTAACCGAAAATATATCCTAAAGGATATATAGCCCAACCGATAGTCACGATTATTCTCATTGCACTGAAAGCAGTTGACATAGCTTTATTACCTGCTTTTGCCGCCATTGTTCCAGCTTCACCTGAGAATATTTCAAACAAGATGTAGATCCATCCAGCCATTCCAATTACGAAACCTACAAATGGTTGAATATAACCAGCTTCACCTAAGTATCCACCGATTAACATTACTAATGAACCAATTAATAGCTTCCAGAATATAGAAGTTGGCACCTTTCTTACAGCTGCCAAGATTAGATAGAATTCGATCATTTGAAGTGGCACAGTAATTAACCAGTCAATATATCTATATACTGTTGGCGTATCACCAGTAGTCACCCAAACTTCTCTCATATACATGTAGTGAACGAATGCAACACCAGTTACAAGTCCCGCTACTGTTAAAGATGTTCTCCATGATGCAGCTACTGTGTTTCTTTCAGCGAAAAAGAATACTGTAGTTGCGATCATACCCATAGATACTAGCCAGAAAGATATTCCTACGAAATCTCCTGTCTCTAGCATAGGGGTAGCTGCATTAGCAGAGCCTGTTAAACCTAGTACAGCAACAGTTGCCAACGCAAACATTTTTAATTTACTCATGAAAACCTCCCTCGTTTGTTTAGTTTTCTATTTAGTTTATATATAAACCGCTCGAACAAACAGTAAATCTAACCATCTTCGAGCAATTGCAGGAAACATAGTAAAAAACGAAGTTACAGTGAAGTGTTTTTTTCGTTAAAAAACCGCAATTTTATTGGATTTTCTGTTTTTTTTTGGGGATATTTGTGGAATAATCCCAAAATATTACAATATTCTGGAGAGATAATTTGAATCAAAAATATAAAGATATTTATCAAGAATCTATAAGAAATAGAGAAAAATTTTGGAAAGATATCTCTAATGACATTTTCTGGTACAAGAAACCTTCAAAAATTCTTAATTCTGATAATGCTCCATTCTATAAATGGTTTGAGGATGGCGTAACAAACACTTGTTACAATGCTTTAGATCTACATATTAATGAAGGGAGGGGTGATAAACTCGCAATAATTTACGATAGCCCAATCACAGGAACAAAAAAAAATATAACTTATAAAGAGTTGAGAGATAGAGTTGCTTTGTTTGCGGGAGCCCTAAAGAGTCAAGGAATTAATAAAGGCGATAGAGTAATCATTTACATGCCTATGATACCCGAGTCAGTGATTGCAATGCTTGCTTGTGGAAGAATTGGAGCAGTTCATTCTGTTGTCTTTGGTGGGTTTGCTGCAAACGAACTGGCTAGTAGAATAGATGACTCAAAAGCTAAACTTTTAGTAACAGCTTCATGTGGATACGAGCCTGGAAGAACTGTTCATTATAAACCATTAGTAAACAAAGCTTTGGAGCTTGCTGAACATAAACCAAAAAAATGTATTATTTTTCAAAGAGAGAAAGATAAAGCAGAACTTGATCTTAAAATAGACATTACATGGGAAGACGCTCATAAAGGTGTAAAGCCAGCTGATTGTGAAAAAATGAACGCTAATGATTACGCCTATATACTTTATACATCTGGAACGACTGGTTTACCAAAAGGAATTGTAAGAGATATCGGAGGGCATATTGTTGCTTTAAAGTGGACAATGAAAAATATTTATAACATCAATCAAGATGATGTGTGGTGGTCTGCAAGTGATATTGGCTGGATTGTTGGCCATTCTTATATTGTGTATGCTCCGTTGTTTTATGGATGCACTACAGTTTTATTTGAAGGGAAACCAGTGGGAACTCCTGATGCTGGAGTATTTTGGAGAGTTATCTCAGAACATAAAGTTAAATCTCTTTTCACTGCTCCTACAGCAATTAGAGCTATTAAAAAAGAGGATCCTAACGGTGAATTTTTTAAAAAATATGATTTAAGCAAATTTGATAAATTGTTTTTAGCAGGGGAGCGAGCTGACCCTGATACTATAAAATGGTTTGAAAAATTATCTAACTCACCAGTTATAGATCATTGGTGGCAAACTGAAACTAGCTGGGCTATTACATCTGATTGTACTGGTATAGAGTCCTTCCCTGTTAAATATGGATCTGCTTTTAAACCTGTGCCAGGATACGATTTAAAAGTTTTAAATGCTGAAGGTAAAGAGGTTGGGCCAGGTAAAATGGGAGATATAGTTGTTAAACTTCCTTTGCCTCCAGGCACATTTCCTACTCTTTGGGGTGCTGATAAAAGGTATAAAGAAAATTATATGTCTACTTATCCTGGTTATTATCAAACATATGATGCGGGACATATTGATGAAGATGGTTATGTTTGGATCATGTCAAGAACAGATGACATAATAAATGTTGCAGGTCATAGGTTGTCGACTGGAGCAATTGAGGAAGTTTTGGCTGAACATAAAGATGTAGCCGAATGTGCTGTTATAGGTATTGCTGACAAATTAAAAGGGCAGCTACCAATTGGCCTTCTTGCGCTGAAAGCCGGAGTTACAAAAGATAAGAAAAATATAATTGATGAATGTGTAAAAATGGTTAGAGAAAAAGTTGGTCCAGTTGCAGCTTTTAAAATAGCAATTGTAGTCAAAAGATTACCCAAAACAAGGTCTGGAAAAGTTTTAAGAGGAACAGTGAGGAAAATAGCTGATAATGAACCTTATAAAATGCCAGCTACAATAGATGATCCAGCTATCTTGGATGAAATAAAAGCTGACTTAGTCGAAAATAAAATTTTAAAACTTTAGAGGCTTTCCTTTTGACTCTTTAATCACTTTTCCATCTGACATTACTAAATGACCATTAACTATCGTGCCAATAGGAAAACCTTTTACTTTATAATTATTAAAAGGTGTCCATCCACATTTACTCGCAACCATTTCATTTTTGATAACTACTTCTTTATTCATATCAGCAATAGTTAAATCTGCATCATATCCCTCTTTTATATATCCCTTATTTTTGATACCAAAAATTTTACATGGATTTTCGCACATGAGATTTATTAGCTGTTGAAGAGTGAGTTTTCCATTATTTACATGATCAAGCATGACTGGAAAAATAGTTTGAACTCCCGGCATGCCTGATGGAGAATTTGGATATTCTTTTTCTTTATTTTCTTTCAAATGTGGGGCATGGTCGGAGCCCAACACATCAACTATATTATTTTTAATTGCAAGCCATAAACGATCATAATGTTCTTTGGTTCGAAGGGGAGGATTCATCTGAGCATAAGTTCCAAGTTTGTCATAACAATCTGGTGCATACATGGTCAAATGTTGTGGTGTTGTTTCAAATGTAACATTTTTTTTGTGCATAGCTAGAAAATCAACTTCGTCTTTAGTAGTAACGTGAAGTACGTGAATTTTTTTATTGTATCGCTCTGCAATTTTAACTACTCTACGTGTAGAAGACATTGCTACTTCTACATTTCGCCACTCTGCGTGAGAGTGAACATCGCCTTTTTTTATAAATTTTTTTCTAATCTTAATAATATCTTCATCTTCAGAGTGTATAGAAACGATTCTATCACTACTTGAGATTACTTTTTCAATATCAGCCTCTTTATCTACCAATAAATTTCCTGTTGAAGAACCTGCAAATAATTTTACGCCACAACAACCTTCAACATTTTTTAATTGAGCAAGTTGACTGGTGTTATCAGGTGTTGCTCCGAAATAAAAAGCATAATTACTATGCATCCTATTTTTTGCTGCTTGTAATTTTTTGTCAAACTCAGTTAAATTAGATGTTGGAGGATTAGTGTTAGGCATCTCAAATAAAGAGGTTACTCCCCCTAAAACTGCTGCACGGCTTCCGCTTTCCAAATCTTCAGACTCAGTTGAACCTGGTTCTCTAAAATGAACTTGCGTATCGATTATTCCTGGCAATACAATTTTATTTGTGGCGTCGAAAACCTTTGAGCTGTTAAGTTCAATTTTACCGATCTTTTTAATCTTATTTCCAGATAAACCTATATCCACATTTGTAAGTTTACCGTCTATGTAACAAGATCCATTTTTAATTATTAGGTTAAAATTGTCAGACATGTTTCAAAAATATATTATACAGTATATATTTACAAATATGGAGAAAGATCAAATTATTTTGTTAGAAGATCGAGGTTTAATATCAATTACCGGTGAGGATTCTAAAAATTTTCTTCAAAATATCATTACAAATGATATGGAAAAAGTAGATACGTACAATAGTGTGTTTTCTGCTTTATTCACACCCCAAGGTAAATACTTATTTGAATTTTTTTTAATTAAATCAAAAGAGGGTTTTTTATTAGACTGTGACTATAAATTTACTGGTGAAATCATTGATTACTTAAAAAAATATAAATTGAGATCAAATATAGAAATTGTTGATAAATCCACTGATTATATTGTGGGAATAATAACTTTGGAAAAATTTCATGAGATACAAAAGATTGAAAATAAAGATACAAAAACTATAATCTTTAGAGACAGTCCATTATTTATTGATCCAAGAAATAAAAAATTAGGTGCAAGATTTTTATCTTCTCTAGAAAAATTACATTTATTAATAAAAAAATTAAATTTAAAAATTATAAAATCAGAAAAATATTATGCACAAGCTCATTCTATAGGTATACCAGTCAAAGGAATTGAATACCTAAAAGATAAATTATTCGGTTTAGAAGCTAACTTAGAGAAACTACAAGCTATTGATTTTAAAAAAGGCTGCTATATAGGGCAAGAAAATACCGCTAGAATGAAATTAAAAAATAAACTTAGAAGAAAACTATTTCCTTTACAAACTAAACAAAAATTGAGTCTAGGAGATGAAATTAATTATGGTAATTCTGTTGTTGGTAAAGTTTTGATTGCTAAGCCATATCCTTTCGCATTGATTAAGCTGTATGATCCAGAACTATCTTCATTTGTTAATGAAGAATTAGATTTTAAGAATGGAAAAGTTAAAATCTTACTAGAATAATAGATCTTTCGATTTTTTATTTTATTTAAGAGAAAAAGAATGTATGAATTGATTATATCTTCATGATAATTAAAATAATTAATAATACTTTATTCTCTAAAAAATTTTTAAATTTAATAGTATTCACTTTTATTTTATCTTTATGTGTAAATTTAATACAAAATATCTATGAAAAAGAAAACTTTGGGATAGAAAATAATAATTTACCGCTAAAAAAAAAAATTAGTATAAAATTATCATCTGAAGAAAGCTATTCTCAAATTTTAAATAAAGAATGTGAAATAACAGGGGATATGCATGATAGGCATAAGGTCAGATGGGTAAAGTCTTTAGTTTTAAAAAATATTTTTCAAAAAGCTTATGATATAAAAGACACTTCTCCTTACTATTTAGATATTTTAATACACTCTCTATTAATTTTTCTTACTTTGATTATGCTTAATAGAATTTACGATTTAGAAAAATATTTTACCCTCCTTTTTTTATTGTACATAACTTTTATTTTTAATCATTATATAGGTGAATATTCTTATTCAATTTTTGAAATGTTTTTTATTGCAGCAGGACTATATTTTAGTAAAAAAAATAATATTATTTTTTTTACGATCATATGTATATTTGCAGTTCTAAATAGAGAAAGTGGTTTTATAATCTTGATCACCTGGTTAATTTTTAACAAAGATTTCAAAAAGTTTTTTTATAGTAGCAGTATTGTAATATTTTCATTTATACTTTTAAATTGGAATATTTTTGAATGCCTAATAAATCCAAGATTTTTTGTTCCTCTTGAATACCAGCATGGTCAAATAAATATTCAAGATTTATATAGTTCAAATTTAATATCAGTAATTAAATTGCTTTTAATCAACTTTGGTTTTCCTTTTGGGCTTTTAACTTTTTACATATTAAATACTAAAAATAAAAATAAGTTTTTAATTTTAATTTCAATCTTATATTTAATTGTTTTTTTAGTGGCTGCTCCAATACATCATGTATCTATAAGAATGCTAATCTTACCATTAATATTTACTGCTGCTTATTTTAGTAAAATAAAAACTAAACTTTAAAACCACAAGCTTTATAATATCTATTTAAGGAATCGGAAATAAAAATAAAGTTTACTAAATCAAAATTTGATAACTTTTTAAAAAGTCGCTTGTTGGAAGGTATTTTATGATTTTTCGATTTTAAATATTTAATAATTTTATCAACAGAAATACTGTTAATATTTTTTTTTAATTTAGTCGTAGACAGAACGATATTATTTTTATTTAAATAATATCGCATCCGATCTAATTTACTATTTAATATAAGTTTTTTTATTTTGGATTTATTGCCCAAATAATAGCCCTTCCAATATTTTTTATCTTTGAGCATTGTTAATAAAATTTTTTTTTTAATATTTGATAAGCCATTTTTAAAATATTTTTTTTCTATATTTTCCATAAAAAATAATGATCGTGAATAATTATAAGTCAATTCTGGTCCTACTTTTAAAAACTTAAAGTTATTTTTTACTAACCCCTTAAGTATATTAACTGGTTGATAATCTGTGGAATGAGCCTCATATATAAAGTTATTTTTTTGGCTTATTCTTTTTTTTTCATTAAATTTAGAAAAATTTGGACTTAAAATATTATAATGCATAAATCTCATCCCTGGTTCAACGACTAGTCCAAATTTTAATTTTTTTTTATAGAATTTTTTAAGTAAGTTTCTAAATTTTTGTACCTCTAAGATAATTTGTTTTTCTTGTGTCAATTTAATTTTACCTTTTTCATTACTGCCAGATAATGGAACCTCCGTTCCGATTATTAAAAAGATTTTTTTTAAATTTTTTTTTAATTTTGATTTTTCAATAATATATTTTGTTCTTTCAAAAATAATTGAATGGTTTATTGAATTTTCATTTGAACATTTAATAGAGGTATCCACGTGAATTTTAGTATACTTTGAATCAAGACAATTATTAATTAATTTAATTGAATTATTCATTGCAATTTTTCCATTCTTATTTTTCCAAGGTAATGGTCCTAAATGATCACCTCCAACGTATAAGTTTTGAGAATTAAAGTTATTTTTTTTTAAAATTTTTTTTAGATTTGTATAAAAATTTATAGGAGTTTTACCAGTATATCCTCCATATTGGTTTACTTGATTTGAAGTGCTTTCTATTAAACAAGGCAGGTTTTTTCTTTTGCAGTAAAAAATAATGGTATTTAAAACCTCATTATTAGAAGTGCAAAATGAGGGTACAGCTTTATTCTTAATTAATTGTACAATTTTCATTTTTTAAAATTGAAATAATTTTCCCAATATCTTAGCTCGTAATATTCTTTTAAAGATCCAATATGTATATAATTAGACAACATAAAACACTTTACCACTTTTTTTTTACTATCGAATAAGTACTTAAAATAATCATCAACTAATATTTCCCTATTAATTTTTGTATTTTTTCTAAATTTTTCAATAAATTTAAAAACCTTATAGTCTTTTATCCAGAAAAACCCAGCATGTCCAAAGATGTTTTTATGAGAATTATTTTTAACAGAAATAGAATCTAATTTGTTGTTTTTAAACGTTATAGCGGTATGAGCGTTTGTTAAAATTTTTTGTAATCTAGAAAACTTGTAAGCAAATATTACTACATCTGGTTTTTTTTGGTTGAGAAATTTTAAAAATTCTTTTCTATTGAAATTTCCATAACAATCACATGATGTTAACCAGTATTGCTCTTTATTTTCTAAAAATAACTTTGCTTTTTCAATGGTTTTGAGCATTGAGTTTGATTTCCCAATATCAAAAGTTTTAAATTTATCTTTTAATTTCGAAGAATAATTTTTATTGGTAATTATATAATTTTTTTTTGTGCCAAATTTTTTAAAAATATACTCGTAAATATTTTTTTTATTAATTTTTAAAAAAGGTTTTTTTTGTCCAATCTTTTTAATTCTTTTTCCTTTTCCTGCCATCAACATTATGTTTTGATTTTTAAATTTTAGAGATGTATTAAAATTATCTACTAAAATATCCTGCCAATTTCTAAAATCCTCATATTGAGAAGGTATTCCTAAATGAACAAAATTCTTGATATTAAAAAAATTTACTCCAATTTTGTTTTTTATTAAACTTTTTATCAAAGTAACCAAGTAAAATTCTTTATTAAATTTTGTCTTATTTTTGAAAATTGTCATGTGTTGTTTAATCAAACTGAATGATTTAAAATAGTAACATCCTATCGCTAGAAAATTTTTTTTATAATCTGGAACAAATAATTTTTTCTCTTTTATATCAATAATATTTTTTTTCTTTATTGAACAAAAATCCGATTTATTATTTATCTCTAAATGAGGTTGAAAACCTTTATGGGTAAATACAACAGCTTTTTTAGTTTTTATGAATTTTTTAACTTTGTTCCAATCCCATTTCCAATTAATATCTGAGTAACAGATAAAACAAATATTATTATTCACGATACTTTCTATTTTTTTTCTAGCTAAAAAAACTGAGTAAAGTGGGCCATTTTTATGATTAGTAATATTAATAAAGTGTAATTTATTTTTAAAATTTAAATATTTTTTTTTTATTCTTTTTCTATTTCCTATAATAATTATTTCAGTTTTTTTAATATCAAAGTTTTTTATTATTCCATCTATTATTCTCATCTTTTTCGAAATTTTTAAAAATGGTTTATAAACTTTGTATCCAGCGGTTAAAAATCGTTGGCCCTTGCCTCCCATGGGAATTATCAAAAATGTTTTCATAATTTTTATTAGTTTTATATCTTTATAATCTATGCTAGTTATTTACAAATGTCTGTTGATTTTAGCTTAGTTTTACCTTGTTATAATGAAGAAAAAAATATCAAAATTTTATTTGAGGAATTTATTAATTTACCTCGAGAAAATGTTAACAAGATTGAATTAGTTTTTGTTAATAATGGCTCTACAGATAAAACAGAACAAGAAATTGATAAAGTAATTGAAATCAACAAATCTAATAAAAATATAATTATTAACAAAGTAAATCTAGTTACAAATCAAGAATATGGTGGTGGAATAGTTGCTGGTTTGAATGCAGCAAAGGGAGACTATCTTGGTTGGGCTCATGCAGATTTACAAACTCCTTTATTAGATTTTTATAAATTATTTAAGATTATAGTAGGAAAAAATAAAATTTTTGGTAAAGGATATAGAGTAAATAATAGGGGTTTTGACGGTATTGTTAGTAGATTACATGAAAATCTAGCAAGTGTTATTTTAGGAGTGAAATTAAAGGAGATTAACGCACAGCCTAAAATATTTAGTAGAGATCTAATGAGATACTTTAATAATTTTCCAAAAAAATGGACAGTATTAGATACGTATGTATTTTACGTATGCTTAAAAAATAAAATCGAAATAAAAGTTATTGATGTAATTTTTAAAAATAGACTTTACGGTCAATCGAAATGGAAAAATAATTTTAAAAATTTTATTAGTCATATTTTTTTTAATATTATTTATTTAATTAAATTACGCTTTACAAAAGTAAAAAATGACTCAGAGTAGTTTTTTTTTTAATTTAATTGAAAAATTCTTAAGATCAAACATATATCTGTTTATTGTTTCAAGATATTTAATTGGAAGGTTTTTGCCTAAAATAATCTATGATCATGATTTTAGAATCTTAAAAAATCTTAAAAAAAATATTTTATTAGACAAAAAGAAAGTAATTCTTGATATTGGTGGTAATGACGGAATGTCATATTACGCTATTAGAAAATTTATTAAGGGCATAAAAATAATCTCATTTGAACCAATTTATCATAATTTTTTAAGCCTTAAAAAAATTGAAAAAAAGGACAAACTTTATAATGTTTTCGACACAGCACTAAGTAATAAAAATAATAAATCAAATTTAGTTATTCCTTTTTTCAAAAAGTATCCTATCACTCAATTAGCTAGTTTAGATATTAGAGGTGTTAAAAAGAGATTAAAAGATTCCATATTTCAAAAAGATTTAATAAAAAAGGTTTGTTATAAAAATGTATCTATAATTTCAAAAAAACTTGACTTTTTTAATCTAAAACCTTCTTTTATCAAACTCGATATAGAAGGACATGAGTATGAATGTATTTTAGGCGGTCTAAAAACTATCAAAAAATTTAAACCGATTATAATGGTGGAGTATGACACAATAATCTGTGATAAAATATATAAAATTTTAAAAAAACATAATTATAAAAAGTATTTTTTCAATAAGAAAAATCATAAGATACAAAAACATAAAAAAGAAAATATTTTTAATGTTTTTTTTATTTCAAAAAATATAAAATATGATTTTAATTAAACATAGGGCCAATAAAATTAAAGACCTAAAAAAACTCAATAAAAATTATGGGGTTGAAATTGATATTAGATCTAAAGGAAAAAAGTTATATCTTCAACACGATCCGTTCGTAAAAGGTGAAAGTTTCACAAAGTGGTTAAAATATTATAATCATAATATTATTGTGCTAAATGTAAAAGAAGAAGGGTTGGAATCTCAAATAATTAAAATTTTAAAAAAGAATAAGATCGGTAATTTTTTTTTTCATGATCAAACATTCTCATCATTGTTAAAAAATATGAAAAATACTAAAGTTTCCATTCGCTTTTCAGAATATGAGGATTTAAAAAATAAAAATTTTTTGTTTAAAAAAATTAAATGGCTTTGGTGTGATAATTTTAATAAGATCAACTTAAAGTATAAATTTTTTAAATATTTAAAAAGAAAGAAAGTGAGAATTTGCCTTGTTTCTCCAGAGTTGGTTTCTTTGAAAAGAAAACAAGAAATTAAAGGTTTGTATCTTTACCTAAAGAAAAAAAATATTCTTCCTGATGCAATTTGTACAAAAAACATAGATATATGGAAAAATTTAATCACTTGAGTATAAATAAGAAGATTAAATACATTTTTTTTTCTTGTTTATTAATATTTAGCTTTCATCTTTTCCCTCTTTTTTTTGTTGGCGATCTAATTGTTTATATTTCTGATAATCTAGATTTATGGATACCGCAGAGTGTTGTAGCATCAAAAATTTTGACCGGTGATTTTGGAGCAGCCAAAGTATTTATGAACGAAGAGCTTCCGTGGACTTTTGTGTACGGATCTCTTTTTCCTATTAATTTAATATATAATTATTTTGATATCTCCTCTGCTTATTTGTCTGTAGACATATTGGTAAGAATTATTGGTTTTCTGAGTTTTTTTTATTTTATAAAAAATTACCATAGCTCGTTGATACTAAAAATTTTCGCTTCATGTTTATTTTCCACCTTTTTGGTTACTACTAATTGGGGGTTTGGAGTTGCAACATTTCCCTACTTGCTATCTATTTGCTTAAAGAAAAAGAATATCTCAATTAAAAATTATATAGCATTATCTATCATTGCATTAAATACAGACCTATATCTTCACGGAATTTATATTTATTATGTAATTTTTTTTTATTTAATATTTTTCTTAAAGATATCAAGAGAGAATCTTTCAAATCTTCTCAAAATATTTTTGGTTTATAGCTTTTTTATTTTAATATCTAACTTTAATCTTATCTACTCGATTTTAGTATTTTCTCCTTTTCAATTTCAGTTAGCTGAACACACTCTCAACGATAACTTTTCAAAAATCTTATATGATGGTATAATAAGTTTTTTTAAACCGTACAATGTAAATGCTTATTTTTTTCCAAATATTTTTGTAATTGCCTTACTTAATTTATCAATAATTTTGAGTTTAATAAAAAAAGTTAAAATTAATTTAAATTTAATAAAGTTATTATTATTATTACAAATCTCTATAATATTTTTTTCAACTATCCAAAATTATGAAATTTTTTCGGCTTTAAAAGGAGCAAAACTAAATAGAATAAGTTACTTACTACCGTTTTTTCACACTTTTTTAATTTTTAATTTAATTAATGAAATTAAAGTTAAAAAAATTAATTTATTTTACAGCCTTTTAATAATTTCAATTCTTTATAACCAAATAAGTCCATCAGCTTTTACAGTAATAAAGGAAAAGCTGAATTATGATCAGTTATCAGAGAAAAATAAGAGTTTAATAAAAAGAAGATATGAAAAAAAAGAATTTTTACAACTAATCATTGATATGAAAAGACTTAGCCCTGAAAATCAAAAAAATACAGAATTTATTAGAGGGTCTCATTATGCAAATTCGATACGGTCCTATTACCGAGTAAATGATTATAAGATAATTAAAAGAATGGTGAAAGATAGTAAAACTTTTTCAATAGGTCTCGATCCTTTTAAAGCTGTGGTTAGTGATATAAAAGTAATTGGTGGGTACTATAGATATTATCCATCAGCATATAAAAAAAAATACAATGAAATTATAAAAGAGCAGATAGAATATATCGAGTCTTTAAATGAAAATTTTGACAGAAAAAAACGAGTAGCTCAATTTAAAGATCAAGGGATGTTTTTATATTCTAATGTACGCAAAGGGGATGATATAAGGATTAATTTTGAAAAACTAAAAACAATGAATGTAGGTTTTGTTATTTCTGGATTTAAGATTTATAATGAAAATGTTTCTCTGATTTGTGACCAATGTAATGGTAATAAGAATTTATATCTATATAGTTTACAGTAAAAAATATTTTAAATATAAAAATTATGAAACTAAAGCTGCCAAAAATTTTTTCAAATTTTAATAAAAAAAATATAAATTTTATAACTATTGATGGAATTACTTGTTCTGGAAAAAGTAAATTAACTAATTTATTAATCAAAAGTCTTAAAAAGAAAAATAATAATATTCAAATTTTGAGTAAAGATTTGTTTTTAAAAACAAGACAAAAAAGGATAGATATAACAAAAAAAATAAAAAAAAATCACACAAACCAAAATGAATTACATTACGATCTAAGAAAATTAAAAATTTTATTAAAGTTTTTTCTTGAGCCTAAAAAAAAAAGAAATTTAAGATTATTTAATCTGTACAATAGAAAAAACGGAAAAAACGATTTATCGATTAAATTTAAATTTAGGCCAAATAATTTAATAATATTTGAGGGTATTTATGTGAATGATGATTTGCGAGGTATAGTGAAACCAAAAATTAAGATATTAGTTGTGGAAACTGTTCATAATTCTTTATATCGTAAAATTGATAGAATAAGAGATAAAAAAATATCTATTCAAAATGTTATAAAAGAATTTACAAAAATTCATCTATTTAGTTATAAAAAATATCTACTCAAACATAAATATGATCTAGATTTTAAATTTGAAGTATATAAATTTTTGAGAATGAAAAATGGAAAAGCAAGACAAGTAAATCTAATAAAAGAATTCCTATCAAAACACTCATTTTAATAAAGAATTATTTATTCTAAATATTAAAGAGCATTTATCAATCTTGATAGCGAAGCTAGAATCCCATAACCACTCAACTCGATAAAAGCAATTACTAAAATTATAAGAACTATTCGTTTATTTTTTTTAAAATATTCAATCATAAATAAGCTTTTTTGGTGCGGTCGGAGAGACTCGAACTCTCACGGGAAACCCACACGCCCCTCAAGCGTGCCTGTCTACCAATTTCAGCACGACCGCTTTAATAATGCGACAATAAATGAATGACAATATTAGTTCAAGTTGATAGATTAGAATTAGTATGTCTGTACAAGAACAGTTTAATAGAGGCTCTTCTGAGATTTATAAAAAGATCTCTAAACACGTTCCTGAAATAGAGTGGAAAGTGCACGCGCCTTTGATAGAAAAAATAAATAAATTAAAAAAAGAGAAGAATGCTGTAATTCTTGCACATAATTATCAAACACCAGAAATATATCATGGAGTTTCCGACATTGCGGCTGACTCATTAGCGCTGGCAGTTGAAGCTGCTAAAACATCTGCAGATATAATAGTTCTTTGTGGGGTTCATTTTATGGCTGAGACAGCAAAATTAATGAGTCCGGGAAAAAAAGTTTTAATTCCTGATATGGATGCGGGATGTTCACTTGCTGCCTCATTAACTGGTGAAGATGTGAGATTATTAAAAAAACAATATCCAGGTATTCCAGTTGTATCTTATGTAAACACCTCAGCAGACGTAAAAGCTGAAACTGATGTATGCTGTACATCTGCGAATGCAGTTAAAGTAGTAGAATCATTAAATTCTGATAAAGTAATATTCTTACCTGACCAACATTTAGCAAATTATGTAGCTAAACAAACTAAAGTGAAAATAATTTCGTGGAAAGGTTCTTGTATCGTGCATGAACAGTTTTCACCGAAAGAAATTCGAGACATTAGAGAAGCAAATCCTGGAATAAAAGTTATAGGTCACCCAGAATGCCCTAGTGATGTTTTAGATGCTTGTGATTTTGCTGGGTCAACTGGTGGTATGATCGATTATGTAAAAAAAAATCAACCAAAAAAAGTAATGTTGGTGACTGAATGTTCAATGAGCGATAATGTACAAGCAGACAACCCTAATGTTGAATTTATTAAGCCCTGCAATCTTTGTCCTTATATGAAAAAAATTACACTAAAAAAAATTCTTGATTGTTTAGAAAATGAAAAGAATGAAATTTTCATTGAAGAAAAAATGGCTAAAGCAGCAAGACAATCTGTACAAAGAATGACTGAAATTGGTCGTTAGATCAGTGCAAAAATTAAATCAAGTTTATATTAAATCAGTAGTGAAAAAGGCTTTAGATGAAGACTTGAGACCTCGAGGCGATATTACCACTAGCCTGATTAGTTCAAAAAATAAAATTACTAAAGCTAAAATAATAGCTAAACAGGATGGAATAATTGCGGGGTTAGATTTTTGTAAAACAGCTTTTAAGTCTGTTGGTAGAGAAGCCATTTTTTCAAAGAAAGTTTCAGATGGAAAAAAAATTAAAAAGAATAAGTTGGTTGCTGAAATCAAAGCTAAGGCGAAAACAATCTTAACAGCTGAAAGAACTGCTTTAAATTTTTTAAATCATGCCTCAGGTATCGCAACAATTACTAATAAATTCGTAAAAAAAATTAGTAAAAAAACTAAGATTTGTTGCACAAGAAAAACTACACCTAATTTGAGAGCACTTGAAAAATATGCTGTCAAAAAAGGTGGTGGGCATAATCATAGATACAATTTGAGTGATGAAATTCTTATTAAGGATAATCATATTAGAGCATCTAATAATCTAAGAGACTTGGTTAAAAAAGCAATTAAAACAAAGAAAATTATTACTGTCGAAATAGAAAACATCAATCAACTAAAGCAAATTATAGGTTTAAAATTTAAAAGAATACTTTTTGATAATATGAGCTCTTCCCAATTAAAAAGATGTTTAAAACTCTGCAAAAATAAATATCAAACAGAGTATTCAGGTAATGCTACTTTAAAAAATATTAAACAAATATCTAAAACAGGTGTTAATAGAATTTCTGTTGGGGCTATCACACACAGTGCGAAATCGTTTGATACAACTCTCTTATTTAGATAATTCTGCTTGAGCAGCAGCTAACCTTGCTACTGGGACTCTGAATGGAGAGCAAGATACATAATTAAGTCCTGTTCTAGAACAAAATTCAATACTCTTTGGATCGCCACCATGCTCTCCACAAATTCCTAGCTTAATATTCTTATTTGTCTTTCTACCTCTTGAGGAAGCTATTTCCACTAGCTCACCTACTCCATTTTGATCAATACTTACAAATGGATCTATATCAAAAATTTTATTATCAATATAATCGTTTAAGAATTTACCTGAGTCATCCCTACTTATTCCAAATGTTGTTTGAGTTAAATCATTAGTTCCAAAGCTAAAAAAATCAGCATGTTTTGAAATAGATTTAGCTTGTAAAGCAGCACGCGGCAATTCAATCATGGTACCAACCATATACTCAAGTTTAAATTTATTTTCTTTTTCTATTTCTCTAGCTATTTTATTTACTAAAGCTCTTAAAATTTTTAATTCGGACTCGGTTGAAACCAACGGTATCATTATTTCTACAAAAGCTGCTTTTACTTTTTGTTTTTTTAATTCGACTATAGCTTCAAATATTGCTCTGCATTGCATCTCATAAATCTCTGGGAAAGAAATACCAAGCCTACATCCTCTATGTCCAAGCATAGGGTTTTCTTCATGAAGTTCTGCTATTCTATCTTTAACCTCTTTCGCTGATAAATTTAAGGATCTTGCGACTTCTTCTATGTCTTTGTCAGCTTTTGGTAAAAACTCATGGAGTGGTGGATCTAATAATCTTACCGTAACAGGTAAACCTGACATAACTTTAAATATTTTTTTAAAGTCCTCTTTTTGGTGAGGTAGAAGTTTATCTAGCGCACTATTTCTGTCATCTTTTGATTTAGACAAAATCATTTGTCTTACAGATAGAATTCTCTCCTCATCAAAGAACATATGCTCAGTTCTACATAAACCTATGCCCTCAGCGCCAAATTCTCTAGCAGTTTTACTATCTGATTCCGTTTCAGCATTTGTTCTTACTTTTAATTTTCTAAATTCATCAGCCCATTTCATTATTGTGGAGAAGTATCCAGAAATTTCTGGTTGAACAGTAGGAACTAACCCTTTCATTACTTTTCCGCTTCCGCCATCTATAGTAATAATATCTCCCTCTTTAATAATTATGTCCCCAGCTTTGAATTGTTTTAGCTCATAATCGATTGTTATTTCACTTGAACCTGAAACACATGGTCTCCCCATTCCTCTTGCTACTACCGCAGCATGGCTTGTCATTCCTCCTCTTGCAGTAAGAATTCCTTTAGCTGCATGCATTCCATGTATATCCTCTGGTGAAGTTTCTAACCTCACTAATATTGTATCTTGCATCATCCCGTTTAATTTCTCTGCTTCATCAGCAGTGAAAACAACTTTACCGCTTGCAGCTCCTGGTGAAGCAGGTAATCCCGAAGCAATTACCTCTTTCTCAACTTTTTCGTCTAAAGTAGGATGTAATAAAGTATCTAGAGTATTTGGATCAATTCTTTTGATTGCTTCTTTTTTTGAAATTAATTTCTCTTTAACCATATCAACTGCAATTTTGATTGCAGCTTTAGCAGTTCTTTTTCCAGATCTTGTTTGAAGCATCCAAAGTTTATTATTTTCAACTGTAAATTCTATGTCTTGCATATCTTTATAGTGCTTTTCTAACTTAAGAAATACTTTTGCAAGTTCTTTATAAACTTTAGGCATAGCCTCTTCCATTGAGAGATCTTTGGAACCTGAATCTTGTTTTGCTTTTTTTGTAATGTATTGAGGAGTTCTCGTACCCGCTACAACATCTTCACCCTGCGCGTTTATTAAAAATTCTCCAAAAAAAGAATTCTCTCCTGTTGAAGGATTTCTAGTAAAGGCAACACCAGTTGAGCAATCATCACCCATATTTCCAAAAACCATAGCTTGAACATTTACAGCCGTCCCCCAATGGTCTGGGATTTGATTTAATTTTCTATAAGTTTTTGCTCTTTGGCTGTCCCAGGATAAAAATACAGCGTTTATTGCTCCTAGTAATTGTTCTTTTTCATCTTGAGGAAAATTAATTTTTTTTTCTTTTTTTACTAACTCTTTGAAATTAATAATTAAACCGTCCCAATCGCTCTCATCTAGATCTGTATCTAGCAAAACTCCTTTGGTTAACTTGTAATTATCAATTATCTCTTCAAACAAATGTCCTTCTACGCCCAAAACTACATTGCTGTACATTTGTATAAATCTTCTATAGCTATCTTTTGCAAATCTTCCGTTAGATGTTTTCTTTTTTAATGACTCAACTGTTTTATCATTTAGGCCAAGATTTAAAATTGTATCCATCATGCCAGGCATTGAAATTCTGGCCCCTGATCTAACTGATACCAGTAAAGGATTTTTAAGATCACCGAATTTCTTTTTAGTTTTCTTCTCTATATTTTTCAGCTCTGACTCGATATTTTGTATTACTTTTTTTGGTAATTTTTTTTTATTTTGGTAAAATAGATCACAAACATCTGTCGTTATAGTAAATCCGGGAGGAACGGGTAAACCTAATCTACCCATTTCACCAAGGTTTGCTCCTTTTCCGCCCAAAATATTTTTTTTATTCTTTAGCTTTTTGGCAGATTTATCATCAAAGCTAAATATTACTTTTGCCATTACAGACCTTCTAATTTTGAAAAATCAATAAAGTTATCAAAAGTATTACAAAACATTTTTAATAACTCTAATCGATTGTTTTTAATATCCTGATTTTCATCATTTACTACGACATTGTCAAAAAAATTATCGGTAGATTCTTTGGTATCAGAAAGCTTTATCAACAAGCTTTCATAGTCTTTATTGTCATCTTTAACTGTAAAAGCTTTACGAATCTCATTAATTTTTTCATGAAGTATTTTTTCCTCATCTTTTCTAAATAATACGGCATCGGGTCTACCAGTGATTCTTTTTCCAGCTTTATCTAAAATATTTGAAGCTCTTTTATACGAGTTGATTGCATTAAGTCCTATACCTTTATTTTTGTATTTATTCATTAAAAGCGTTTTTGCATAAAGTGCTAAGAAATTATCTCCAGCATGAGAACTGATTGATGCTTCAATAACATCATTTTTAATATTTTTTAATTTCAATACGTTTCGCATTCTTTCCTTTATAAATTCTAAAACTTGTTGTTCAGTTTTTTCATTTTTAATTTCAACGCCTTGTTCTTGATAAAGTCTTATAGCGTAACTAATTAAATCTCTGAGTTTAAATGATAGTTTATTTTCAATTATTATCCTAAGTAATCCAATCGAAGCTCGTCTTAAAGCAAAAGGATCTTTTGAACTTGTAGGTTTTTCATCAATAATGAAAAAACCAACTAAAGTATCTATCTTATCTACAATTGAAATGGAGTAGCTAAAAGGTTTTTTAGGTAATACTGATGTTAGACCTATTGGTAAATAATGATCACTTACTGAATTTGCTATGTCTTCCTCAAAACCTTGTGCTAACGCAAAATATTTTCCCATAACGCCCTGAAGCTCTGGATATTCTCCAACTAGGTCTGAACATAAATCAGATTTAGAAATTGATGCAGCAACTTGAACTTTTTCTTTATTAATATTTAAATCATCTGATAATAAACCGGCCAATTGTCTTAACCTCTGTGTTTTGTCATAAATAGTTCCTAGCTTTTCATAGAAAGTTACTGATTTGAGGTTAGCTATTTGTTTAATCAAATTTTTAGATCGATCTTTATCCCAGAAAAATTTGGCGTCTGCTAGTCTTGCTTCAACAACCCTTTTATTACCTTGGCTAATTAATTTTTTTTCATCTTTTTTATTTGCTACAACAAAAAAATAATTTGTTAATCTATCTCTGCTATCAAAAATTGGAAAATATCTTTGATGTTTCTCTAAAGTAGATATTATAATTTCTTTAGGTATTTCTAAATAGTCTTTGTTAAAATTAACATGAAGTAAATTTGGATCCTCTACAATATTCACGACCTCTTCTAAAAGCTTTGTATTTAATTTCTCTTTGTATTGTTTAGATTTAGAAAATGTGCTGATCTTTTTAAGAATGATCTGTTCCCTTTCCTTGTGATCGACTATTATTCTATTACTTTTTAAAAAATTTAGATAATCTTTAAAATCTTTTATTTTTTTAGTTTTGGTAACTAAATCTTGTTCTATAATCACTTCATCTGTTGCATCAAGATGCTCATAATTAAATGCTAATTTTTTATTGTTATATCTTGCAAAAATTGCCCTTAGAGGCCTTCCCCACATCAAGTTATGATCTGACCACTTCATTGATTTTTTCCAATTTATGGATCCAATTGCCTTTGGAATAATTTCGATTAATAAGTCTTCTACTAATATTGATTGAGATTGTGTTTTAATAAAATAAAATTTTCCTTTATCAGTTTCTTTTTCAATAAGGTCTTTTTCAGATACATTTTTGGCTTGTAAAAAACCTTGGATAACTTGATGAGGAGACCCCACCTTAGGTCCTTTAATTTCCTTTGCTTCTGCTTTAATTTTTTCAGCAAGGTCTTTTATAAATAGCGTTAATCTGGTTGGAGAAGAAAAAACTAATAGCTCTTTATATTTTACATTCTCTTCTTCAAAAGTGTTTTCAACAAATTGTTTTATTTGAGATCTGGCTGCTATTTGTAATTGTGGTGGGACTTCCTCGCTGTATAATTCCAATAAAAGTTCTGCCATAATTTAACTTTGTGAGCTTAACCACAATGCACCACAACCTTTTGCAAGTTCTCTAATTCTAGTTATATAACCGGTCCTTTCTGCAACACCTATAACTCCCCGGGAATCTAACAAGTTAAAAATATGACTTGCTTTTAGACATTGGTCGTAAGCTGGTAATGAGAGTTTTTTTTCAAGTAAAGATTTACATTCATTTTCAGTACTTTCAAAATTTTTGAGTAGAGTGTCAGTATTTGCAAACTCGAAGTTATAAGCAGAAAATTCTTTTTCGGCTTGAAAGAAAACTTCTTTATATTTCACGCCTTCATTATTCCAATCAAGATCAAAAACATTATTTTTTCCTTGAACAAACATACATAGCCTTTCAAGACCATAAGTAATTTCTACTGGAACGGGTTTGCATTCAATGCCTGTCATTTGTTGAAAGTATGTAAATTGAGTTATTTCCATTCCATCACACCAAACCTCCCAACCTAAACCTGCTGCTCCTAAGGTTGGACTTTCCCAATCATCTTCAACAAAACGAATATCATGATTTTTTACATCTATACCAATAGTAGCTAAACTTTTAAGATAAAGATGTTTAATATTTTTAGGAGATGGTTTTATAATAACTTGATATTGATAATAGTGTTGTAACCGATTTGGATTTTCCCCATATCTTCCATCTGTTGGTCTTCTTGATGGTTGAACATAAGCTGCTTTCCAAGGTTTCGGCCCGAGAGATCTTAAAGTAGTTGCTGGATGAAAAGTTCCAGCACCAACTTCCATATCATAAGGTTGTAAAATTACACATCCATTTTTACCCCAGAATTTTTGTAAATTCATAATAATATCTTGAAAAGACAAAAAATTTAATTTTTTAGATATTTTTTTTGTTACTTTTTTTTTAACTGGCATTTATAAACCAAATTTTTGCCACATCGATCTTTCTTCTATAATACTAGCTAATCTGTCAACAGAATCTTGCATTGAAGAAGATAGTTTTCTAGCAATAAATCCCTTGGGTTTTTCAAAGTTTTTAATAACTACTTTGTCACCGAATTTTTCTTTTAAAATTTGATCAGCGTTTCCTATTCCATCAATCAATCCAAGGTTTAAAGATGTTTTTCCTGTCCAAAATTCACCAGTAAAAATATTATTTTTTTCTGCGTCTTTAAGTTTTGAACCTCTGCTTGTCTCCACGACTTTAATAAAATCAGCATGTAATTCTAATTGAATATTCTTTAATCTCTTAACGTCTTCTTCTTTCTCTTCTACAAATGGATCTAAAGTACTTTTGTTCTTTCCTGCTGTATAAACCCTTCTCTCAACGCCAATTTTTTTTATTAAGTCTTTAAATCCAAAGGAAGCAGAAATAACACCGATTGATCCAATTATAGAGCTTGAGTTGGCATAAATTTCATCACCTGCACAGGAAATTAAATATCCCCCTGAAGCAGCTACATCTTCTGCAAAAATAATAACTTTAACTTTATTTTTTTCAGCTAATTGTCTGATGTAGCTATAAATTAAATGTGATTGAACAGGAGAGCCACCAGGTGAATTTATCGATATCGCAACATGGGTAATTCTTTTTAAAGAAAATGCTTTTTTTAAAATATCTCTTTGACCGGCAAGGTCTATACCTTTATTAAACCGGCCTGCAGATCCAATGACGCCGGTTAATCTCACGTGTGGTACGACTTTTTTCTTTTTAAAAATTGAAAACATAATTTAGATGAATGATAATATTCTTATAACAGTAATTAACTAAATTTTAATATTAAATTACGCTACTTATAGTTGAATTATAGGTGCGTCACCACGTAACCATTTAAAAATTTATTCTCAATAAAATCAATTATAAATAAAGCTTATGGGATCAGTTATACCACTAAAAAAATCTGCAAACTCTGCATATCTAGAGCTTAAAAATATGCTTAGTGTTAAATTGCAAAAAGTTGAGAGCTTAATTGAACAAAAGCTTAAAAGCGATGTTGATTTAATTGAGAGGATGAGCGAGCATCATCTTAAGTCAGGTGGTAAAAGATTAAGAGCGCTACTAACTTTAGGATCAGCTAAACTAACTGGCTATAAAGAGGAAACAAGAGATGTTAATCTTGCAGCATGTGTAGAATTAATTCATTCAGCTACATTACTACATGATGATGTAATTGATGAAAGCTCATTAAGAAGAGGAGTTAAAACAACCAACTCTATTTGGGGTAATCAATCATCAATTTTAGTTGGAGACTATCTTTTAAGTAGATGTTTTGAAATTATGGTACAGGATGGTGATCTTGAAGTGTTACAGCTTTTGTCGTCAACGTCTGCAAAGATCGCACAAGGTGAAGTGCTTCAGCTCCAACATAAAGGCGAGGCAGACCTATTAGAAGAAACATATATAGATATTATTAATTTAAAAACTGCCGCACTTTTTTCAGCAGCAACTAAAACAGGAGCATTTATTTCCGGCAGTAACGAAAAAGAAAAAAAAGCATTAGAGTCATATGGAAGAAATTTAGGTCTAGCTTTTCAAATAGCAGATGACGCCCTTGATTATTATGCTAAAGAAAAATTTTTTGGAAAAGAAATTGGTAAAGATTTTTACGAAGGGAAAGTAACTCTTCCTTTAATCACTATTTTTCAAAAAGGTAATGAAGAGGAAAAAGAATTTTTAATGGAAATAATGAAAAAAGATAAAAGAACCGAAGAAGATTTTAGTGAAACTTTAGCTTTAATTTTTAAATATAAAGCTGTTGAAACAAGTTTAAAAAAAGCAGAGTATTTTGTAAATGTTTCTTATGATGCGTTAGCAATTTTTCCTGACAGTGAGGATAAAAGAGTGCTGCAAAGATTGACCAGTTTTAGTTTAAATAGATCTTATTAAGGATAAAGAAGTTCCTTTTCCCATTTTCCATTTTTATTTTTGTAATTCAATCGTTCATGAATTCTTCCCTCTCCATCAACCCAAAACTCAATCTCATCAGGCATAACTCTCCATCCGGACCAATGAGGAGGTCTTGGCACATTATTTTCATCAGGATATTTTTTTTCAAATTCTTTTATCTTTTCTAAAAAAGTATTTCTTTTATCTAATGTTTGAGATTGAGAAGATGCCCAAGCACCGATTCGATTTTTGTATGGTCTGGAATTATAATAATCATCAGCTTCTTTTTTTGAAACTTCCTCAACGCTTCCAATTACTCTTACCTGACGTCTTAAACTTTTCCAATGAAAGCACATTGATGCCTTAAGATTTTCCTTTAGCTCACTTCCTTTTTTACTATCAAAATTAGTATAAAAAACAAAGCCTTTATCACTTAATCCCTTTAATAAGACCATTCTAACATTAGGCTGATTATCTTTATTAGAAGTAGCAACTGCTACCGCATTTGGATCGTTAATTTCAGTCTTCTCAGCCTTAGCAAACCATTTTTTAAACAATTCTATTGGATTATCCAATTCCTCAAAGCAGCTGTCTATACCAAGAGAATTTTTGCCATTTTTTTGATTCATATATTTATTAAAATAAACTATACATTATTTGCTTATGTCTTTTAATACTTTTGGAAAAATATTTCGTTTCACTACTTGGGGGGAGTCTCACGGACCGGCTATAGGCTGTGTGATTGATGGCTGTCCTCCAAATATACCACTTACTGAAAAAGAAATTCAGGCTGATATGGATAGAAGAAGACCTGGTCAATCTAAATTCACTACCCAAAGAAAGGAACCAGATAAAGCAATCATTTTATCAGGCGTCTTTGAGGGCAAAACAACAGGCACACCTATTTCAATTATCATTTATAATGAAGATAAAAAATCAAGGGATTATGAGTCTATCAAAAATAAATTTAGACCTGGTCACGCTGATTATACTTATTTTAAAAAATACGGTATCAGAGATTTTAGGGGAGGCGGTCGCCAATCCGCAAGAGAAACTGCGAGCAGAGTCGCTGCAGGAGCAGTTGCTAGAGTTGTTTTAAAAAATTTAATAGGAAAGAAATTTAAAGTTATTGGTGCTGTTACTCAATTAGGTTTGATGTCATGTAATAAATCGAATTGGAATGACGCTGAAATAAGAAAAAATCCTTTTTTTTGTCCTGACAAAAAATCAGTAAAGCTCTGGGAAAAATATCTTTTAGCAGTAAGAAAGGCAGGTTCATCTTGCGGTGCAATAATTGAATTAAGAGCATCTGGAATTCCTGTTGGTTTGGGGGCGCCAATTTATTCAAAACTTGATACTGATATTTCTGCAGCACTAATGAGTATTAATGCGGTGAAAGGTGTAAATATTGGATCAGGTATGAATGCAGCATTTTTAAGTGGTGAGGAAAACTCTGATGAAATAAGTAAAAATTCTGGAAAGGTAAAATTTAAAACTAATCACGCTGGTGGTATTCTAGGTGGAATTTCCTCTGGTCAAGATATTGTTGCATCTTTTGCGGTTAAACCAACTTCATCTATTTTAACCAGCAGGAAAACTATAGATAAAAAGGGTAAGAATACAAATATTTCTGTCAAGGGACGTCACGATCCATGTGTAGGTATCAGAGCCGTGCCGATTGGAGAAGCAATGATCAATTGTGTATTACTCGACCATTTATTAATGCACAGAGCACAATGTGGTTAACTAGAAATCTTATTTCTATTTTTCGCTAGAATAATATTTGAATTAAGTGTCTCTTCAACTTTAGTTGTTATAGATGAACAATCTAAACCTGCAATTTCATACATTTTATCTGGAGTATCTTGATCAATAAAAATATCTGGTAAAATCATAGATCTAAATTTTAAACCTCTATCAAAAATACCTCTGTCTGACAAAAACTGCATTACGTGAGATCCAAATCCACCTATAGATCCCTCTTCGATTGTTATTAATACTTCATGATTAGATGCTGTCTCAATAATTAACTTCTCATCTAATGGTTTGGCAAATCTTGCATCAATAATTGAACAGTCTATACCTTTTTTTAAAAGCTGGTCCGAGGCTTTTTTACATTCTTCTAATCTTGTTCCAAAATTTATTAATGCTACTTTTTTACCCTCTTTGATTACTCTTCCTTTTCCAATTACAATAGTTTCCTTAATTGAAGGCAGCTCAATACCGACTCCGTTCCCCCTGGGATATCTAAAAGCAGATGGACGATCATTAATGTGCACTGAAGTGTTAATCATTTTAACTAGTTCAGACTCGTCACTTGCGGCCATTACAACAAAATTTGGTAAAGTTGATAGGTATGTAATATCGAAAGAACCAGCATGAGTTGGTCCATCAGCACCGACTAATCCTGCGCGATCGATTGCAAATCTTACTGGTAAGGATTGCAAAGCTACATCATGTACTACTTGATCGTATGCCCTTTGAAGAAACGTGGAATAAATTGCAGCATAAGGTTTATATCCCTCTGTAGCTAATCCTGCTGCAAAAGTAACTGCATGCTGTTCAGCTATACCAACATCAAAAGTTCGATCAGGAAATTTTTTTTCAAATAAATTTAAACCTGTCCCTGATGGCATAGCTCCTGTAATACCAATAATTTTTGTATCTTGCTCTGCGTGTTTTATTAATGTTTCTGCAAATACTTTTGTATACGAAGGAATATTAGATTTTGATTTTTTTTGTTCCCCAGTAGAAACATTAAACTTAGATACTCCATGATACTTATCTCCAGAATCCTCAGCGGGTTTGTAACCTTTGCCTTTTTGGGTTCTTACATGAATTAAGACAGGACCCTCATGTTTTGAATTTTTAACATTTTCAAAAATTTGCACTAAATTTTCTACATCATGACCATCGATTGGACCAACATAATAAAAGCCTAATTCACTAAATAATGTTCCACCAGTAACAATGTTCCTTAGTAAGTCTTCTGCTTTACCGGCTTTTTGACTAAATCTTTTTGAAAAAGATGAAATAATCATTTTTAATGTTTCTCTAAAGCTAAAATATAATTTTCCAGATAATAGATTTGCCAAGTAGTTACTCATGGCTCCAACTGGCCTTGCTATTGACATATCATTATCATTTAAGACAACTATTAACTTTGACTTTAAAGCTCCTGCATTATTCATAGCCTCATATGCCATCCCCGCACTCATAGCACCGTCACCAATCACAGCTATAACATTGTTTTTGTTGTTTGATAATTTATTTGCCACAGCTATCCCTAATGTTGAGGAAATAGAAGTCGAACTATGTGCTGCTCCAAATGGATCAAATTCGCTCTCTGTTCGTTTTGTAAACCCTGATAAACCTCCGCCCTTACGTAAAGTTTTAATTCTCTCTCTCCTGCCAGTAATAATCTTATGAGGATAACATTGATGACTTACATCCCAAACTAGTTTATCTTTTGGAGTGTCAAACACGTAATGTAGAGCAACAGTTAATTCTACCACGCCTAAACCTGCACCAAGATGCCCGCCTGTTTCAGAGACAACGTCTATTAATTCATCTCTTAACTCATCTGAAATTTTTCTTAAATCATTTTTTTTAAATTTTTTAAGATCAGCAGGAAAGTTTATTTGTTTTATAAGTCTACCCATTAAAATTTTCTTTCTAGTATAAATTCTATTGTATTAATCAAGTTTACTGCTTTTTTTCCATGTTTTTGTAATTTACGCAATATTTTTTTTTTTAAATTAAATGCATACAAATAAGCTTTTTTTTCACCCATTAAACTTAATAAAGTTGACTTACCTTTTTTATTATCTTTTTTGACAGGTTTACCCATTAATTTTTTTGAACCTTTGTTGTCTAAAAAATCATCAGCTAACTGAAATAATAACCCGATATCCTCACCTAAAGTGCTTAAGAAAAATTTCTCTTTTTTATTTTTATTTGCAATAACTCCGACAGCATATAAACAAAAATTAAATAATTTTCCTGTTTTTTTCTTTTGCATGCCAATTATTTCATTTAAAACTTTTTTTTTATTTTCGAATTTAAGATCTAATTCTTGACCGCCGGCAATACCAGTATGACCTGAGCAACTTGCCAAATTTCTTACAATTTCATTTTTAGCGTTAGAGCTAATAATATATTTTTTATCAGCAATTATTTCAAATGCTAATGTTAATAAAGAACTACCCGCTAGAACTGCTGATGCTTCACCAAACTTGATGTGTGTAGAAGGTTTTCCTCTACGTATTAAATCATTATCCATACAAGGTAAATCATCGTGTATCAATGAATAAGAGTGAATACATTCCACCGCTGCACAAATATTGATTAGTTTTTTTTCACTTATATTAAACATTTTTCCAGCATCAAGAATAATAGTTGATCTAATTTTTTTCCCTCCAGAGATAACTCCATATTTCATAGGTCTCACCAACAAAGAATGCGTCTGATTTTTTAAAAAGTTAATTAAAAATTTATCTATTTTTTTCGCATTGACTATTAATTTTTTCTTAATCATGATTTATTTTTTTCCGATATCTCTTTGAATTTTTCTCTAAATAAACCATCTATATGTTTGTTAAGTTGAATTAATCTTTGATAATCACCTATAGAGTCTGCCAAATTTGTATCTTGATTTTCTAATTTGCTCAGAATTTCATCAATTTCTTCTTTCGCCTCTTTTAATGATTTACTTTTTATATCAGCTGGAATATTTTCAATCTTCATCTAATAAATAATAATTACATTATGAAAAATAGCTATTCAAATATATTTTCTTTTAACAAAAAAATTATCAAAAAAACTATAAAAACTTTAAATAATAGCGATGTTATTGGATTGCCCACTGAAACCGTTTATGGCCTAGGTGGAAATGCTTATTCTAAAAAATCAATAAAAAAGATATTTCAATTTAAAGGAAGACCAAAATCAAACCCTCTAATAATTCACTATTTCAATATTAATAATGCGCTTAAAGATGTGATTATAAATAAAAATTTTATAAAATTATATAAAAAATTTTGTCCAGGACCGATAACATTTATTTTGAACAGAAAAAATAATTCTAAAATTTACCCTCTTGCTTGTGCAAATCTAAATACTGTAGCAATAAGATTTCCAAAACATAATATCATTAGATCTTTATTGAAAAAAATTGACTACCCATTAGCTATGCCAAGTGCAAATAAATCCTCAAATGTGAGTCCAATAAATTCTAAAGATGTATTTGAAGAATTTGGAAAAAAATTAAAGATAATTATAGATGGTGGTAAATGCAAAATTGGAATCGAGTCAACTGTTATAGATCTGACTTATTACCCAAAAATTCTTAGACCTGGAATAATAGACAAAGAAATGATTGAAACTGTCTTGAGAATAAAGTTAAAGAATACTAGTAAAAATGAAAAAATTAAATCTCCAGGTATGTTGAAAAAACATTATTCTCCAGGTATTCCAATAATGATAAATCAATCAAACTATGATGGGAAAAGTGCTTTTATTTATCTTGGAAAAAAATATATAAAAAAGAAAAATTTTTTTTCTTTAAGTAAAAAATTTAATTTAAATGAAGCTGCATCTAACCTTTACAAAGTTTTTAGAATGATTAAAAAAAAAGGATATAAAAAGATTCAAATTAGTAAAATACCCTATAAAGGATCTGGAATAGCAATTAATGATAGAATAAAACGAGCATCAAAATCTTAATGGAATTAGAAGTAAAAAATCTCTCAAAAGTTTTTAAATCTACGAAAGCCGTAGATAATATAAGTTTTAAGATTAAAAAAAATGAGACTTTAGGTTTACTTGGGCCTAACGGTTGCGGGAAGACTACCTCGATAGGTATGATGCTTGGACTAATATCGCCAACTAGTGGACAAATTTTTATAGATGGGATTAATTTAGAACCAAGTAATAGAATAAAATTATTAAGTTTGATGAACTTTGCATCTCCTTATATTGAATTACCAAAAAAGCTCACTGTAGAACAAAATCTTGAAGTTTATGCAAGATTGTATGGCGTGAAAAATATTAAAGAAAGAAAAGATGAATTGGTTGAAAATTTAAATTTACAAAATTTTTTGAATAAAAAAACAGGTGAGTTATCCTCTGGTCAAAAAAATAGGGTTGCTTTAGCAAAATCATTAATTAACAAACCAAAATTATTATTTTTGGATGAACCAACAGCAAGTTTAGATCCAGATGTTGGAGATTTTGTAAGGGCTTATATTGAAAATTATAAAAAAAATAATGAATTAACGATATTACTGGCCTCTCATAATATGAGAGAAGTAGAGAGATTGTGCAAAAATATAGTCATGATGAAAAAAGGGAAAATTGTCGATAGTGGAAGCTGTGATGAGTTAATTAAAAATCATGGAAGAGAAAACTTAGAAGAAACTTTTTTAAAAATAGCAAGGAGTAAAAGTGAACTGGAATAAAATTTTTGCTTTAACTTTAAGACATGTTTACTTAATTAAAGGATCTTTTCCAAGAATAATTGACTTAATATATTGGCCAACGGTTCAAATATTTCTTTGGGGTTTTATATCGAAATTTTTCACCTTAAATTCATCATTGTATGAGAATACTGTAGGAGTGATATTAAGTGCAGCAATACTTTATGATTTTCTTTTTAGGTCAAGCATTAGTTATAATATGATGTTTTTAGAGGAAATTTGGAGTCGAAATTTTACAAATTTGTTCATTGCGCCAATTAAGATAAGTGAAATAATCGCTGCATTAACATTTACTGCAATATTTAGAACATTAATTGGATTGGTTCCGGCGGCATTATTTGCCATACCATTGTTTGGTGTTTCAATTTTTAAAATTGGATTTCCAC
Source organism: uncultured Pelagibacteraceae bacterium (assembly GCA_902623395.1). GTDB lineage: Bacteria > Pseudomonadota > Alphaproteobacteria > Pelagibacterales > Pelagibacteraceae > Pelagilacustribacter. Next base: position 75,901 of record CACNTN010000002.1, on the reverse strand, counting down.
TAATTTTTTTACTAATTACACTTTATATTTTTGGAGTAACTTTAGGTTTATTAGTTACCTCTGGATTGGTACGATACGGGCCCTCTTTCGAAAATATTGCGTGGGCAAGTTTGTTCTTTTTAGCTCCTTTAGGCTGTATATATTATCCTATTGAAGTGCTTCCTGAATGGCTTCAAGTCATTGCGAGATTGCTTCCTCTTGTCCACATATTTGAGGAGATGAGAAATATTTTAATTTATGATATTATAAATCTATTCCAAATATTAAAAGCTATTTTAATATCTTTTATATATTTTATAATTGGAGTAGTTACTTTTTACTTATCTTATAATGGAGCTAAAAATAGAGGCACTTTAATAAATATGGGTGAATAATTTATGCATAAAAATATTGAAGAAATAAAAAAACTAGAGGGATCGCCTAAAGTAATTAAGAATTTATTTAGTAAAAATGAAATTGAAAAATTTATGCAACTGTACCAAACTTTGCCGACAACAGTTCATAATAAAAAACAAAATGTCATAAAAAAGAGATGGCTTAAAAACTTTAATAAAGAACTAGAGAATCTTTTTTATAAGAAAGTTAAAAATGAAATTGGTGAATTTAAAATGGATAATCTTAAAGACGAAAATAATGAAGATATTTTAGGTCTATTTCAAGAAAGCTATAATCCAATAGGACTACATGTCGATGCTGGTTTTAACTCAGATGAAATCATTTTTAAGCAAACATTAATTCCCTTAACTTCGAAAGGAAGTACGGTTATTTTTAAAAATAAATTTTACGGTAACTCAACAAATTTTACAGTTGATGAAAGTGAATTAAAAATTAAAGATTTAAAGTACGGTCAAAATATTAGATCTTCTGAGCATTTGAAAATGTATGGTAAAGAAGCTTTTAACGAAGCAGATCATAAGAAATATTTAAGTCATGAAAAAATTGAAAATCTTTCAGGTCTCGAAATAGATTTGGTTTATGAGTGGGAATTAGGATCTATATTAATCTTTGATAGAACTAGACTTCATTGCTCATCGTCTTTGATTGAGGGTAAAAAATTAGGCCTTACCACATTTACAAAGAAATAAATTTATTGAATGAAGAAAGTAATCCTTAAATTTTTAAGAAGTTTTATAAAATTAATTTTACCACTCATATTTAAATTTTTAATTAAAATTAAATCTAATAGGAGAGTTATTAATTACCTAAGTGAAAGTAGCTACAAGAGTAACAATAAATATGAATTTGAAGGATTAATAAAGAAATTGTTAGACAAAGAAAAAATCTTAGCACTAGACGTAGGAGCACAGGGTGGTTTTAATTCTGACGGATTTTTTCCAAAAAAATATAATCTTTTTTTTGAAGATATTTTAGTTGAACCGATTGAAGAGGAGGCAAATAAATTAAATGAAAAAAAATTTGTTATAAATAAGGGTTTATGGAGTAAAAAAGAGAGAAGAAAATTATATATTTTAGATAATAGATTAGGAAGCTCATCAATGTATGAACCTGATGTTGAGGCTTTTACATTACACAATATTAAAACAAAAGATTTTAATAATTATAAAGTCACTCGTACAATTGAAACTGAATGTGACACACTATCTAATCAACTTTTAGAATTGAAAATAAAAAATTTAGATTATTTAAAAATTGATACACAGGGGTCTGAGTTAGAAATTTTAAAAGGCCTAGGAGAATATCGTCCACTACTAATTAAAATTGAGGCACATTTTTTTTCTATGTATAAGAATGTACCAAGTTGGCATAAACTTAATAATCATCTTTTTGAATTAAATTATGTATCAATTGACATGAAAGGGATCGGAAACCATAGTACAAGAATTCCTGCTGAAGCTGACATTTTATTTATACCTAATTTTAATAATAAAATTGGTAAAAATTTGATTATGAAGAATAAGGAAAAATTTGTAAGTTTAATGCTAATATTTGGCCAGTTAAGATTATTACAACTCATTATGAAAAAATATGAGATTAATTATGAAGAATTAGAAAAATTAGAGGATAACTATTTTAATTAATGGCTGTTTACGATTGTTTTCAATATTTTAATGAGGATCATATTGTTGATCTTAGGTTAAATATTTTAAATAAATTTGTTGATTATTTTGTAATTTCAGAGTCTACTAAAACCCATCAAGGGAAAAATAAAAAAATTAATTTTAATTTAAATAATTTTTCCAAATTCAAAAAGAAAATCATACATATAGTTGCTGATTATAAAGAGGAGATTAATTTTGAGCAACATGTTGGAGGAGAGTCTCCAATAGAACAGCATCAACGAAATTCATTGATTAATGGTATTGAAAAAGCTTCCTCAAATGATTTGATAATTTTATCTGACTCAGATGAGATACCAGATTTAAGTAAATTATTTAAAATTAATTCCAATAAAAAGTTCATAGCATTTTCACAGAAAATGTTCATGTACAAATTGAATCTCCAAAATATTGATGAAAGTAATTGGATAGGTTCAAAAATTACAAAAAAGAAAAACATTAGATCAATGCAAGAGCTTAGAAATTTAAAATTTAAAGATTATCCTTTTTGGAGAATTGATAAAATCAATCAACAAGTTATAGATGGTGGATGGCATTTCTCATTCCTGCAAACACCTGAACAAATATTGAATAAAATTAGATCTTTTTCACATGGTGAATTTAATGATAAAAATTTAAATGAAGAAAAAATTTTGGAAAAAATATTAAAATCTGAAGATATTTTTGGAAGAGGAAAAAAATTAAAAAAAGTAGTAATCGATGACAGCTATCCAGAGTATATATTTAAAAATAAGGAAAAGTTTTTAAGCTGGATTATTTAATTATGGTGCGCCGGATAGGAGTCGAACCCATAACCTCCGGAGCCGAAATCCGGCGCTCTATCCAGTTGAAGCTACCGGCGCAATATGAATAATTTAAATTAATTTATGAATAATACAATTAAATTTTCAGTTAATGAGGAAAATAGTGGAAAAAGACTAGATATTTTTTTAAAGGAAAATATAAATAATTTTACAAGATCTTTCTTAAAAAAATTAATTGAGAATAGACAAGTAAAATTAAATGAAATTATTCTTACTTCTGCATCTTCGAAAGTAAAGTTTAAAGATCAAATTACAGTTCAATTAATAGATAAGAATATACAAAATGTCTTACCTAAAAAAATTAAGTTAAATGTTATTTATGAAGACAAAGATATTTTAATTATTAATAAACCAAAAGGTATGGTTGTTCATCCAGGGTCCGGAAACTATGAAGATACTTTAGTAAACGGTTTATTATATAAATACAAAAAAAATTTGTCAGATATTAATGGAACACAAAGACCAGGCATTGTTCATAGAATAGATAAAGAGACAAGTGGGTTACTTGTTGTTGCTAAAAACAATTTTGCTCATGCAAACTTAGGGGATCAATTTAGTAAACATATAATCAAAAGAAAGTATCTTTGCCTTGCTTGGGGTATTGTCAGACCTTTAGAAGGAAAAATTAATACATTGATTTGTAGGGATAAAAGAAATAGACAATTAATGACAGTCAGCGACTTTAATGGAAAAAGAGCAATTACAAATTACAAAACAATAAAAGTTTTTAATGTTAAAAATATTCCAAAAATAAGTTTGATCGAGTGTGAACTAGAAACTGGGAGGACTCACCAAATTAGAGTTCATTTAAAATATAAAGGTACTTCTTTATTAGGCGATAAACAGTATGGAAAAAAAAATATCAAATTTAAAAAAATTGATAGTGAATTCTACATTAGATTAAATAGATTATCTGGCCAAGCTTTGCATGCAAAAACTCTAGAATTTTCTCATCCCTCTACTAAAAAATGGATGAGTTTTAGCTCAGATCTACCAGATAATTTCAAAAAAATATTGAATTTTCTAGAAAATTTTAGCGGTTGAATTAGAAAATTTAATATATAAGTAAAAAATATGAGTGAAAAAAATCAAATCAGCAATTTACCAATACCAACTTCTGGTGGTCTTTCAATTTATTTAGCACAAATCAAAAAGTTTCCTATGCTTGATGCTGAGGAGGAATACATGCTTGCTAAAAACTGGAGAGAGAATGGTAATTTAAAAGCTGCACATAAATTAGTAACAAGTCATTTAAGATTGGTTGCAAAAATTGCTATGGGATATCGTGGTTATGGTCTTCCTGTAAATGAATTAATTTCTGAAGGAAACCTAGGATTAATGCAAGCTGTAAAAAAGTTTGATCCTGATAAAGGTTTTAGGCTTGCAACTTACGCTATGTGGTGGATTAAAGCTGCTATACAAGAATATGTGCTAAGATCATGGAGTTTAGTAAAAATGGGAACAACAACTGCGCAGAAAAAACTTTTCTTTAATTTAAAAAAACTTAAAAGTCAGATTGCACCTGGTCAAGATGGAGATTTAAAGGATGAGCAGGTGAATGAAATATCTAAAAGATTAGATGTAGAATCTCATGAGGTTATAAATATGAATCGAAGAATGATGGGTCAAGAAAAGTCATTAAATGATCCAATTAAGAATGGTGAGACCGATGAATGGCAAGACTGGCTGGTTGACGATAGTCTTGATCAAGAATTATTAGTTTCGCAAAAACAAGAGTACGATGATAAAAAAGAATTATTAAATAGTGCTATGAAAATTTTAAATGATAGGGAGAAGGAAATAATTAGTGAAAGAAGACTTACGGAAGAACCAAAAACTTTAGAAGAATTAAGTAAAAAATATAAGATTAGTAGAGAAAGAATTAGGCAAATCGAAACAAAAGCCTTTGAAAAATTACAAAAATCTATGATCAATGCTAGTAAGTCGAAAAACTTATTGCCTGCAGGTTAACTATTAAAGGGATCTTCAACTAAAATTGTATCGTCTCTTTCGGGGCTTGTAGAAATACTCGATATTCTAGCTCCAATAAAATCTTCTAAAGCATGAATATATCTTTTGGCATTATCGGGTAAATCTTTAAAAGTTCTTACTCCTTTAGTATTAGATTTCCAGCCTGGAAATATTTTATAAATTGGTTTTACATTAAATTGGTCTTCAGAAACTGCTGGTAAATAATCAATTTTTTTTCCATTAAGCTCATATTCAACACACATCTTAATCTCATCAAGCTCATCTAATACATCTAATTTAGTAAGTGCTATTCCATTAATTCCTGAAATTTTAATAGTTTGACGCACTAAAACTCCGTCAAACCAACCACATCTTCTTTTTCTGGCTGTCACGGTTCCAAATTCTTTTCCTCTTCTTCCTAGATTTTCACCAATTTCATCATTTAATTCTGTCGGAAACGGTCCGCTGCCTACTCTAGTTGTGTAAGCTTTAGTTATCCCTAACACATAACTAATTTTATTTGGGCCAGAACCAGAACCGGTAGCTGCCATAGCTGGTACAGTGTTAGATGAAGTTACATACGGATAAGTGCCATGATCAACGTCTAATAAAATTCCTTGAGCACCTTCAAATAATATTTTTTTCCTATCGTTATTATACTGGTCTAATTTAGACCATATGGGTTGTGCAAACTTTAAAATTTCTGGAGCTATTTTAAGTAATTTTTTTTTCAGTTCATCTTTTTCGTAAATTTTCTTATTCAGGCCTTTTCTAATCGCGTTATGATGAAGCAAAACATTTTCTAGCCTATTATCTAGGTTGCTCTCTGATCTTAAATCCATGACTCTTATTGATCTCCTGCCAACTTTATCCTCATAACAAGGGCCAATACCTCTTCTAGTAGTACCGATTTTTTCTTTTCCCGCAGCGTCTTCTCTAATCACATCCATTTCTTGATGAAATGGTAGAATAAGTGATGCAGATTCAGATATCATAAAATTTTCATTTGTTACCTCTATACCTTGTTTTTTTATTTCATCTATTTCACTTAAAAGAGCCCATGGATCAATTACAACTCCATTTCCAAGAATTGAAATTTTCCCTTTTCTAACTATACCTGATGGCAATAATCTTAGTTTAAATACCTTCTTATCTATAACTAGAGTATGTCCAGCGTTATGACCACCTTGAAACCTCACAACTACATCAGCTTCACTTGACAACCAGTCAACTATTTTTCCCTTGCCTTCGTCTCCCCACTGTGATCCTACTACTACTACATTTTTCATTATTTAAAATTTTTATTTATAGTGAATGAATTTAAATGATTAATCGGGCCGTTTCCTTTTCCTAAATTTAGATTTGATTTAATTGCTTCATTAACATATTTAATTCCAAGCTCACAAGATTTAATCAAATCTTTTCCACATGATAAATATGTTGTTATTGCAGTCGATAAAGTGCACCCAGTACCATGAGTATTTTTTGTGATGTATTTTTTACTAGTGAATACTCTAATAATTTTTTTATTTAACAAAATATCATTCATTCGTTTTGACTTTAAATGCCCTCCTTTAATCAAAACATTTTTAGCACCTAATCTAATCAAAATTTTTGCTGCTTTTATCATATCTTTAGTAGATTTTATCTTTATTTTCGTTAAGATTTCTGCTTCAGGAATATTTGGTGTTATTAAAAAAGTATTCTTTATTAATTTGTTTTTTATGAGAATAATAGCAGCGTTATTGATAAGTTTTGCACCACCTTTTGCAACCATAACAGGATCAAGAACTACTTTTTTTATTTTAATTTTATTTAAAGACTTTATTACAGCTTGAATAACCTGCTTTGAGTGCAGCATTCCTATCTTCACTGCATTAGGTCTTATGTCTTTAGCTGAAAAATCTATTTGATTAGATATTTCTTTTGGTTTTATTGCGACTATTGATTTTACTCCTGTAGTATTTTGTGCTGTGATGGCAGTGATGGCAGTCATAGCATAACTACCTAACGACGTTACGGTTTTGATATCCGCTTGAATGCCAGCCCCACCAGAGGAGTCCGAACCTGCAATAATTAGAACTTTTGATCTGGGATTCATGTTTTAGTGAATTGTTTTTTTAACCATACTTATGCACTCATTCATTAAAGAAATATTTAATGATTCACACATTATTCTTACTTTCGGCTCTGTTCCTGACGGTCTAACTAACAATCTGCCTTTATTTTTTATTAGTTTATTTGCTATTTTAATAGCTTGCTTACACTTTTTAGAATTAATTATTTTTTTATCTTTAACTTTGATATTTAAAAGTTTTTGAGGGACTGATTCATATACCTTAAACATTTCACTTGCCAACTTACCTTTTCTTAATGCAAACAAAGTTTCAAGAGCAACTAACAAACCGTCACCAGTAGTAGCAAACTTACCTAATATGATATGACCAGACTGTTCACCACCTAAATTATAATCGCATTTTTTCATCATTTCTTTAACATATCTATCACCAACTTTTGACCGCTTAAAATTAATCTTTTCACTTAAAAAAAATTTTTCCAAACCGTAGTTTGACATAAGAGTTCCGATTACTCCACCTTTCAAAATTTTTTTCCTTTTCCATCTGCTAGCTATCATTGCAATTATTTGATCTCCATCAATAATTTGAGCTTTCTCATCACACATAATCACCCTATCTGCATCACCATCAAGCGCAATACCAAGGTCTGCTCTAAATTTTTTTACATATTTTCTCAATATTTCTGGAAATGTTGATCCACAATTGTAATTAATATTTAAGCCGTTTGGTTTAACTCCTATTGAAAAAACTTTTGCTCCTAGATCAGAAAGTATTTTTGGAGCAGATTTATATCCCGCACCATTAGCACAGTCTAAAACTAATCGCATACCTTTAAGGCTGAAGTCTCTCGGAAAATTACTTTTTAATATGCTTATATACCTTTCATTACCATCTTCTAGCCTTTTTACTCTTCCTAATGATTTTGGTTCGGATAAATGACTTATAGTTTTAGTATCAATTAAGTTTTCAATTTTTTTTTCAATCTTATCCGATAATTTCATTCCATCTGGCCCAAATAATTTAAGCCCATTATCGTGAAATGGATTATGTGAAGCAGTTATCATAATTCCAAGATTTGCTCCCATTTTTTTGGTAAGCATAGCTAAGCCATTTGTTGGAAGTGGTCCTAATGTGAATATATGCATTCCTGCAGATGCTAAGCCTGAAACTAAAGCTGGTTCAAGGGCGTATCCAGATAATCGAGTGTCTTTTGCAATAATCGCTACCTGTTTTTTTTTCTTTAAATTCTTAAAATAAGTCCCTACAGCTAAACCAAATTTAAAAAATTTTTCACCATTAATATTGCCGATATTAACTGTACCTCTTATCCCATCAGTTCCAAAATACTTTTTAATTTCTCTTTCAAAAAAGTCGTAAATATCTAATAAAACATTATGATATTTTGGATTGATTTGCATATTCTGAGGTGTTCCCTGCATATGATGAATTATTTTCCATAATTTTTTATTTTTAATAGTTTCAAGAGATCTTGGATCAAATTTAAAACAAGACACATCATTTACAATATCTACATTATGATTTATTGCAAAGTTCATAATCATTGATTTTCTTGTGTCAATAGACATTAAAGTTTTAGAATATTTTGTTTTAAATTTCTTTATTACATCTTTAACTCTTTTAAGCTCAGTTTCTTCAGGAATAATTTTTGACCCAGGTCTTGTTGACTCCCCTCCTACATCAATAATATCTGCCCCGGCTTCAATCATATTTTTAATTCGTTTATTGGCTTTTCGTGCAGAATTAAATTTACCACCATCAGAGAAACTATCGGGTGTTAAATTTAAAATCCCCATAAGTATATGGTTTTTATTTCTTAAAAATTCTCTTTTTGCAGTAATTTGCTTTATGTCTTTAAATACTTTTTTCCTAATATTAATAGGAAGCTTATTAATATTTTTAATATTTATAATTTTGGAATTTACTTTTTTTTTGTCTTTAGTGAAAATCTCAATTTGATTGAATGAAATTGAGCTATCACCACATAATGGAAGATTAAAATTTTTTTTAACTAATTTTTTTGAGTTGGAGCCATAAAAAAAATTACACGCACGTGTGTAATATTTTTTCATTTTTTTTAAACTGCAGGCTTAGGTTTTAATCCTAGAGATCCAAGAGCTGAGGATGATTTACCATCAATCTCATCTTCCTCTTTAAAAGATCTAGTTGGCTTTATATTTTTTATTATTAAATCTCTTATTTCATCTCCGGATAAAGTTTCATAAATTAAAAGAGCTTTTGCAATTTTATGTAGATCGTCAATTTTTTCGGTAAGAACTTTTCTAGCTCTCTCATATCCTTTATCTACTATTTTCTTTACTTCTGCGTCAATTTTTTTTGCGGTATCCTCAGACATATTTTGCTGTTTTGTAACCGATCTTCCTAAAAATACTTCCTCTTCATTTTCACCATAAGCAATAGTACCTAATTCAGTGCTCATACCATATTTAGTTACCATGTTTTTAGCCATCTTAGTTACCATATCTATATCTGAAGAAGCTCCTGAAGTTACTTTGTCATGTCCAAAAATTATTTCCTCTGCGATTCTTCCTCCCATAGCCACAGCTATATCAGAATGCATTTTTTCTCTAGTTACTGATAACTGGTCTCTTTCTGGTAATCTCATAACCATTCCTAATGCTCTTCCCCTAGGTATAATTGTTGCTTTATGAATTGGATCTGAAGCTTTCTCGTTAAGCGCAACTATTGCATGGCCGCCTTCATGATATGCAGTAAGTTTTTTTTCATCCTCCGACATAACCATAGATCTTCTTTCAGCTCCCATCATTACTTTATCTTTTGCTTCCTCTATGTCAGACATAGTTACAACTCTTTTATTTTTTCTTGCAGCTAACAATGCAGACTCATTTACTAAATTAGCTAAATCGGCTCCAGAAAAACCTGGCGTACCTCTTGCAATAGTTCTAAGTTTAACGTCTGGACCTGTATTAATTTTTTTTACATGAACTTTTAAAATTGCTTCTCTACCTATTATATCTGGGTTACCTACTACTACCTGTCTATCAAATCTACCAGGTCTCAATAGAGCAGGATCTAATACGTCTGGCCTATTAGTTGCTGCGATTAAAATTATTCCCTCATTTGTATCAAAACCATCCATCTCAACAAGTAGTTGGTTTAGAGTCTGCTCTCTCTCATCGTTTCCTCCACCCAATCCTGCGCCTCTGCTTCTCCCAACTGCATCAATCTCATCTATGAATATGATACAAGGTGAATGTTTTTTTCCTTGTTCGAACATATCTCTTACTCTTGATGCACCAACTCCAACAAACATTTCTACAAAGTCAGATCCTGAGATTGAGAAAAATGGTACGTTGGCCTCTCCGGCTATTGCTTTGGCTAATAAAGTTTTTCCTGTTCCTGGAGGACCAATTAATAAAGCACCCTTTGGTATTTTTCCACCTAGTCTACTAAATTTTTTTGGATCTTTTAAAAATTCAACTATCTCTTCTACTTCTTCTTTTGCTTCTTCAACGCCCGCAACATCGTTAAATGTAACTTTTCCTTGTGCTTCATTTAATAATTTGGCTTTAGATCTTCCAAATCCCATTGCGCCACCTTTACCTCCCTGCATTTGACGCATAAAAAATATCCATACGCCTATTAGTAAAAGCATGGGAAACCACGATAATAAAATACCTAATAGAGAAGGCATCTTATCTTCTTGAGGAGATGCTACAATACTGACTCCATTTGATGATAGTTTATCTACCAGTTCAGGATAATTAGGAGAATAAGTTTTAAATGTTTTACCGTCAGCTAAAACTCCTGAAATATTATTGCCTTGAATTTGAACTTCAACAACTCTTCCTGCCTCAACTTCGTTTAAAAAATTTGAAAAAGGCAACTTATTTCTTTCAGCATTTATCTTATTTGGGTCTTGAAACATGTTGAAAAGTCCTACTGAAAGCAAGACAATTATGACCCACATTATTAAATTTTTAACATTCATTATTACTACTTAAATAATTATTAATTGATAATAAACAAGTATATTGTAGATAATAATTAGTTGTAAATAAGACAAATAGTGTACAATTTTCGTAAAAAATTATATTTTTTCAATTTTTAGACATAAATTTTCGCCTTTTTTGAAAAAAATGCAGCCTCCAAGAGTATACTTCTTGAAATCCCTTTTATTTAAACTTTGAATCAAATTTGTCACTTTTTTAGATCTTAAATCATAGTAATTTTTTTTAAGATGTTTAATTGAGTGATTTATAAGAGCGATCTTTATATCATTGCCAAGTTCTTTATATTTTTTAAAATTAATAAATATTTCTTTCTTATTTTTTATAATTAATTCTTTAAAAATCCTTGTTAAGTAATTCTCTAACGTGACTTTGCTTATAGATAAGTTATTTATGGACTTGAAAATTTGTTCGTATTTTATTCCACTTTTTTCTAAAGGTTTTTTTAAACCTCTGATCTTTGTTCTCAAATACTTTTTATCATTATTTGATGGATCTTTAATGTAGTTACCAAAAATATTTTTTGAAATCTTTATTAGATATTTTTTTTTTATATCAAGAACAGGTCTAAATAAATGTACACCTCTATTAATTTCATTTAAAGTTTTCATTGAAGAAAGGCCTTTCAAGCCGCTTCCTCTAGAAAGTCTTATAAAAAAAGTCTCTACCTGATCCTCTAAGTTATGGGCGGTAAGGATTATTTTTATTCTGTGTTTAATACAATATTTGACCAGAAATTCGTATCTAGCATTTCTAGCTTCTGCCTGAACATTTTTTGTTATCTTGTTTTTGTTTAAAATGATTTTAAGGTTTATTTTTTTTTTTTTTAATAATTTTTTGACTTTTTTTCCCTCTTGATGAGAATTTTTTCTAATATTATGATTTATTAAAATATAGTGAAATTCTGTTTTTTTAAAATTGTTATATGCTTTAGTTAGCGCGGTTAGTGCTAGACTATCAGGACCACCTGATACGGCAACTAAATACCTCTTTTTATTTAATGAATCTAGTTTTTCTCTAAACTTATTAAAAATAATTGATAAATCTTTAAAATTTTTAAACCCGTTTTTAAGATTTACACTTGAATTTTTTTTGCTCATATAGAGCTTTTTGTAACACAGACTTACTAGCTTTTGGGTATTCTTTTTTTAATCCTGAAATCATTTTACAACCTTGATCTTTTTCACCTAATTGAACCATAGTAATTCCTAACTTTAAAAGATTATCTGGAGCCTTTTTACTTTTAGGATAATTCTGATAACCATCGAGATAAGCCGTTGCAGCATCAGAATATAATTGTCTTATTCTAAAAGTTTCTCCATACCAGTATTGCGCACTTCCCGCTAAATCATGGTCTTTATTTTTATCTATAAATTCTCTTAAGGCAAATTCTGCGGTTTCATAATCTCCGATTTTCATAAAACTCACCGCAAAGTCATATTGTTCTTCAGCAGATTTATCAGGCAATAAAGAATCCCTTTTTTCTGGTTCTTCTGAAATTACTGTTTGGGCGCTTTCAACTGAATTGATTGATTGTTCTTTAGGTAAGTTGTTAGTTTGATATCCTGGTGCTGCTCCAAAATCTTGGGGTTTACTTGAACCAGGAAGAGCTGCTTGATTTTTTTTTGCTAAGTTATTAGAACCGCTTTCAATGTCTGAAAATCTTAATTGAGTGTCTGATTGAATTTTTGTAACGCGAGTAGATAACTTATCTAATTTAAAATTAACTTCTTCAAATTTATTAGTTAATTCTCTAAATTGGTTTTCTATCTCATTTAATTTTAAAAGATGTTTAGTCATGATATCCTCATTTAGTCCATCTGACTTGATTGAGTTAGTGGGTTTTAAAGAAACTATGTCTGACTTCTCATAAACAGCTTTTTCTAAAGTTTTAAGATCTTTTGTAATTACTTGTATCTGATCAGAAATTGATTTTAAATATATTTCCTCTTCTTCAGCAAAAACATTGTTTATAGAAAAGCTAAATGCTATTACCAAAAAAAATATATTTATTTTGAGTCGTTTAAACATTCTTAATTATTAATTTTATATAATGGCAAAAAAAAGACCCCTCAATATTTAGTATTAAGGGGTCTTGATATTGTAAAGATTAATTAGTTTACTTTAACTGTTACTGATCTTCTGTTTTGTGACCACGCTAATGGTGTTGAAGCTGGATTAACAGGTTTCTCCTTACCGTAACTAATTACAGAAAGTCTTTTACCAGAAATTCCATAAGTCATTAAATAGTCTCTTGCAGCATTAGCTCGTCTTTCACCTAAAGCTAAGTTATATTCTCGAGTTCCTCTTTCGTCAGCATGACCTTCAATTGTTACATTAAGGTTTTTATTTTTTCTTAAATATGTTGCTTGCTTTCTTAGCGTCGCTCTAGAAGCTGTTGTTAAAGATGACTTATTTGTTGCAAAAAATATTCTGTCAGGAACACCTGATGCTAAGTATTCGACTGTTTCTTTTCCAGTATATACATCACCATCTATATTTCCTGATTTTTTAGCAGTAGAACATGCACTTAAAATTAAAGTGGCAAAGATTACTAGTAATATATTTTTTAAACTCTTATTAAATATCATTTTTTCCCCTGGGTTTGTTATTGTGGTTTATTTCAAATTATTGAATGTTATTCAAGTGTATTTTACATAAAATACTCCCTTATTTTGATAAAAGAGAGGACCAAGATGGGTCTGAGGCATCTGTTTCAGTTTTAAGCCTTCTTTCGTTATATCCAGTTATATCAATCGACCATAATTTAGCAGTAAAACCTTCACCCTTTGATCCAGCTTTTGTCTCTCTATAAAAAACCAATACTCTTCCATTTGGCGACCATGAAGGTGCCTCCTGGTAGTAATTTTCAGTAAGCAATCTTTCACCGGTTCCATCAGTCCTCATCACTCCAATATAGAATTTTCCTTTTCGCATTTTTGTAAATGCAATCAAATCTCCCCTAGGAGACCACACTGGTGTCCCATAAATACCATTTCCAAAAGTTACCCGCTTAACTCCTGATCCATCACTTCGCATTACATAAATTTGTTGAAGACCGCTTCTATCAGAGTTGAAAGCAATAAATTTTCCATCCGGTGAAAATGATGGTGAAGTATCAATTGAAGAGTGATCAGTAATTCTCTCAACTAAACGTGTACCTAAATCCATAGTATAAATATCTGAATTGCCATTTTTTGCAAAACTCATGACTATTTTTTTCCCATCAGGAGAAAATCTTGGTGCAAAAGTCATTCCAGGAAAATTACCAACCACCTCTTGAGTACCAGTTTCTATATCTAGCAAATATACTCTAGGCATATTTCTAAAATATGACATATAAGTGACCATCTGATTTGTTGGATTAAATCTCGGTGTTAAAACTAATTCGTTTCCTAAAGTCAAATACTTTGTATTAGCTCCATCTTGATCCATTATAGCTAGCTTTTTTACTCTTTGGTTTTTTGGACCGCTCTCCGATACATAAATTATTCTCGTATCAAAATAACCCTCCTCCCCTGTAAGTCTCTCGTAAATTTTATCTGAAATGATATGAGCGACCCTTCTCCAGTTAGATGGAGTAGTAGTAAAAGCTAGGGCAGTCATTTCTTTTGCTGCTGCTAAATCCCAAAGTCTAAATTCAACTTTTAATTTTCCATCTTTTACTAAAAGTTTGCCAGTTACAAGTGCTTGAGCTTTTATTAATCTCCAATCCTCAAACCTTGGTTTCAAATGTGCAATATCAGGCTTTTGAACAAATGCATCTTTTTTTAAGGGATTAAATAATCCTGTGGATCTAAAATTATCCTCAATAATTTTTGAAATGTTATCTCCCAACGTTTTAACTTTTAAACCCTCAAAGCTTTGAGATTTTGTATCAACATGTAAAGGTGAAATTGCTATTGGCAAAGGATCTAGATTTCCTCTTGTAATATCGATTTCTATCAAAGCAAAAGATTTAGTTATGAATAAATAATTAATAAATAATATAATTAAAAGTCTTCTCATTTTAGCCTTTTAACATTTCTGTTGGATTGAAGTTTAATTGTAAATTTTTCCATTTATCATACCCAGTTGGTGGAACTTTTAGTGGTTGGCACAATCTAACTGCCCTTAAGGCACTTTCAGCTAAAACTTTGTAAAATTTTTGTCCAGGTTTATTCATTCTTTGATGATCTAAAATTTCTGATTTCATTATAGTGCCGTCTTTTTTTAATTGTAGTTTAATTCTAACAAGTAAATCTTCGTCGTATGGTAATCCAAGAGGTACACTCCAACAACCAAAAATTTGCGCTCTTAAAGCGTCCTCTTGGGAAAGAGTAAGACCAGTAGCAAAAGAATTTTTTTTACTACTTTGTGTTACTTTATCAGCTTTTTTTTGTTTTATTGCCTCTTCTTCTTTTGCTTTATCGATCAATGCAGCTATTTGATTAGTATCTATTAACTCTTTTTTCTCAAATTCCGATGCTTGTCTAATTTGTGGCTTTATTTCCTCTGGATTTTGCTTTTTTTTAATCAATTCTTTTTCTTCCTTGTTTTCATTTGGGAGTGGAATTCTGTCTGGTTTTTCTTTTGCTTTTGCAGCAGGTGGTGCTTGTTCTGACACTAACCTCTTCTCCTCTTTTTTCTTAGTTTCTTCGATAATTTTTCTAGCTTTTGGGGCATATGGGATACTTGTTTTATCTGAAATCTGAATAAGCTCCACTGAAACTATTGGAGGTAAATCAATTGGCTCTCTAAGCATAAAAGGTAAGCTTAAAATAGTTAAAAAAACTAATAAAGAATGAAAAGTTATTGAGTAAATTAAACTTCTTAGCATAAATCATCTCAATTCTTATAAGGTTCAGAAATTAATGCTACCTTAGAAAAACCAGCTCCAGACAAAGTTCCCATAACTTCTAAGACTCGTCCATAATTTATATTTTTATCTCCCCTTACATAAATTCTTGTATCGGTTCTATTTTTTGCAATTGCTAACAGCTTTGGTATCATTTTTTGATAAGTAACTTGATGCTCTTGAATATAAATTTCTCCTTTTGAATTAATACTTAATGTTAAGGGTTCTTGATCATCTGGTAAAGAGTCTGCCGCTGACTCTGGTAAATCAACTTGTACACCAACAGTTAACAAAGGAGCAGTAACCATAAAAATTATTAAAAGAACCAACATTACATCAACAAATGGTGTAACATTTATCTCACTCATTGGTTCTTTTTTTGAGCGGTTAAATTTAAATGCCATTACTAAATTATTGATAAGAATCTCTTAGAAAAATTTTCAATTTTTGAGAAATATTTTTGGGTGTCACTATTAAATTTGTTATAAGCTACAACTGCAGGTATAGCGGCGAGTAAGCCTAATGCTGTTGCAAATAAAGCTTCGGCTATTCCTGGTGCTACGATGGCTAAGCTTGTATTTCGAGATATTGCTATAGATTGGAAAGAATTCATTATTCCCCAAACTGTGCCGAATAAACCAATGAAAGGTGCTGTAGAACCAACAGTTGCAAGAAATGTAAAATTTTTTTCTACCTTTTTCATTTCGTTATCTGTAGCAATTTCTAAAACTCTACCAACTCTAGCAGCTTGAACTGCAGAAGATTGTCTCTTTGTTTTTATTAGTTCAGCCATTGCTGTCTTAAAAATCAGTATTGCGGGGTCGTTAGAATTTGATGGTAAGCTATTATTAAAACTTTCTGCAGATTTCGCTTTCCAAAATTTCTTTTCAAAATCTATAATAGATACATTTATTTTTTTAAATAATTTAAATTTATCAAAAATTAATGCCCATGAAAAAATTGAGCAAGCAATTAATAATATGATTACGAATTTCACAACAAAATCAGCTCGTAAAAATAGCTTCCACAAGGTGAAGTCTGTAGCTCCACCTAATCCTACAACTTGAGCTGCTATATCTTGTTCCATATTGGTTGATTACTTTTAGATTGTGTCATGAATTTGGCGCCATTAGTTAATTTATGTTAAATTTTCTTCAGATAATCTTGTTTCACTGAAAAATCTTGCAATCAATATAGCGTCAGATTTATTAACATCTTTTTTTTTTGATAATTGGTTTGACAATTTTGGATACATTTCAATAGCTTTCGTTCGGCTTGAGTCTTTAGAGGAATTAATTAATTCAAAATGTTTTTTCCATTTAGAGGGTCGCACAAAAAAAATTGGTAAATCAAGAGCAGCACATATACCTTTAATCGCACCGAAAGTTTGGCCAAAATTAAACATACTTGTGACTCCTTGACCTGGCATAGCATTTACTTGTTCGACGACAACTGCCACCTCTTCATCATTTTTAATATTTTCTTTTAATAGACTAACAAGCAATGCGCTGTTTAATTGCCTCTTGTTTTTTTTTCCCTCCGACATCACAGGTATATCAAACAGATTTAATACTTTATTGTTTTCTAGAATAGCTATTGCTCCACTCAAACCAGGGTCTATTCCAATTATCTTCATTATTGTAAATTTTTGAGGTTAGCGTTAGTAAAAATGTTCTGAACATCATCTAGTTCCTCTAAAGCAGATAGAACTTCTAATAATTCTTCACACTTATCTTTTGACAAGTCTATATAATTAAGAGGTCTCCATTCAATTGAGGAATAATTGAATGATTTAATCTTTTTTTCAAGCTCAGTTTTAATTTTATAGAAATCTTCTTTATTAGTTATTACTTCAAAAATTTTATCTAAATTTAAGCAATCTTTTGCTCCAGAATTTATTGCAATTTCAAATATTTCATCTTCTTTAATTTTATTTTTTTCAACGTGAATGATTCCACAATTAGTAAACATATGAGTAGTTGACCCTGTTTCTCCTAATCTCCCCCCATTTTTTTGCAACACACTTCTTATGCTTGAGGCGGATCTATTTTTATTGTCGGTGAGTGTCTCAATTATTAAAGCAATATTAGATGGTCCAAATCCCTCATATCTTAAACTCTCATAATTTTTGTCTCCACTGATTTGTGATTTGCTGATAGCTCTTGAGATATTATCTTTAGGCATGTTGGCTTGTTTTGCTGCCTGTATTGCTGTTCTCAATCTCGGATTCATGTCAGGATCTTTATCTCCTAACTTTGCTGCAACAGTTATCTCTCTTGATAATTTAGAAAAGATTTTAGATCTCTCTTTATCGGCTCTGCCTTTTTTATGTTTGATACCTGCCCAATGTGAGTGCCCTGCCATAACTAATTAACTAAACTTCCACCGTCTATTAATCTGGTAATTTTAATTGCTAAGCCGGTTTCATTATTTGTTTCAACGATAACTCCAGATAAAGTTCCTTCCCCTTCAGCTGGAAAATGAACTATTGCATCTTTTTCTTTTAAGAATCTTTTAATTGAATTTTCTTTGTTCATTCCAATAACAGAATTATAATCTCCACACATGCCTATATCTGTTTGATAAGCTGTTCCGCCCTCTAAAATACGAGTATCAGCAGTAGGGACATGTGTATGTGTACCAACAACACAAGTTGCTTGGCCGTCAAAAAAATGACCCGCTGCCATTTTTTCACTTGTGATTTCACCATGAAAATCTACAAATAAAAAATCTACATCTCTTTTCAATTTCATTTTTTTGCAAATTTCATTAGCCGTTTTAAAAACATCTTCTGTTTTTCGCATGAAAATATTTCCCATAAGATTTACGACACCAATTTTGAATTTTTTATCTTTTGAAAAGTATATTTTATATCCTCTACCCGGGGAACCATTTGCAAGATTTGCTGGTCTCAAAAGTCTATTTTCTTTTTCAATAAAATCGATTGTTTCTTTTTTATCCCAAATATGATTTCCAGACGTGATTACATCAACACCAATTTTAAAAAACTCTTCTGTTATTTCTTTAGTAATTCCTCGACCATCATCTGAAGCATTTTCACCATTAACAATTACAAAGTCAATTTTATTGGTTCTAATTAAATTTGGTAGCTTATGAGTTAAAACTTTTCTACCTGAGGCCCCCATGATATCTCCCAAGATTAAAAAATTCATTAATAAATTCCTTTTTCTGTGATTATAAAATCTAGTTTCACATCATTTTGATTTATCGGAAGTTTATTATATTTTTGAAATGAAAAAGCAACACCAACCGTTAAAATATTATTAAATTGTTTTAAATATTTATTAAGATAACGATCATAAAACCCTTTACCGTACCCCAACCTATATTTATTTTCGTCAAAAGCTAATATAGGCACTAAAATGACATCAGGCACTTTGGCTTGAGTTTTTGCTGGCTCCAATATTCCAAATTTATTAACAAATAATATATCGTTCTTTTTCCACGGGAAGAAAGTCATAATATTATTTTTATCAATAACAGGAAGTAAAGTATCCTGTATTAAAATTTTATTAAATTCAAAAAGTTTTAAAACATTTAGCTCATAATTAGAAGGGTAATACAAGGCTATCTTAAATAATTGTTTTTTAAAATTCGATTGAATTAATTTCAAGAAAGGTAAGAAAAAACTCTTACTTACATCATAGTATTTTTTTTTTCTTAAGTTTAAATACTTTTTTCTTAATAATATTTTTTGCTGCATCTACTGTATTTTAGACAGCGACTCTGTATTTGAGATTATTTTTTCCAGTGATTGAGTAGTTTTATCAAGCATTGACTCATATAAAGAGTTATTTTTTTCAATTGTTTTTTTGAAATTATCCAGTTCTTTATTTAGATTACTAATTTCAATATCTTTTCCATCTTTATACTTAATTGCTAAAGACCTAATTTCTTTAAATTTATTAGAAATCTCATCTAATTTTTTTTTTTGATCAGCTACTTTTTGTTTTAAATTAAAATATTCATCGATTAATTTAATCGTGGTAATTAGTAAAAGCTTATTTTCTCCAATATTACCTAATTTATTTTTTAATTCTGAATACTTTTTATCTAAAAACTTTGTTAATTTTTTCAGCGACTCTTCTTGTCCATCATCGCATGAAAGTAAATAATCTTTGTTATTAAATTTTATGTTTACATTTGCCATTTGTCTATCTCGTTAACTAAATTTTCTGTCTCTTGACTTAATTCTTCAATATCTTGATTAAATTTATCTTCCAGCTCAGATCTTTTGTTTGCCTCTAATTGGAGTTTTTTTATTTTTTCTTTCAAATATTTATGCTCTCTCATTAGTTCTTCATTTTTTTTTTCAATTTCTTTTTTTTGATTGAATAGTTCTTTTTTTTCGGTTTTAATTTTTTCTAACTCGTAATTTGGCTGTGTATAACTTAAAGATAGTGAATTTAATTTATCAATAAGTTGGTTTAAATTTTGTTCTTTCTTTTCAAAACTGCTCATAAAGATTTATACCATAATCATAATATTGATATAGTTAGTTTAAGTCTATATAGGTAATTAAAAGTGACTGTAAATTTTAATCAATTATCCAACGCAATTAGATTTTTATCAATTGACGCTGTGCAAAAAGCTAACTCGGGTCACCCAGGAATGCCAATGGGTATGTCCGATGTAGCAACCGTGCTATTCAAATACCACCTGAGGTTTAATCCAAAAAATCCTGAGTGGATTAATAGAGATAGATTTATTTTATCCGCAGGTCATGGTTCGATGTTACTTTACTCCTTACTTTATCTTTGCGGTTATAAAAGTATTTCCTTAGAAAATATTAAAAATTTTAGACAATTAAATTCTATTTGCGCTGGACATCCCGAATATAAAAAAGGTAGTGGAATTGAGACAACCACAGGACCTTTGGGTCAAGGATTAGCCAACGGAGTTGGAATGGCTATAGCTGAAGAAATCTATAGAAAAAAATTTGGCTCAGCAGTAATAAACAACAGAACATTCATATTTGCTAGTGACGGAGATTTAATGGAGGGAATTAGTCATGAAGCAATGAGTTTAGCTGGTCATCTTAAATTAAAAAATTTAATAGTATTTTTCGATAATAATAAAATTTCAATAGATGGTTCTACTTCATTAAGTGTTTCCGATAATTATAAAAAAAGATTTGAATCCTACGGTTGGAACTTTTTTGAAGTTAATGGTCATAACGAAAAACAAATTTCGAGAGCAATCACAAAGGCATCGAAATCAAAAAAACCTACACTCATATCATGTAAAACTATAATAGGATTTGGTTCACCTAACAAATCTGGTAAAGCTTCTTCTCATGGGTCTCCATTAGGAGATGATGAAATATCTTTAGTTAGAAAAAAATTAAAATGGAGCAATCAACCATTTGATGTTCCCCAGGAAGTCTTACAAGAATGGAGAAAAATAGGAGAAAAAGGTGAACAATTAGAAAATAAATGGCTTGAAACAATTAATAAAAAAAATTCAAAAATTAAAAGTGAGCTTTTTAAAAAAAATGTAAAAATAGACATTAAGGGTTTAGAAAATTTAATCTGCGAAGAAAAGGAGAGATATTTTGAATCAAAACCAAGTTTAGCAACACGACAATGCTCTATGGCGACAATAGAAAAAATTTCTGCTTTTCTTCCTCAATTAGTAGGTGGATCCGCAGATTTAAGTGGTTCTAATAATACAAAAACAAACAATTCTAAAATCATTAATTCTAAAAATTTTGACGGGAATTATATTCATTATGGTGTCAGAGAACATGGCATGGCTGCAGTAATGAATGGTCTTGCGCTTTATGATAATATTATACCTTATGGAGGAACATTTTTAATATTTTCAGATTATTGTAAACCTTCCATAAGACTTTCTGCTTTAATGGGGCTTAAAGTAATTTACATTTTTTCACATGACTCAATTGGTCTTGGTGAAGATGGTCCTACCCACCAACCTGTTGAGCAGCTGGCAGGATTAAGAGCTATTCCAAATTTAAATGTTTTTAGACCAGCAGATATTAATGAAACATTAGAATGTTGGGAAATTGCTTTAAAAAGTGAAAATACTCCGAGTGTAATTGCCCTATCAAGACAAAAAGTTCCTTATATCAATCCAGTAAATTCTAGAGAAAATAAAAGTGAAAAAGGAGCTTATACTGTAAATTTAACCTCTCATGAAAGCAATGTTACACTAATCGCTTCCGGTACAGAGGTTGAGCTTGCTTTAAAGGTTCAAGAAAGACTAAAGGAAAATAATATACATTCAAAAGTGGTCTCAATGCCTTGTATGGAGCTTTTTGATAAACAGCCTGAAGATTATCGCAAAGATATTTTAGAAGAAAATTCTTTAATTGTTACAATAGAAGCTGGCAGTATAATTTCTTGGGAAAAATATATAAAAAATAAAGGACTTAATTTAGGGATAGATAAATTTGGTGAAAGCGCTCCTTACAAAGATGTTTACAAACATTTCAAATTATCAGAGGAAGATATTACAAATTTCATCCAAAAGAAGATAAGAGAGTAAAAATAATTAATGGACGAAATAAATTTTTTTCCAGAAAATTTAAATATAAAAGATCAGAAAATAATTTTAAGACTAGATTTAAATGTTCCCATACAGGATAAAATAATTAAAGATGACACTAGAATAACTTTGTGTTTACCCTTTATTAATAAATTAATTGAAAAAAAAGCAAAAATTATAATTATAAGTCATCTTGGCCGACCAAAAGGAGTAAATGTTCCAGAATTATCTTTAATACCAATTTATAGATATCTTAAAGATAAACTTAAAACTAATGTATATTTTTTTAGAGGAGTGTTCGACAATGAGACAAAAGAGAAATTTTCCCACTTAAAAGGAGGAGACGTAATACTAATTGAAAATATTAGATTTTTTAAAGAAGAAGCAGAAGATGATGAAAATTTTTCAAAAAAATTAGGTGCACTTGGCGATATTTACATAAATAATGCATTTTCATGCTCGCATAGAAAACAAGCTTCTGTTCACAGCATAACAAAATTCATTAATAAAAGTTATGCTGGACCATTGTTAAAGAAAGAAATAACAGCAATAAACTCTGTAATTAAAAATAAAAAAGAACCAGTTACTTGCATAATAGGTGGATCTAAAATTTCAACAAAAATAAATGTTATTACTAGTCTTGTAAGGAAAGTTAATAATCTTATTATTGTGGGAGCAATGGCAAATAATTTTTTGATTTATAAGAATGTTAAGATCGGGAAATCTTTGATTGAAAAAAATACAAAAGAGATAATCAAAAATATTTATAGAGTAGCTGAAGAAAATGATTGCGAAATATTAATACCTGAAGATTGCGTGGTTGGAACTAATCTTAAGGGAGAAGGTAAAAATAAAAATCTTAATGAGATAAAAGATGATGAAATCATTTTAGATATTGGTTCTAATACAATTAAAAGTATAAAAAAAAAAATTGATCTATCTAATACTATTTTGTGGAATGGACCAGCTGGATATTTTGAAAATGACAGTTTTTCAAAAGGAACTTTATCCATTGCGGAAATTATTTCTAAAAATACTAACGAGAAATCTATGGTTTCTGTAATTGGAGGAGGTGATACTATTGCAGCAATTAAGAAAAGTAAGAGTAAATTTTTTTTCTCACACTTATCAACAGCAGGGGGAGCATTTTTAGAATACTTAGAAGGAAAAGACTTGCCTGGTATAAGTGTTTTAAAATAAATAATCGGTATGACATTAAATGATATAGCTAAAAAAATGTGTGCTAAAGGAAAAGGTATTCTAGCCGCAGATGAGAGCACTGGCACTATTGCAAAAAGGTTTAAAAGTATAAATGTAGAAAATTTAGAAAAGAATAGACTAAATTTCAGGCAAACTCTTTTTAGCTCGAGCGCAATGAAAGATTACATTGGAGGTGTAATTCTTTTTGATGAAACTATAAGACAAAAAACTTCTTTCGGCTCTTCTGTTCCAGAGTTAATTTCTAAAAATGGAGCAATACCTGGGATAAAAGTTGATAAAGGTGCTAAACCGTTAGCAGGATCCAGTGATGAAACAGTTACAGAGGGTTTGGATGGATTGCGTGAAAGATTAAAAGAATATTATGACCTAGGTGCAAGATTTACTAAGTGGAGGGCAGTTTACAAAATTTCAGACAAATTTCCTTCTTCTCAATCAATTAGATCAAACGCTCATGCGCTTGCAAGATATGCAGCCTTAGTTCAAGAGGCTAAGATGGTTCCAATTGTTGAGCCAGAGGTGCTTATGGATGGAGCTCATAATATTGATAAGTGTTATCAAGTAACGACCGATGTTCTCAATGAATGTTATAACGAACTCGAAATTCATAAAGTTGATTTGAAAGGAACTGTTTTAAAACCAAATATGGTTATACCTGGTTCTGAGTGTAAAGAAAAATCTAGTTCTGAAGAAATTGCAAAAAAAACTTTGGACTGTTTAAAAAAAAATGTTCCTAGTGAAGTTCCTGGTATTGCTTTTTTGTCCGGTGGACAATCTGAAATTGAGTCAAGCAAAAATCTAAATGAAATTAACAAAATTAATAATAGCAATTTTTTGATTACTTTCTCTTATGGAAGAGGGTTACAAGCTAGTGCGCTAAAAGAGTTTGGAAAAAATCAAGATAATATATCAGATATTCAAAAAGCTTTTAATCATAGGGCCAAAATGAATGGTCTATCCTCAAAGGGAGAATGGTCTGAGGATTTGGAGAAAGAGACAGCAGCATAAGCCTTTGAAAAGACTAGTATATTTAATTTCACCAAATAAAATAGATAACAATTTTTATTATAATTTAGAAAGAACTTTATCGTTCAAAAATGTAAAATTTTTTCAATTAAGATTGAAAAAAATTAAATCCAAAGAATATATAAGAATAGCAAATAAGATAATAAAAATAACTAATAAACATAAAGTAAAATTTATCGTTAACGATTATTTAAATTTAGCTTGTAAAATAAAAGCTGACGGTTGTCATTTAGGTCAAAAAGATAAATCAGTTATTATTGCTAGAAAAAAACTTAAAAAAAAAATTTTAGGTATCACATGTCATAATTCTAAGTCTCTTGTTAAGCATGCTATTAAAAATAAAGCTGATTATATTGCTTTAGGATCTTTTTTTAAATCTAAACTTAAACCTAATGCTAAAAAAGCAAATATAAGTACTTTAAGAAGTGTAAAAAGAGAGTTTAGAAAACCAATTGTTGTAATAGGTGGAATTAATAATTTAAACTATAAAAGATTGGTAAATGCTGGAGCTAATTATATTGCATTATCAAGTTTTATTTGGGATAACCCAATTTTAAAACCAGAATTAGCAATTAGAAAGTTCAAATGAAAATTACTGCAAATGAAATAAAACCTGGAATGATAATCGAGCACAAAAATGATTATTGGAATGTTCTTAAAACACAACATGTAAAACCAGGAAAAGGAGGGGCATTTAATCAGGTTGAATTAAAAAGTGTTTTAAAAGGAACAAAATTAAACGAAAGATTTAGATCGAGTGAAACTGTTGAGAAAGCAGAAGTTGATGAAAAAAAATTTAATTTTTTATATATAGACGGTGAAAATTGTCATTTCATGGACAATACAACTTTTGAACAAATTGAGATCCCCAAATCAACAACAGGTGAAAAACACAAACTTTTAAAAGAAAATTTAGAAGTTACAATTTCATTTATGGAAGAAAAACCAATATCTATAGATTTACCAAATAATATAGAATGTGTAGTAGAAACAACTGATGCTGCAATTAAAAATCAAACTGCTTCTTCCTCATATAAACCTGCAGTGCTCGATTGTGGAGTCAAGATTAATGTTCCACCATTCATAGAAAGTGGGGAAAAAATTATTATTGATACTCGAACACTCGAATACGTAAAAAGAGCAAATTAATGAGACTAAATTCTCCTCAAATTAATTTAATTACAAAAGCATGTGCTAAAGCATCGAGATCTTTAATAAGAGATTTCGGAGAAATAGAAAATCTTCAAGTGTCTAAAAAAGGTCCTGGCGATTTTGTTACATCGGCTGACAAAAGAACTGAAAAAATATTAATCGATGAATTGCAAAAAGCACATCCTGAGTATGGAATTATTACTGAAGAGACAGGTATAATTAATAAATCAAATTTAAAAAATAGGTGGATTATAGATCCAATTGACGGAACGATGAATTTTTTAAATGGTATACCTCAATTTGCGATTTCAGTTGGATATGAGGAAGAAGGTGAAATAAAATGTGGAGTAATTTTTAATCCTATAATGAACGAGATGTTTTGTGCTGAAAAAGGTAATGGTGCTTTTCTAAATAATAAAAGAATTAGAGTGTCTAATAAAAAAAATCTAAAAGATGCAATAGTAGTTACAGGTGGGCCTAAAGGAGCAAGTAAAATCAGAGAAAAAATTTTTTCAGAGTATGTTAATATTTCTAATAATGTTTCAAATGTAAGGAAATTTGGAAGTGCAGCGTTAGATATGGCCTATGTAGCTTGTGGAAGATTTGATGCTTATTGGCAAAGAGAGATAAATTATTGGGATATAGCTGCAGGTATAATAATCTTGAAAGAGGCAGGTGGTTTCGTAAATTTTTTTGAGGAGGACATAAACTTCCCTTTAAAAAAGAATATAATAGGCTCGAACTCCAATATACATGAAAAATTAAGTGAACTTCTAAACAAAAAAGATATTGAGTAAGCATAATTATTAATATAAAACTCCGTTCATGAAAAAAAATATACACCCCAATTACCATAAAATTAAAGTCGTTATGACAGATGGAACTGAGTTTGAAACTCGGTCGACTTGGGGTAAAGAAAATGATGTGCTCAAACTGGATATAGATCCAAAATCTCACTTTGCTTGGACTGGCGGAACTCAAAAAATCCTGGATAAAGGAAGAGTAAGTAAATATAACAAAAAATTCAGTAACCTTAGATCTAAAAAATAATTATGTCTGAAACTCCATTCATGCCAAAAGCAACAGCTGTTTGGTTAGTTGAAAATACAACGCTAACTTTTAAGCAAATTGCTGAGTTTTGTAATCTTCATGAATTAGAAGTTAAAGGTATAGCTGATGGGGATGTGGCAAAAGGTATAAAAGCGTATAATCCAATTTTAGCAGGACAGCTTTCGAGAGAAGAAATAGAAGATTGCTCTAAAGATTCACAAAGAAAATTAAAATTATTAAAAAAAATTGAGGAAGTAGAAATTAAAGAAAGAAAGAGACCAAAATATACTCCATTATCAAAAAGACAAGATAGACCAGATGCTATTTTGTGGTTATGTAAAAATGCTTCTGAATTAACTGATGGCCAAATTTCTAAACTTGTTGGTAGCACTAAAGGTACTGTTTCCTTAATTAGAAAAAGGAGCTATTGGAACTTTTCTAACTTAAAGCCAAGAGACCCAGTAATTTTAGCTTTATGTACACAGGAAGCTTTTCAAAAAAGCTTAGATAAAGCTAAAAGGAGAGTTGAAAGAGAAAAAAAGGCTAAAATTAGAGAGGAAAAAAAAGCACAAGCAGCTTCTCTATAGACAAATAGATTTTCTAATGTTAACTACCATGAAAATTAACTGGAGGTTTTTATTAAAATAGACGTAAAAGATAATAATGTTGAGCAAGCGATTAGGGTTCTTAAAAGAAAGCTTCAAAAAGAGGGGTTTTTCAAGGTGATGAAAATGAAAAGTACTTACGAAAAACCATCTGAAAAAAAAAAGAGAGTTCAAACAGAAAATATTAAACGAATAAAAAAACTCCAAAAATTAAAAAACAGGTACTAAATTTATTAAAATGAGAGGATTAACAATGCCATCTGGTAAAGTGAAATGGTTTAACGCCAAAAAAGGCTATGGTTTTATTACTGATGATGAAACAAAAAAAGATATTTTTCTACATGTTTCCGCGTTAGAACAATCAAAGCTTAGAGTTTTAAAAGAAGAACAAACGATAGCTTACGATATAAAAGAAGATAAGGATAAACTTCAAGCTATTAATATAAAAAAAAAATAATTTATCGCGGGGTGGAGCAGTCTGGTAGCTCGTCAGGCTCATAACCTGAAGGTCGCTGGTTCAAATCCAGCCCCCGCAACCAAAATGAATAATATAATCAGAAATATCACTATCATTGCACACGTGGATCATGGAAAAACAACCTTGATTGATAATTTAATGAAGCAAAGTGGAACATTCAGAGATAATGAGAATGTTGAAGAGAGAGTAATGGACTCTGGTGAATTGGAAAAAGAGAGAGGTATTACAATACTTGCAAAACCTACGTCTATTAATTGGAAAAATTCAAGGATAAATATTATCGATACCCCTGGCCACAGAGATTTTGCTGCAGAAGTTGAAAGAGTTTTACATATGGCTGATGGAGCTTTGCTTTTAATAGACTCAGCTGAAGGTGTAATGCCGCAAACTAAATTTGTTCTTTCTAAAGCTTTAAAACAAGGCCTTAAGCCAATTGTAGTAATTAATAAATTAGATAAGCCTGATCAACGTGCCAATGAAGTACTAGATGAGACTTTTGATTTATTCGTAAGTTTAGACGCTAACGAGGAACAATTAGATTTTCCAGTTTTATATGCCAGCGGCAGATCTGGTTGGGCATCTAAAGATATAAATGGTCCAAGAGAAAATTTACAACCTTTATTAAACTTGATTATTGAACATGTAAAACCTTCTACATTTGATAAAACAAAACCTTTTGCAATGCTCTCTACTCTTCTTTATGCTGATAGTTTTCTTGGAAGAAGTTTGGTAGGTAGAATTGCACAAGGAACTGCAAAAGCAAATCAGCAAATTAAAGCAATTAATCTAAATGGTGAAAAAATTGATGAAGGAAGACTCACAAAAATTTTTAGATACGAGGGCACTAAAAAGGTCCCAATTGATGAGGGAGAGGCTGGTGATATTGTCATTATTGCTGGATTAGAAAAAGCAAATGTTGCCGATACAATTTGTGATTTAGAGATAAACGATCCTATTGACGCTACTCCTATTGATCCTCCCACTATGTCAATAACAATTACTGTTAATAGTTCTCCATTGGCAGGAACAGAAGGAAAAAAATTGACAAGCACACAAATTAGAAATCGCTTAATACTAGAGGCAGAAAACAATGTAGGTATTAATTTTGAAGAAAATGAGAATAAAGATGCTTTTGTTATAAGCGGTAGAGGAGAATTAATGTTAGAAATTTTACTTACTCAGATGAGAAGAGAGGGTTTTGAAATGACTGTGAGCCCTCCAAAAGTTTTAGTCAAAAAAGATGATAAAGGTAATAAACTTGAGCCTATAGAGGAAATAACAATGGATTTAGAGGAAGAATTTTCATCCAAAATTATAGATTCGATGAATCGAAGAAAAGGCAAACTTATTGATCTTAAAGATACTGGGAAGGGCAAGAAAAGATTAATTTTTCATGCCCCGACAAGAGGGTTGATGGGTTACACAAGTAGATTTTTAACTTTAACAAAAGGAACTGGTGTCATTAACAGAATTTTTCATTCTTACGGAGATTATACAGGTGACATGGAAGGAAGAAGAAACGGAGCTCTTATTTCTATGGAAAATGGCAAAGCTGTAGCTTTTGCAATTTTTAATTTGCAAGCTCGAGGTGAAATGTTTGTCACTCATAATGATCCAGTATACGAAGGAATGATAGTTGGTCTTTCCTCAAAAAGTGGTGACCTTGAAATTAATGTTTTAAAGGGAAAAAAATTAACAAACATGAGAACTCAGGGCACTGATGAGAATGTTGTTTTAACTCCTATAAGGAAAATGGCTATAGCCGAACAATTAAGTATTCTTAATACTGATGAAGCGTTAGAAATTACTCCAAAGTCTTGCAGGCTTAGAAAGCTTATATTGGATCCACATGAAAGAAAAAGACAGTCTAGAGCTAAAGCTTCTTAGAGGCTAAATCTTGATTTTTTACTATCAGTTAGAAAACCTTTAACAGTATCAAGTGTCATGGATTTAAAACTTTTACCGAATCCTTCGATTTGACTTATTACTTTTGGCGGCATTGTAATTATATTGCAATTTAATTGTCTCGCTTGAGTAAAATTATATGCTTCTCTGGTACTGGCCCAAAGAATTTCAATGTTTTTATTTTTTTTTGTTAACGATAAGCTTTTTTTAAATATTGGAAGCGGATCTTTTCCTTTATCTGCCATTCTACCTGCGAATATTGAAATAATTGATTTTGTTTTTTTATTTAATTGTTTGTAAATTTTTTTAGTTTGTTCAAAAGTATAAACAGCAGTAATATTTAGTTTAATCCCATTATCACTAAGTTCCTTTATAACTGATCCAGTAAATATTCCTCTAGAATTAACAACTGGTATTTTTACGTAGACATTTTTACCCCAAGAATTAATTTCATAAGCTTGTTTAAGCATGTCATGGGTATTATCTGCAAATACCTCGAATGAGATTGGTTTTTTTTTACAAATTTTTAAAATTTTTAATGAATATTTTTTGTAATTTTTAGCTCCGGCCAATCTCATTAAACTTGGATTGGTAGTAAAGCCATCAACATAAGATTTATTATTAAAATATTTAATTATCTTATAATCTGCTATATCACAAAATATTTTTGTTTTCATTAATCTAAATTTTTTACAATATCCTCAGTCATTTTTTTTGCATCAGCAAATAACATTAAAGTATTATCTTTATAAAAAAGTTCGTTATCTATCCCAGCATACCCAGGTGATAAACTTCTTTTAACAAATAGAACAGACTTACATTTTTCAACATCTAAAACTGGCATTCCAAATATCGGACTTTTTGGATCTGTTTTTGCTACAGGATTTGTTACGTCATTTGCTCCAATTACAAAAGCAACATCTGAATTAGCAAAATCATTATTTATATCCTCTAATTCAAATACTTCATCATAAGGAACATTTGCTTCTGCTAGTAAAACGTTCATATGACCAGGCATTCTTCCTGCGACTGGGTGTATGGCATATGTGACTTTAATATCATTTTTTTTTAATTTATCCACCATCTCTCGAAGAGCATGTTGAGCTTGGGCAACGGCCATACCGTATCCTGGAACTATGATAACCGATGAAGCATTTTTCATTAAAAATGCTGCATCCTCTGCATTACCACTTTTAACTGGTTTTTGATCACTCTTTTGTTTTTTTTCATCGGCAGAATTGTCCGCACCAAAACCACCAAGTATTACGCTTACAAATGATCTGTTCATGGCTTTACACATTATATATGAAAGTATTGCTCCAGATGATCCGACTAGTGCACCTGTTATTATTAAAGCGGTATTTTCTAATGTAAAACCTATTCCAGCTGCAGCCCACCCCGAATAAGAATTAAGCATTGAAATTACTACTGGCATGTCTGCTCCACCAATAGGTATGATCAATAAAACACCCACAAGAAATGATATTGCAATTACAGTCCAAAAAATATTTGCGGACTGAATTTTGCATAAATAAAAAATTAATACAAAAATACCTATTCCAAGTATTAGATTTAAAATATGCTGGCCGCTAAATGTAATAGGAGCACCAGACATTATTCCTCTCAACTTTAAAAAAGCTATTATGGAACCTGAAAAAGTTATCGCTCCCACTGCTGCGCCAATGGACATTTCAATTAGACTAGCCAATTTAATATCGCCAACATTTCCTAAATTAAAAGCATAAGGGTTTAAAAAAGCTGCTATTGCAACAAATACGGCCGCTAAACCTACTAAACTATGAAAACCTGCAACTAATTCCGGCATTGCAGTCATTGGAATTTTAAAAGCTATAAAAGCACCAATTGCTCCACCAATAACTAAAAATACTATAACATAAACTAACGATGTGGAAAAATTACCTATTGATAGAAACGTTACAACAATTGCAATTATCATTCCAGCGATTCCAAAGTAATTTCCTTGTCTAGATGTATCAGGTGATGATAATCCCCTCAGCGCAAGAATGAATAATATTCCAGATACTAAATAAAAAACTGCGGCTAGATTTGCGCTTATCATTTTTTCTTATCTTTCTTTTTTTTATACATTTGAAGCATTCTTTGGGTTACTAAAAATCCTCCAAAAATATTAATTGCTGCTAAAATGATAGCTACAAATCCAAAAATACTCGACGTATTAAAAATACTTTCAGAAGTCCCTGCTAAAGCTGCAATGATAGCGCCTACAATTATAACTGATGAAATAGCATTAGTAACTGACATGAGCGGAGTATGAAGAGATGGAGTGACGCTCCATACCACATAATAACCAATAAAAATTGATAAAATAAAAATACTTAATCTAAATATAAACGGATCTATTTCCATAATTAAACTTTATTTATTAATGATTTTTCAATTATTTCGTCCTCTAAATTAACATTAAAATCTTTCTTTTCTTTACTATATAAATTACGTATGAAACTAAATAAGTTTTTAGCATATAAGCTTGAAGCTGTGAGTGGCAGACTGTTCATCAAATTTTTAACACCGATTATTTTAATCCCGTCTACCAAATTAATCTTTCCTGCTTCTGAAAAAGCAGAGTTTCCCCCTTGTTCTGCTGCTAAATCATAAACAATAGATCCAGGTTTCATTAGTTTAACTAAATCCTCTGTTAATATTCTTGGAGCAGGTTTTCCAGGAATTAATGCCGTACATATTACTATATCATTTTTTTTAAGTGCCTCTTTCATCAATTCAGCTTGTTTTTTTTTATATTCATCTGAAGCTTCTTTTGCATATCCCCCAGCAGTTTCCATATCTTCTTTTTGTTCAACTGATAAAAATTTTCCGCCTAAGCTTTCTACTTGCTCTTTTGATGCAGCTCTTACGTCTGTAGCTGAAACGATTGCGCCTAACCTTTTAGCAGTGGCGATAGCTTGTAAACCCGCTACACCTGCTCCAATAACTAAAACTTTAGCCGCAGGTACTGTACCTGCTGCTGTCATCATCATAGGCACAGCTTTTTCAAATTCTGCAACACAGTCTACTACAGCCCTGTATCCAGCCAAATTAGACTGAGAGGATAAAACATCCATTGATTGAGCTCTTGTAATTCTAGGTAAAAATTCTAGAGAAAAAAGTTTAATCTTTTTATTAATAATTTTATCAATTTGATTTTTATTTTTTGATGGATTAAGCATTCCAATTAAAATTGAATCGTTTTTTAAAGTTTCGATTTCTTCTTCCGAAGGGCAATTAACTTTTGTAATCAGATCACTTAAGTGTAATACCTCTTTTGATGACTCTTTTATTTCAACTCCAACATCTTTATATTTATTGTCATTAATTCCAAGGTGAATTGCGTATCCCTTTTCAACGCACACTTTTAATCCAAGTCCAATTATATTTTTTGCTGACTCAGGAGTTAAAGAAACTCTTTTTTCTAGTGTAATGTTTTCTTTAATTGAGCCGACTATCATTATTATTTATTTTTGATTTTATAGTAACGTAATTGCTAATATCACTAATATTGCAATAACTGCAATTGTTCCCCATAGCACAAATTTAGTGAAACCATCATAAGTTTTTTTGAAATCGTTATCACTCATCTCTATCCTTGACGAGCTTTAAACTTAGGATTTTTTTTATTGATTACGTATAATTTTCCTCTACGCTTAACTAGCTTAGAGTTAAGGTCTCTTTTTTTTAGGGATTTAAGTGAACTTGCTATTTTCATAATTTTTAAGCCTGGCAACGTCCTACTCTTCCATATCTTAAGACAAAGTACCATCGGCGCTGAAGGACTTAACTTCCGAGTTCGGAATGGGATCGGGTGTGGCCCCTTCGCAATAATTACCAGGCAAAACTTTATATTATTTTTAAAATAAGATGTAAATAGCTGAAAATTAGCTTTTTTAAAGGTGATTGGTGGGCGTGATAAGAATTGAACTTATGGCCTCTTCGATGTCAACGAAGCGTTCTACCACTGAACTACACGCCCAAAATAGATTTTAAAAATAACTTTATTCTTAATTTATTTAAATAATAATTTAGATAAAAAAAGGTAAATTTTTTATAAATATTGCTATTTTTTTTTATCCAATTTTTCAGCTCTTCAATGTATTGATTTAAATATTTAATTGAATAATTATCTCCATGAATTCTGTAGACTGCTAAAGGCCTAGAAATATAAGCAATTTTATTTTTTAGACTTAATTTTAAAAAGCAATCAAAATCTCCGATAACATTATAAGATTTATTAAAACAATCGGATTGAATGATTTTTTTTTCAAAAAGGACTGTTAAAATTCCCAATGTGTAATTATTTAAAAGAGATTGTGTGACATAGCCTGAATCGAGATTTTTAAAAAATTTATTATATTTTTTATTTGTTGTTTCATCTAATACCATATAATTTGAATAGATAATTTTATACTCTTTATTTTTTTTCAAGTAATCAATCTGTAATTTTAGTTTTTTTTTGTCCCATAAATCATCAACATCTAAGAAGGATACATATTTACCCTTAGTCTTTTTTAGTGCCAAATTTCTTGCATGATATAGATTTATTTTTTTCTTACTAAAAAAATACTTAATTCTTTTATCTTTATAACTTTTTATTATTTTTTTGCTATTATCATTTGAATTATTGTCAAAAAATATTAATTCCCAATTTTTGTAACTTTGAGAAAAAATACTGCTAATGCTTTTTGATAAATATTTTTCACCATTATGACAATTCATGATAATACTTACCAATGGATTAATTTTTTTCATTTAATATGTCTAAAAAATTGATGTCAATTTTTTCTCTAAAATTTCTTTGTCTCTTATTGTATCCATACAATACCAAAAACTTTTATGTTTATACGCATAAAGTTTTTTTTCTTTTCCTAACTTTGTTAATGGATAATTTTCAAAAACAGTTTGATCATTTTTTAAATATTTAAAAATCTTTGGTTCGATTACAAAGAAACCTCCATTAATCCAACCTTGATCTAAAATAGATTTTTCACGAAACATTTTGACTTTTTTTCCTTTTATTATTATTGCACCAAATCGCGCAGGCGGCCTTACAGCTGTTAAAGTTGCTGTCGCTTTATTTTTAATGTGAAATTTTAAGAGTCTTTTTATATTTATATTTGCTACTCCATCACCATAAGTTAAAAAAAATCTTTCATCTTTTAATAAATTCTTTAATCGTTTTACTCTTCCTCCTGTCATTGAATTCAATCCTGTGTCAACTACATCTATTTTCCAATCTGATATTTTTTTTTTAAAAAAACTTTTAATTATTTTTGATTTAAACCCCGCGGCGATAATAAAATCTTTATACCCGAACTTAGCATAAATTCTCATTATATGAACTATGATAGGAATATCTTTGATTGTTACCATTGGTTTTGGAATTTTTTTAGTATACTCAGACAATCTAGAACCTTTACCTCCTGCTAAAATAACAACTTTCATAAATTAATTTCTCTGATTAAAAATTTTTTCAAAATTTTTAATTTGGTCTAACGAGATAGCTTGGGTTCTCTTATTTTTAAAGTAATAGCTATAATACCAGTCAGCAGTCAATTTTGCTGTTTCATTGAAATTAAGTACGGACTCCCATTTTAGCAACTTTTTTGCTTTAGAACAATTTAACTTAAGAAGTTTTGACTCGTTAAACTTTTTTCTATTTTTTGGATAATGATATCTAACATCTGGCCAATAACTTTGTATCACATTTAATAACTCAGAAACCTTATAATTTTTTTTTGATTTGGGGCCAAAATTAAATGCTTGACCATTTAGTTTATTACTTAATTTAAGTTTGTGAGCAAAAAAAACATAACCCCAAACTGCTTCTAGAACATGCTGCCACGGCCTAGTTGAATTCGGATTTCTAATTTCTACCTTTCTCTTTTTTGACCATGATCGTATACAATCCGGAATTAGTCTATCTCTAGACCAGTCTCCTCCGCCTATTACGTTTCCGGCTCTAGCTATTCCTATAGTAATATTTTTTTTTTTTTTTAAAAATGAGTTAAAATAAGAATTTATTGCAATTTCTGCTGCAGACTTAGAAGCACTGTAGGGGTCTTCACCGCCCAATAAATCTGTTTCTTTATATCCACTTTTTTTTTCTACATTTTTATAGGATTTATCACTCGTTATTATTACAACAGTAACTCGTTTTTTAAATTCTTTTAATGTTTCTAAAATATTAACAGTGCCCATTAAATTACTATTCCAAGTAATTAAAGGTTTTTCATAAGATACTCCTACGAGTGACTGAGCAGCTAAATGAAAAATAAAATCAGGTTGAAATTTATTGATCTCAACTTTTATTTTATCGATTTTTTTAATATCTAAAGTTTTTGATTTTACAATTTTGTCTATATTGCTAGTTAGAAAATTTGAGGGAGATGAAGGAATATTCTTAGAAATACCTAAAATATTAGCGCCTAGATATCTTAGGCATAAAGATAACCAAGAACCTTTGAACCCAGTGTGACCAGTTATTAAAACTTTTTTGCTTTTAAATATTTTTTTTAAAATTTTAGTATGATTTCTTTTCATATAGTAAATTTGAAATATTTGTATAAAACAGGATTTAATTTGTAACGTAATTGACCAAATAAAAAACTTTTTTTCTCAATTTTATATACATCTTTAATCTTATTAGTCATTAAATTGTAAACTAATGCTATTCTATCAGAAACACCATCGCCTTCATAAGAATGCCAAGTATTTTTCTCTGATCTAGAAAAAAAAACAGCTCTATTTATTTTCCACTCTATTTCTTGTTTATCGTCTCCCTTTTTATTTGAGTAAAAAATTGTACCAGTATTTTTATTTGGTTTTAAATATATTACTCCACTAAGTAATTTGTTGGGTGTATCGTCATGAATTGGAAATTTATAATTTTTTCCTGTAACAATTATGTGAAATTCAGAATAATCATAAAGATCAAGTTTTTTTGGATTCAGTTCCTTTAAAATATCTATTGCTTGATCGTGATAATTTTTTTGCAACTGTTCTAAGGCTTCAACTGAAATACAAGAATTTTTAATATTTTTATTTTGATCAATACTATTATGAAATACCTTAATTTCATTATCTTTAATTGAAGATAAGGCTAAAGAATTTAGTTTTTCTAAATCTTCTTTTTTTAAAAAATTATCAATTATTTTAATATTAGTTTCTTTCAAAAATATAATTAAATTGGTGTTTAAATTTTTTACTTTTCTGATTAATTAAAACGTTATCTTTTTCTTTAATAATAAAATTATTTTTTTGCATTAGATTCAAAATTGATTGTAACTGATCATTGTGGCTTTCGTCAATTTCAACTAAAATGCTTTTTATATTTTTATTTGTCAGAGTGTTCACGCTTCCTTGTAATATTAAATGTTCTATCCCATCAACATCTATTTTTATATAATTTGGAACTTTAAGAATATTATTTCTTATTAAACTGTCAATATTTGTCCCATAAATCTTATAGTTCTGTTGTTTATTAGTTGATTCATTTAATTTAATATCATTACTAAATTGATTCATAGACCAACCTTCAATAAATTGACTTTCTTGAAACATCATAAAAGAGTTTTCTTCTTTGCTAAGCGCGGGTTGGTAAATGCTTATTTTATCACTTAATTTATTTAATGCTATATTCCTGCTTAAAACTCTTAAATTACTTGTAGATGGCTCGAAGCTTATTACTTTAATATTTGAATGTTTTAACGCAGCATAAATTGAATAAAGACCTATATTAGCACCAATGTCCCAAAAGATTTTTTTATTATTTTGAAAATTATCTATCCATGAAAGAGTGTTTGGTTCTTTGCTTAACAAAGTATCTACTCTCCATTTAATTATTAAATTAGGTGCGAAAAAAATTATTTCCTTATCAAGTAATTTTTTTTTAATATTTAAATTTAGGTTTATTAAATCTGAAAAAAAATAAATAAAATTTTTTCTTAATATAAACCCAAATATTTTATCCAGATAAAATAAAATTTTAAATATTATTAAAGCTAAAATTTTCATTATTTAATTGATTTATAATAATTAATTGTTTTTGTTAATCCTACATCAAACGAAGTTTTTGGTTCCCACTTCAGTAATCTCTTAATACTATTAGTCTTAGGGTAAATTACTTTTGCTTCATCCTTTCTTAATTTTACGACTCCATATTTCGGTTCTACGCTGTTAAAAATTTTAATCACACTTGCAATTATGTCTTTTAATTTTTTTGGTTTAGCAGTTCCAACATTAATTATTTTATGAATTATATCTCTATTATTTAATGCTTTAAAAAAAACAGACGTTAAATCATCAATATATAAAAAATCTCTTAATTGATTTCCGTTGGAACATTTAAAAATTTGTTTTTTTAAACATGAGTCGATTAAAATTGGAATGAATCTATTAATGTCTTGGTGAGGTCCATAAATTTGATACAGCCTAAATATAACAAAATTTAAATTATCTTTTATTTTTTTTTTAAATAAAAATTTTGATGCAGCCAACTTTGCTCTTCCGTAAGGTGTTTTTGGTTTTCCATTTAATGTTTCCGATTGCGGTGATTTAATAGATGCATTTTCTGCTGCACTTCCTACCTGAATAAACAGTTTTAAATTTTTTCCAGAAAAAAATTCTGCTAAATTTTTACAACCTAAAAAATGACTTTTATAAGTTTTTGTCTTATTTGTATGATCGACCTCGCCTCCTAAATTAACTACATAATTAAAATTATAATTAAGTTTTTTTTCTACATTATCTTTTTTACTAATATCACATAGAATATATTTAACTTTTTTTATTTTCCTATCTTTTCTTGGTTTTTTTGTAGAAACACTAAATGTTTGTAAACCCTTGTTTACGCACAATTTACACAAATGGAAACCTAAAAAACCAGAACCACCTATTATTAAAATTTTTTTTTTCATAAATTTTAAAGACTTAATATTCTTTTTAAATTATTTTGTTTTTTCCCCATTTTTATTAATTGGTTTTTTTTTCTTAATTTATAAATAAAAATATTTTCAGATATTTTTTTAGACAATATATTTTTCCATATTTTCTGACTATAAAAATCAAAAATGTTTTCCTCTGTAATTTGTATTACTTTTTTTCCATTTTCTAATGCTTCAATTATACTTCCTGATGTTCCGATAAAAATGGAATAATTTAATTTTTTATTTACCTTTTTTAATTTCAATTTTTTAATAATTTCATTTATTCTTTTTTCTGCCTCCAAGTTTTTTTTTGAATTTTTAGAGGCTGGGTGATTTCTAACAGTATAGCCCTTTAGATTAATAATTTTTTTTTCTTCTAGATACAGCAAAGAATTAATAACTTTTTCAATATTCTTAATATTTAGAGGTAAAAAAATTATTTTGTCTGTAGAAATTTTTTGTTTAAAAAATCTAAAAGAGGGTGCTAAAATAATATCAGATTTTTTCCAACCTAATATCTTTGAAAAACATCTAAATTGATCATTTCCGTTTACAATAATTTTTTTTGGACAATAATTTTTATAAATGAAATTACTAGGTAATGCTAATGGCGGTGAATGAATATAACCTATGGTTTTTATATTTGAATAATTGTCTTCAATATATTGAATTAGCTTATTTTGAAATGGTTGGCCCTCATAAGGAATTAATAAGCTTTTTACATCTTCATTAATATATGGACTTATATTTTTGATAAATATTTTTGAGAAATGATTATAGTTAGAAATTGATGATAAAAAATAATTAGCAGAAATAAGAAACTTTAGATTTTCTAAAATTAAAGATATTAGATTTATAATATTTATCCTTTTACTTTTAGGGTTAAAAAGAATTATGTTTTTATCAATTTTAGTTGGAATTTTTTCACTTTGGTAGATAACAAACCAAAGGGTATTTTTTATGCGCTTTGAATTTATGTTGAAGTACCTATCATCAATGGACCCATCCTTTTTGAAATTCTTGTCAAAGGCCCAAGTAACAATTATTCTATCGTAAAATATGTCACTTTTTTTTTC
Source organism: uncultured Pelagibacteraceae bacterium (assembly GCA_902623395.1). Classification (GTDB taxonomy): domain Bacteria; phylum Pseudomonadota; class Alphaproteobacteria; order Pelagibacterales; family Pelagibacteraceae; genus Pelagilacustribacter. The sequence continues at coordinate 36,129 of CACNTN010000002.1, read as the reverse complement.
TACCTCCTCTATTTTACAATATCTTAAGCTATAAAGAATATCACTTAATACGATTTTCAAATTTTTAATAAAACTTTTTTTCTCATGATATTTTTTTCGTAAAATATAAGACCCAATACACTCACTATAAGTTGCTGGGTAAAATAGTGAATTTTTTTCAGGCTTAAAAAAATTTCTATCAAATTTTACCAAATAATTTTTAAATTTATTAATTAATTCAACTTGTGCATCTTTAATGTTTTGCATTATTCTCCCCCAGAAATTCTTATAACTTGATTTGAAATATATGAATTTCGATCGGAACCCAGAAAATAAACAAAGTTCGCTATTTCATGTTTATCGGCCATTCTTTTTAATGGGACTAAATTAATTCTTTTTTTCATGTTTTTTGATTTTAATTTTAGGTGTATTTTTGTATCTGTAAGACCTACTCTAATCGTATTAACTAAAACATTTTTTCTAGCCCATTTTTGTATATGGCTTGGAAAAAATTCTAAGCTATGTTTTGAAATTGCATAAGGTGAATTTTTCTCACCACCACCGTATTTTACTCCAATTGAACCAAGATTTACTATTCTACCCCATTTTCTTTTAACCATCTTTGGGCCTAAAGATTGAGTAAATACAAAAGATGGATAAAAGTTGACTTTTAAAGCTTTATCTATTTCATGAATTTTTACTTTTGCGTAATCTATTTCTTTTAGATATCCAAGTGCATTTATCAAAACATCACAATTTTTAAACTCTTTATTTTTAACTAATCTTTCTAATTTAGAAAAAGATTTTAAAAAATCAAATTTAATTAAATCAATATCTTTATTTTTTTTTATAAAGTTAAAAAAATATTTATTTCCTTTGTTATAATGAGCCAGGATTTTATATTTCTCATTAAGATATTTCTTTATAATTTCGATACCAATGTCAGAACTAGCACCAAGAATTAAAACTTTTCTTTTTTTTTTATTATTCATTAGTTAATGATTAGATATTTTTCCAGGCCTCATGATGCTTTTTTCCTATTAGGTCACCTTTTACATCACAAACGTTACAAGGGCTTAGAGATCGATCTGCATTATTAAGTTTTTTTCGAGCTAAATTAAATTTTTCTGATAACCAGATATCTAAAAAATTTTCATTTTTCAAATTACCCAAGATATTTTTTTTACCCCAATCATGAGAACACATTAAAACATCTCCGTTGTAATCTAGAAAAAACTTATAACTTGGATAAAAACATTTTTTTTGTAATTTTTCTTTTCTGGGAGCTATTACATATTCTGCATTTTCTAACATTCCTCCTCTATTACTCAATGTAATTCCGAAATCTTGTTTCTCAGGAAGATATCTTGGTCTAAGAACATATTTCTTATTTGTAAGTTTTAACTTTTTACCTAAGTCAATAAATTTTGAGTGTTGTTCCTCGCCATCATATAAACTTATTTGTAGTCTATCTAAGCCTGAGTCATAAAGTTTTTTTAGTCTTTTTTCATTTAAAACGTCTCCATTAGAAATCATATCAATCCTAGCATTACTTAAAGTAGTTTTTGCGTAATTCACGAGTTTGTAAATATTTTTATCTAACATTGGTTCAACAAATCCGGAATAGATTATTAGGCCTGAATAATTTAAATCTTTTAGTTGATCACATAATTTTTTGTGTAAATCAAAATTAATAAATTCATTTTTATGTTCGTAATCAGGGGCGCTTCGTGGGCAAAACGAACATTTCCTGTTACACATACCAGACTCACTTATTTCAATTTCTGAAGGCAATGGTGTTTTTGTGCCGGGAACAAATTGTAGTCTCTCTGCTACAGCCTGTTCTTTAACTGAAATTTGTGGATCAAAATATTTAATGTCTTCTTTTTTTGTCATTTAAAATAAAACTTTTAAAATTGTATCATTTATAAAGTCAAAATCTTTAATTTCTTTTACTTTAGGTGATCCGATTTTTTTAATTGAGATATATCTAGGATATTTATCTATTTTTTTTTTATCTAAAAATAAGTTCTTGTAAATATCATTCAAAAGTTTAATTTTGTTAATCTTTATTTTTGTAAAATCAAGTTTTATAGGTAGGTTATAAGTTTTTAAAAGATCTTTCACTAAATTGAATATTTTTCCTTTCGATCTATTTTCATAGTATATTTCGGCCAACATGCCTAATCCAACAGCTTCTCCATGTCTTATGAAATCTTTCTTCAAATTTACTTCAGTTGCCATTTCTATAGCATGAGCAAATGTATGTCCAAAATTTAAAAATAGTCTTTTATCATTTTCATACACATCTGTTTTGAAAAATTTTATTTTAGACTGGAGCGTTTGTTTGCAAAGATTTGCTACAGTTTTATAATCTCTTTTATAGATTTTTTCTTTATTCATTTTTAAAAAATTTAGAATTTTTTCGTTATCTATTACTCCACACTTTATTATCTCTGCAATACCAGCATCAAATTCTCGATTAGGAATATTCTGGAAAATATCCTCAAGAATAAATACATTTTTTGGATGATAATAAGTCCCAACAGAATTAGTAATACCTTTATAATTAATCGCAGTTTTACCCCCTATACAACTATCAACTATTGAGGTCATGGTACTAGGAATATTAAAATATATTAATCCCCTCAAGTACAAACTGCTTGCTAAAGCAGATACATCACCAACCACGCCACCTCCTAAAGAGATTATAATAGATTTTTTCGTAAATTTTCTTCTTATGAGTAAATCAATTATTTTAAATAAAAATTTTTCATTTTTATTTTTTTTGTCTCCTTCTGATTTCAAAGTAAAAATTTTACAACCAGACAGCTTAAGGTCCTCAAAAACTTGTTTGGTGATATTCTGATTAATCTTATCATCATAGATTAGTAGAATATTTCTATCTGATCTTAATTTTTCAATTTCTTTTGAAATATTATTTTTTTCTCTTTTTCTGCAAAATGAGATTTGGTGTAATGTATTTCCTAATTTATACTTAATGTTCATTTACTTATAAAATTTAAAGTATCTATCTTTTGAAATTTGAACTTGCGCTTTGTTATAGTCTTCAAATACATCAACCGAAAAACTGTCCCCTTTTAAGTTTATTGTTTTTATTTTTAAGCCAATATCTAAAGCTCTTAGTAATTCAATATCTTCTACTTTTTCTGCGTCAGATCTTTTTGCTTTTCCAAATTTAAATAATGACTCAGGTTTAAAAGATACTATTGATAAATGTTTTTTGATTTTCTTTATCTTATTTCTAAATTCGTAAGGAATATTTGCTCTTGAAATATACAATACCTCATTTAATTTATTGGTAACAAGCTTCACAATGTTAGTATTGTTTACAGCATCTATTTGTAAATTTGGAAGAATGATGTCTGCGTTAAAATTTTTTCGATGATAATCTATTACCTTATCGATGTGTATAGGGCTGATTAAAGGTTCATCGCCTTGAACGTCTAAAACAATTTCATATTTTTTTCCTATTTTTTTATAGGCCTCACATATCCTATCTGTGCCATTTTTGTGGTGTTTAGAAGTTAACATTGCTTTAGCTCCAAAACTTTTAGCTACTTTTAAAATTTTGTTATCGTCGCAACAAATGATTACATCATCTACTTTTTTTGAAAGTTTTGCCCTTTTATAAACGTGTATAACCAATGGCATTTTATTTATTGGAAGCAAGGCCTTTGCTGGTAATCTTCTTGAATTTAATCTTGTAGGGATTAACACTATAACACCATTATTTTTTTTCATTTTTTTATCCATCCTCCATCTATGTTTATATTTTCACCAGTTATATAATTAGAGTCATCTGAGATTAAAAATTTTACTAATTCTGATATTTCTTTGGTGTCGCCCCATCGTCCCGCAGGAATTTTAGTGATAGTCCAATTATATAATTTTTTTTTTTTCTTAAATTTTTTGAAATATGAAGTCTTTGTAAAACCTGGATTTACAATGTTAGCTCTAATTCCTTGTTCTGCAAATTCTTCTGAAAAGCACTGCGTCATACTTTTTAAAGCTCCTTTAGTAGCTCCATAACCGCTTAATTCTTTAAATCCAGTTTCTCCAACAATTGAACCAATATTTACTATGGAAGATTTAATTTTTAATTTTTTACAATATTTAACGTATAATTGCATTATTTTAAAAATTGAGAAAAAGTTTATGTTAAAAACATCGCTCACTTCTTTTTTAGTAATTTCTTCAAACCTTCTTCTCTGTCTTATTCCTGCATTGTTGATTACACCGTTTATCAATTTTTTCTTTTTTATTGAAAGATCAAAAATTTTTTTAATTAAATCAAAATTTCTGACATCCCCGTAAAATATTGATGAATTTTTTTTTTCAAAACTAGATATTTTTTTTAAATCAGATTTTGATCTAGTTAAAGCGTAAACGTATGAACCACTTTTTAAAAAGCTTTCATACAAATTTCTACCGATACCTTTGCCGGCTCCAGTGAGAAAAATTATTTTATTATTCAGGTTCAAAATTTATATTATTTTTATATTATCGTTCAATATTTGAACATTTTACAAAAAAAATACTATTGTTACAAGAAATTAATTTTTAACCTATAAATTTCCTAATATTTCGGAAATAATCGTATGATTTGGCTTCTCATCTTTTCTTGATGTAAGAAATCTTGATATATAACTTTGATATTTCTTATTATCGAATTTAATCAGATCGTTTAAATTTTCACTTGTAAAATCGTTATCTATATTAATAAGATTTAAACCAAATTCTTCAGCAAATTTTAACTGATTTTTTACATAGTTCTCTCTTTTTTTTAAGTCATTATTGTAAATAAAAATTTTAGGTTTTTTATAAATAGCTGCGTAGGAACCACCGCCACTATTTCTTGAAATTATTAATTCAGCATTTTTTGCAGAAAGATGTAAGCCTTTATCGACAATTTCTCTACCGTTATAAAGCTTTGAGTATTTTTCATGATGTTTAATTTTAGGGTGAGGTGCGATTAAAATTTTAATATTAAATTTTTTTTCGACTAAATCAAAAAATTTATTTAGAGAATTTAACCAGCTTTTAGCTAGTTCTTTAGTATTAGTTTTATTGCCAACTAGGACAAAATCGCCGTCATTGTGTACTGGCCAGGGAGCTTCTAAAAATAATCCGTATTTTTCTTTACGGCTGAAATTTATATTTCTATGTTTTAAAGACATGTTATAGTCAAAACTGTTCCCATTAATAAATTTTGTTTTTTTATCAAAATTATCTAACTCACTTTTATCACCACATCTTAAGAAAAAATCTGGATATATGTTAAACAGCTTTTGAGTAAGAAATGTTAATAAATTTTCAATATAAATAATAATTTTTTTTTGATTGAATATTAAATTTTCAAACAACCATTTCAAGTTATATAAAACTGTTCCTTTCTCATCCATCGCGTGTCTTACAACAGAGTAACTTAGGTACTTTATTTTATTTTTTTTTAAAAAAAAATTTATCCTAATACTTTTAAAATCAACGTTATTAACAGTATTTAAAATTAAAATATCTTTCCCAAATTTTTTTTTTAATGAAATAATTTCTTTTTTCCATTTATCAAAATCAGAAAATTTTATTATATTTTCGTTTTCATAAGTATTTGTGAAAACCTTATAAAAATTTGGGTATATATAATCAATTACTTCATGAAATACTACTTCAGTATTATGAAGTTTCTTGAGCTCCTCAAAATCAAATCTATCAAAATCATATTTTCTTATCTTGAAAGGAGCTAAAATAATAATAATTTTTTTGTTCATTTATTATTAGGAAGAAGTCCAACCACCATCAATTATTAAATTTATTCCTGTAATGTAAGTTGAAGCATCTGAAAGCAAAAAAGCTACTGAAGGTGCTATCTCATGTTTTTTCGCAAGTCTTTTTAAAGGTGTTCTTAAAGAATATCTTTTTAAAAATGATTTTGGTTGAGCAAATTTTTTTCCTTTCACATGACCTTCTATACCACCGGGACTTATACAATTTACTCTAATACCATGCTTGCCGTAATGAGCTGCCATCTGTCTTGTATTGCTTATTATGCCGCCTTTGATTGCAGAATAGACCATGTTTTCGCTCATTTTTGTTCCTGAGTAGATATCAGAATTTTGTCCAATCACACCATAGTGAGATCCAAATTGAACTAAGCTTCCTTTAATTTTACTCTTCACCATTTTTTCTGCGATAGTTTTTGCTAACCATATATAAGTTTTAAGATGCACATCTAAACTACTCTGAATAGTATTTAGGCTAATATCTTTAAAATTGTATTTATTTAAACCTTTAGCAACTGGATATGAACAGTTTACATAACAATCAGGAATACCGTTTTTTTTAAAAAAATTATCTAGTTTATTTTTAATTAAATTTTTTTTTGTTACGTCAAATTTTATAAACTTAACATTATTATTCATTTTTTTATTATTTCTAATGTCAAGGTTAAATACCTTTGCTCCAAGATTATTTAAGAAATTGGATAATTCAAGCCCGATAAGTCCTGAACCGCCTACAACTAAAATCTTTTTATTTTTTAAGCCAAAAATATTTATGTCCATAAGAAAAGATATCACATTATCATCATATGTTCAATTCTTGAACATAATTAGATTTTAATTGTATTTTTTGTTTTTAAAAAGGAATTCTGCAATTTTTAAATCAGTTTTACTATCAATATCTATCGATCTTTCGTATGGAGTTACTAAATATTGAGTTCTTTTATTAATTATGTTTTTTTCATTTATAAGTGAAAGCCTTTTCCAAACATAAATTCCTGCGTTTACATCGAAAACTTTAGGTGCTAGCTGTCTAGCATTAAAATGTTTATTATCATTTATATTTTTAACTAATTTAACCTTACCTAATTTATTTAACTCAACCATATTAAAATACGGATTTTTTCTTGCTGGACATATTGTAATTAAATTACAGTGATGCTTTATTTTTTTGATAAAATTTATAGCTTTTTTTATATCCATTATTGACCTTAGTGGTGCGGTAACATCTAGATCAACGATATAATCAAATTTTTGATTAAAATTTTTTTCTGATAAAATATGAGCTTGTTTAATTACATCCATTTTAGGAATTTGATCAGTGGAAAGTTTTTTAGATCTGTGAATACAGAAATCTATTTTATTTTTTTTTGCTATCTGGAGTATTTTTAAAGAGTCAGATGAACAGACAATCTTGTCAAAAATTTTAATTTTTTTTGCTTGATTAATCGTATGACAAATTAGTGGTTTACCATTAAACTTAATTATATTTTTATTCTTAATCTCTTTTGATCCTTTTCTGGCACATATTGTACATAAAATTTTCATTTGTCTATTTAAAAGATTTAATTTTTTTAATAGTTTTCATTGTAGCAAGGGCATCATTTACACTACACAAAAAATTATTTTCATTTTTAAGCAGTGCCAAATGCTGTTTTAAATACGTTTCTCTCATATTAAATTTTGAAAATTTATAAATTTTGTTTTTATTATTAGAAATTACTGAAACTTCGTTTAATAATATATCACCTTTACATGTAAAATTATCACCTTCAATAATTATTTCTCTTTTATTGATTCTTGAAAAAAAGTTAATAGAAATATTGATAATACTGTTTTCTAAATTTTTTCCAACAAAAAGTAAAATATCATCTGCTAATATTTCAAGGTTAGAAATTTTCTTATTAAAACTATAAATGTGACGGAATTTTCCAAATATCCACGATGTATAATCCAGCTCATGACTAAGTTCTAAAAGTGCTCCGCCATAAGTTTTCGATGCACTGTTACTTTTTCTATAGTCTATATCTCTCCGCCATTTTGGTAAAAAACTAGAACTATTTATGTTGATGAAATTAATTTTTTTATTTTTTGAAAATTTTTTTAAAAAAATTATTACTGGATGAAATCTTAAATTATAACCTACAAAAAATTTATTTTTTTTTAATTTTAGAGCTCTATATTTTTCCATAATAGGTTTCTCGATTAATATTTTCTTATTTTTAAAATTTTTTTCTATAAATCTAATAAACGAAAAGTGAGTATTTGTTTTACTAGCTATTATAAAATAATCAGGATCGAGCTCTTTTATTTTTTTTAAGGAAGAAATTTTGTTAAAATTTTTGATATTTTGACTAGTAAAAACAGTAATATTATTAGTTAATTTTTTTAATATTTTACAATGTTTTTTTCCAATTGAACCAAACCCTATAACTAAAACATTCAATTTTTTTTTATTTTTCAAAAGTGGAAATTTTACCAAGATCTCTCCATGATTTTTCTTTGATTTTATACAACGATATATTTTTGCCTAATGATTGTGCTTTTAAAATTAATTCATTCATATTGTAAACTTTATGATTAGGTATTAATTTAAAAATTTCAGATTTTATTAAGTACATACCTGTATTTACGGTATATTTAACCAAAGGTTTTTCATTAAAATATTCTAATTTATTTTTTGCCTTATCTTTTAAAACACCATAAGGAAGTTTATTGCTTATTTTAGCCGATATTATTGTTATATCGTTATTGTTTTTCATATGAAATTTATAAATTTTATTAAAATCTGCTTGGATTAAAGTATCGCAAGTAACAACAAAATAATTTTTATATTTTTTTGAAATAATTTTTCTTAAAGATCCTGCTGTACCAAGTGGTTTTTTTTCTACTATATATTTATAATTTATTGGCGGATTAAGTTCTTGGAAAAAGGCTTTAAAGGTTAACGCCTTATAATTAATCGTAAAAATAAAATTTTTTAAAGAAAAAGCTGTAAATTGATTTATTACATGTTCAATGAGCGTTTTTCCTTTATAAGGTATTAACGGTTTTGGTAAAATTTTAGTATAAGGAAGAAGTCTTGTACCTTTTCCACCTGCAACTACCACTACGGCAGTTCCTGGAATTCTTTTTGAAAATCTTTTTTTTGTGATTTTTTTATTTACATCATAATAATTAACAACATCTAAAATTTTTTTATTTTTTGAAATTATAGGAATTAAGTCTATTCTTTTTTTTAAAAATAAATTTCTTACTTTTGAAATTGAGTATTTTTTTTTAGTCAGATAGATTGTTTTCTTTTTAAAAATACCATTAATTCTATCTGATAATTTTTTCTTTTTTATTAATGATCTTCTTACGTCTCCATCGCTTAAAGTTCCTAAATATTTGTCTGCTTTATCGATTACTATCAAAGTTTTAAGTCCAAATTTCTGCATTTTTAAAAGCGCTTTTGAAATTATGCTTGAGTTATAAATAGTACTTTTTTTAATTTTTTTTAGCATATGAAGTTATTAATTTACTTATATATAAAATTTCTTTTTTAGTTAATGAGTAACTGCTAGGTAAGCAAATAGAACTTTTAAATAAATCTTCAGATATTACAGTTTTATCTTTTTGATTATTAATAAATGCTTTTTGTAAATGATTTGGATACCAAATTGACCTGACTTCGACTCCCTTCGATGACAAAAATTTAATAAGATCATTCTTTGTTCTACCGTATTCTTTTGAATTTACTCTTAAAATATTAATCCAGTAATTTGAATATGAATTTTCATTTTCTCTTAAGATCTTTAATCCTGGAGTTTTTGATAAGTTTTTATAGTAATTATAATTTATTTCTCTCTTTTTTTTTATAATTAATTTCAATTTATTTAACTGAGAGTATCCGACTGCAGCATTTAAATTAGACATTCTCATATTGTAACCAATTTCATCGTGTTTATAATTTAATATGTCATCTTTGGCTTGGTTAGAAAGATAATTAATTTTATTATAAATCTCTTTATTGTTAGTAATTACTGCTCCGCCTCCACCTGAAGTAATTATTTTATTACCATTGAACGAAATACATCCAATATCCCCAACAGATCCAGCATGTTTAATTTTATTTTGAAGTTTAGTGTAGGAACCTAAACTTCCTGCTGCGTCTTCAATAATTTTTATTTTATTTTTTCTAAAAAAATTTATTAGTTTATTATCCATTTTTACACAATTTCCAAATGCATGGACTATTATTAATGCAATAATTCTTTTTTTGGTTTTTTTATTAAAAATATAACCATTTTTTTTAAAAGTATTTTTGCTGATGAATTCTCTTGTCTTAGAAAAATCTAATAAATAATCTTCATCACAATCAAGAAAAATTGGTTTACAATTGTTATAGAAAATTGCATTTACTGATGCAATAAATGTCATTGAGGGCACTAAAATTTCGTCATCTTGATTAGGGTTTAAAGAACGAATTGCCAACTGCAATGCAGACGTACAATTTACTAATAATGAGACATATTTCGTTTTAGTTAGCAATCTAATCTTATTCTTCAATAGGTTAATATATTTTCCGGAAGTTGTTACCCAACCTGAGTTTATACAATCTGTAAGAGTTTTTTTCTCCTCACCAAAAAAATAAGGTTCTGAAAGAGGAATTTTTTTATTTTCTTGCATTTTTAACAGTATAATTTCCTAGTTGGTATTTAATTCTTTTAAAATTTTTATTTTTATACGATTTAAAAATTTCATTAATTCCATACTCTAAAGAATATTTTGTTGTGAATTTTAATAATTTTTTTACTTTCGCAAAATCAACTCTATAGTTTCTTCTATCAACATCTTTTTTTTTAAAAATCACATTATTTCTTGGTAAAATCTTTTGTACTTTTTTTAAAATACCTTTTTTAGTAAAATTATTTTTATTATTCCCTGCATTAAAAATTTGATAATTGATCAATTTTTTTTCACATATTATTACTTTGTGTATTAATCTAGCAAAATCTTTAACGTGACAATAAGGTCTCCAAGTGTTTGGATCATATACCTCCAAAGTCTCTTTTTCTATAAATGATTTTGTAAAATGATTAACTGTCAAATCAAAACGCATTCTTGGAGATAAGCCAAACGCTGTTGCAAATCTTAAAATACAAGGACTAAAAAATTTATTCTTCTTTAAATTTATTAAAAATTTTTCTATTTCAACTTTCTGTTTTGCATAAATAGAAAGCGGATTTAGCTTCGAGTTTTCATTAAGTAAAATGTTTTTTTTATTACTTAAGCCATAATTTGAGCAGGTAGATACAAAAATAAGTCTATTTATATTCTTTAACTTGTAGCATGTTTCTATAAATCTTCTTACACCCAGAGAATTAATAGACTTCGAAAGAGTTTTGTATTTCTTTGTGATAGGGTCACCGACTAATCCTGCTAATAATACAACAGCATAGCCTTTTTTAAGAATATTTTTATAAGAGTTTTTATCTCGCATGTCGGCTTTATAAAATTTAAAGTTTTTATTTTTGATGTATTTTTTAATCGCGAACTTATTAGAATATAATAAATTATCTATTACAGTCACTCTAAGATTTTTTTCTAGAAAATATTCTATTAAAACAGTTCCTATATAACCTGCTCCTCCAACTAATATGATATTTTTTTTATTATTTTCTGTCATCAATACCATCTTTATTAACCGTATGCCTCAAATACCACTTATTTTTAACTTTTTTCCATAAGTGAGGAGACCTAAACTTGTCACATAATTTTAAAAAATAATTTTCCTTAATATTTAAGTATCTCATCACTTCCGAAAAGTATCTATTAGGGAACTCACCATCATATTTTTTTATTAATTTTTTTCCCTCGTCAACTGTAAGGTGTTCATTTCTTATTTCCTGGGAAACATCATATGTTGCTCTGCCTATACCAAACTTAATAAAAGTCGTGTAATAATGTAAATCATCTATTTTATCGTCTATACTATTATATTTACTATACGTTCCTTGGGTTCTAAATGGACTGGGTTTAAATCCACAATTTTCAACCGAATAATAAAAAGCTTCTTGGGGTATCCATTTCAAATAATATCCAAGGTAATGAACTTCCAAAGGAAAGTTTTTTAACTGATCTACTTTTAAAGGAAGAATGTCATCAAAATCTTTAGATTTAAAATTATATATATTCATTAATTCTTTAATTTTTAAACCGCCTAATCTCAAATCTTTGAGGTTTTTATAAGCATAATATGAATTATCTCTTAAAGATGAATTATTATCCGAAATAGGGTTACCATGCTCTGCCTCGTTTTCTCCATAAAAAACTAATGGGATGTTTAATTTTTTTGCAATTTTTGGGGCAAAATTTTTTTGACCCAGAATAAAAGTTTGAAAAGGATGTAACAAGTTGATGATTGACTCCTTAGTCAAAATTTTAAAAAATTTTTCATTCCTTTTTGCTGAAATATTTTTAAAGTTTCCAGTTTTGAGCCAGTTTTTAAAATTTTCTAGACCATACGATGTGTAAAGAATTGGTGGCCAGGTTACAGTCAAAGGATTCATGCCATATTTATATTTAAGAATATGAGCAGCGTAACAGCTATCTTTGCCCCCGCTTCCAGGTACTAAACAGTCAAACTCGCCCTTTCCTCTAAATCTGTCTAAAAGTTTTAATAATTTTTTTTCTCTATCTTTAAAATTTATTTTCTTCTTTATTCTTGAGTACTTCCAAGAGTCTGAGATCCCATTAGAGTCAATTCTTAGAGTTTTCTTTTTTGAATTTATTGAGTGTTGAAATTCAATAGATGAATTAGGTCGCTGATTTGAAATTAAAGATTTTTTACAAAAAATTACCTTTTGCGGTAATCCATAATATGCTTTGTTATTAATATTTAATTTCATTTTCAAATTTTTCTTAAATTATCTAAAATTTCTAGTCCTCTGCTTCCACTTTTTTCAGGGTGAAACTGCATACCTATAATATTGTCTTTTTTTACAATTGAACAAAATTTGAAATTTGAATAATTTGTTTCTCCTATCATAAATTCTTTACTTTCAGGCTTGCAATAAAAAGAGTGGGTGAAATAAAATGAGTTTTTATGTTCTTTAGTTTTAATAAAATTATTCTTTTTTAAAATTTTAATTGAATTCCAACCTGTATGAGGAGTAATTAATTTTTCTTTATCAAATTTTTTAACACTCCCTTTTATTAAGTTAAGTCCCTTTGTGTAACCAAATTCATCACTATTTGAAAAGAACATTTGCATTCCTAGACAAATTCCAATCAGTAATTTGTTTTTTTTATTAATATGATCAAGTATCTCATTTTTAATGTTGCTTTTTTTTACTATCTGCATAGCTTTTTTGAACGATCCAATTCCTGGTAAAATTATGATATCAAAATTATATTTTTTTTGATTTAAATTTATTAAACTTGTTTTATATCCTAATGAGTTACAAGCCTCTTTAATGCTGTGTAAATTATTAATTCCTAAATTTATTATACCGACTTTTTGTTTCTTCATGTTCTTACTAATATTCCTCTAGATGATAGATATTTTTTAATTTTTATTAAGCTGTTTAATGGCTTTATTTTTTTTTGATTTTTTAAAAAATCATTATTTCCAACTTTAGGACTTTTAAATGAAAAAATAGAACATATATCGTAATGAATTAATCCTGAAATGGAGACCCCAGAAATATTAGTTTTATTTATTACATTATATATGTCTTCGTAAGAACCTGCACCACCATGGGCTATTACAGGAATTCTAACGTTCTTAGAAACTTTTTTAGTAATAAAAATATCAAAACCTTTTTTTAATCCCTCTTTATTTACTGATGTTAGAAATATTTCTCCTGCCCCATTATCTTCAAGTCTTTTCGACCAATCAATTGGGTTGATTTTAATTACGTCCCTTCCATTTTCTTTAGTAATAAAATAGTTTCCATCATAATTCAAAGCTTCAACTATACATGTGATTGTTGATGAACCAAATATTCTAGAGGCTTGTTTAATAAAATTGATATTCTCAATAGCCGCAGAATTTACACATACCTTGTCAGCACCAGACTTTAAGAAGTTTTCAATTTCTTTAATTGATCTTATTCCTCCTCCGACAGATAAGGGTATAAATAGGTTTTTTGCAGTTTTTGACACAAATTTACTTAAGTTATTAGTTCCATACAAAGATGCAACATTGTCTACATAGTAAATTTCATCTGCACCGTTTTTGTAATAATAATTGGCAAATTTATAAGGATCACCTAACACCCTTAAACCTTCTAAATTAATTCCTTTAATTAATAAACCATTCTTAATATCTAATTTTGGAATTATTCTGATAAATTTTTTAGCCATAAAATTTTTTGATAAGTAAATCTTTCTCTTTAAATGAAAAAATTTTTCTAATAATATTTTCTGATGTATTTTTTTTATAATATGGATTCTTAAATAATTTTATATTGTTCTTAAAATTCTTTGATAAAATCTTATTAATGCCCTTGATAATATTTTTTATTTCAAAGTTAGAATTTATAATAGTCTTTATTTTTAACCTTCCTTTTTGTCTATTTCCTAAATTTAAACTTCCTATTTTAAAACTTGGTGCCTCGTGTACTCCGCTTGATGAATTTCCTATTATCCCATTAGATAACTTTAATACGTTTAAATATTTTTCTTGACCAAAAGATTTAACAAAAACTATATTTTTATATTTTTTTGAGAATTTATTTATAATTTTATTTATTTTGTCACCTCCTTCATCGCTATTTGAAGATGTGAAAATAAATTGAATATCTTTAAATTTTATAATTGCCGACATTAATGAAAAAATATTCTTTTTATTTTTAGAACCGAGTGTTTCAGGATGATAGCAAACCAACAAGTACTTTTTTTTAAATTTAAATTTATATTCTTTTTCTATGCTTTTTAATTCTATTTTCTTCAGCTTATTTATATTTTCTAATGATAAACTTCCATAATTGTAAACATGATTAGGATTTTCTCCCATTTTTAAAATTCTTTTTTTCGAAATTTCGTTTGTTGGAAAATGTAAATGTGCAAGTTTTGTTATTCCGTGCCTAAATTGATTATCATATGCCCCTTGTGTTTCATCACCTCCAGAAAGATGCACTATCGGTATTTTATGAAGAGAAGCCGCAAACGCACCAATCAATATTTCGTATCTATCCCCTAAAATTATCAAATAATTATATTTTTTAATCTTAAATTTTTTTGATAATTTGTTTAATAATACACTTGAATTTTTTACTAAATGCGATGCATTCAAGTTTTTGTTTGGGATGTTTAAAATATTAAAATCTTTAATTCCATTCTCTTTAGCCTCACTATAAGTTTTTCCAAATTTTTTTGAATTATGAGAGCCTGTTAAAATAAGGTCTAACTCTACATTTTTTTTTTTGACTAGTTTTTTTATGAATTTTCTCAAAATTCCAAAATCAGCTCTAGAACTCGATAAAATGCACAACTTTTTTTTTTTTAAAAATTTAAATGAATTCATCTTTTAAATAATTTTTCTTTGCTTTTTTTCCAATTATTTTTTTCCACATCATTGGATTTATTCCTATTCCAGGCCTTTTTGTAGTTAAATTTGACTCATTTAAAAATTCACCTTTTAAAATTTTTTTTTTTGCAACAATAGATTTTCTCACTACTTTAAGATTTGGTTTTTCACTTGGTCTAATTGATTTTTTAAATATAGATAATGCTTTTTCAGTATTTCTAATTGAGTTTACCATTGTTGCAAATTCTGCAGGGTTGAGACTACTTTTGTGATCTGGTCCCGGTAAGTTTTTATTAAGGGTAATGTGCTTTTCTATAATCTTTGCCCCAAAACAAATAGCGGCTACAGGTATTTCTACACCTAGTGTGTGATCGGAATAACCTACCTCAACACCAAAAAAATTTTTTATTTTCTGTAATGCAGATAAATTTACATCTGCTGGTGGAGTTGGGTAAGCTGTATTACAGTGCAGTAGAGTTATATTTTTTTTCTTTGTACCGTTTCTAGTGAGTATTTTTATTGAATCCTTTATTTCTTTAAAGTTACTCATTCCAGTAGACATTATTACTTTAATATTCATCTTTCCAATATCTCTTATTAGCGGATAATTAGTTATTTCACCCGATGGTATTTTTACAATTTTTTCGCGTAATTTTTTTAAATATTTCAGACTATCTGTATCAAATGGTGAACATAAAAATTTAATTTTATGTTTTGAACATTCTTTTTTTATTATTCTAAAATTATCATAAGGTAATTCAAATTTTTTTATCATCTGATATTGCGTTTCTTTATCTTTGGGATGTCTTTTTTGATAATTTGATTTACTCGCTTTTTTAGTAACAACATTTTCAGCTTTAAATATTTGAAATTTTACATAATCAGCATTTGATTTTTTTGCTTCTTTGACCAATCTTAATGCTGTTCTTAAAGAGCCGTTATGGTTTACACCCGCTTCAGCAATAATTTTTACTTTATTCATAAATTTTAAATATCGTTAAGGTTTATAATTTTATTGCTCTTCTTTAAGTTTAAAATAATTTCATCATAAAAACTTAACGAAGATACGCAAATTAAATCAGAATTCTTTATAATGTTTGGTTTATTAATTCGTTTGTTGATTGAACCTATAAATTTACCCCATTTATTATTATCAGAGTCTACAATGAATATTTTCTGTTTATTAATATTAATACTTTTTGAGGCTGTATATAGTAGGCTATTTAATCCATTATTTGCGCCATAAAAAACTATCTTACGATTACTATATTTTTTTAAAAAATTTTTAAAATTTATAATTTTTGTTTTAAAAGTTTTTTCATTTTTATCTAAGTTAGGCAAACTTTTTTGAATAGAGAAATATTTTTTGTTTTTTGAATGTTTTATTTGAAAAAAACCCGTATCATTTTTGAAATAAAAATTTTCAATATAAAATCCGTATTTTTTTAATAAATTAAAAATTCCTTTTTTTGAAAAATAATTTACATGTTCATGTAAAAGACAGTTTAAATCTCCATGAATAAACTGATTATCAATAATAGGTATCTCAAGAAAGAAACTTCCATTTGTTTTGAGAATTTTTTTAGTTATCTTTATAAATTCTTCAAATTTGTTAGTGTGCTCTAGTACTGAAAACATTATTATTGTATCAAATTTTCTTTTAAATTTAATTTTTTCATAAAAATTTTTGATAAGTTCTATCTTTTTATTTTTGTAAGGTTTAATAAACGGATCACAAATTGTATAACTTTTCCATTTTAAAGTTTTAATGTTAAAATCATCACCAGCACCTATTTCTAAACACTCACCAGCATGCTTAATATTTTCCTTAATGAAGCTTGTTTTATTATCTCTAATTTTTTTTATATATCCTTTCCATTTAAGTGGAGTCATGTGAGTATAATCTTTTTGATAATCAACAAAATTTACATCTTTTCTAATGTAAATGCCTGAAATCTTAGAGGATTTAATTTCAATGTTTTTAATTTTTTGTTTGAAATAAAAAGATTTTACACCATTCCAGACTGGTAAGTTAAATTTCATTAAAAAGCTCCTTATTATTAGGTTTCTGAATATTAAAAAAGTTAAAAAATTTATTTGTTTTTAGATAAAACCTTGGATTCTTCCTGAGTAATCTTTTTAATTTTATTTTACTATTACTTTTTCCATATTTAATTTTTATCAAATTAGCAATTTGTTTTAAATTAATGGAATAATCACTTACATTAAATACCCCACTCGACTTTTTCTTTGAGAATAAAAGAGTATACTTTATTAAACTTTTTATATGTATTAAATTAATTACTCTTTTACCGTCTCCGAATATCTCAATTAAATTTTTTTGTCTTAAACTTTTTTTCATTTTAGATATTATCGAACTATCATTATTATTACCGATAATATTACCAACTCTTAAGTGTATAATTTTTTTATCATCGATATAAGTATCAAATAAATTTTCTGCCAAATATTTAGAATAACCATAAATACTGTCACTATTATGAAAAAAATTTATCTCACTTTTTTCTGAAAATTTTCCGTCTATATTTGGATATAGAGATGCTGAGGATAGATTAATTATTTTTTTAAAATTATTTGCTTTTAAGAGTGTAATCAAATTTTTTGTAATATTTATATTTTTTTTAAGCATTTCACTATTTTTGTTGTTGTTCATTTTAATAAATGAGGTGTGAATTACTAAGTCAAAGTGTTTATTTTTAGGTATTTTTTTTAAATTACTTTTCGAAAGGTCTAAATTCCACAATTTTACATGATCTATTTTTCTTTTTTTTCTTGATACACAAATTAAATTTATTTTGTTGTTTCCTGAAATATATTTAATAAACTCTCTAGAAAAAAAGCCAGAGGATCCTGATAGTAGTATTTTCATTATCAATAAAATCCTTTTTTTATAAAATAATCAGAGAAGTAGCGGTAAATTGTACCTTGTTTTAATTGTAATTTTTTTAACTTTTTGTTTTCTAAAGAGTTTAGAAGAATTTGTATCTCATTAATTCCGAAGATATTTCGCAGAGGCGTCGTGCCTGAGAATCTTGGATTAATCTCAAATATCACTGGTCCTTTTTTCGTTAAACATAATTGAAAGTTTAATGGACCAAAGGGTTTTAATCTTTTTGTAACTTCAACTATAAAATTTGAAATTATTTTATTATTTTTATTTTTTTCTAAAGTAGCCTTTATAGTATTTCCGTTTTTTAGATTTCTATTAAGTACTACCGAGCTTAAACAAATATTCTTTTTTGGGTTAAATATAACGCCACAAGTATATTCGTTATTTTTTTTAAAAAGATATTCTTGAATCACTGGTTTTGGGCATTTTTCTAAAGCCAACTTAAGTTCTTTCTTATTCCTAACTAAAAAAATATTTCTTGAAGTAGAACTCATTCTCGGTTTTACAATCAAAGGAAATTTATTATTTCTAAGGAAATATTTTAAATTATTTGGCAGACATGAATTTGGGTATGCAAAATTATTTTTTCTTAAAAACTCGCTGGTGCTCCATTTATCACTACATATATCTATTATTTTTTTTTCACTTATTATTATTTTGCATTTTGTATTTTTTTCTAACTTTAGTTTTATCTTGTTTAGAATAGGTAACTCAAAGTCTAATCCTGGGATCAAATAATTAATTTTATGACGTTTAATAATTTTTAGTATTTTTAAATACCAATTATTTAATTTAACTTTTTTCTTTAAAATATCTGGCAGTATGTAGGCTTTTTTAACCCAATAAAGTCCTACAGAGTCCTTAATATATTCTGTGCCAAAAATTTCATAACTTTGATTACTTGATAAAATAGTCTTTATAATACCTTGACCGAGCAATGAACCGCAGCCGGTTACTAATATTTTTTTCATATAATTTTACCCTCGTAATATTTAATACACTGCTCAGGATAATTTCTTGACTTCATCTCTCTAATGAGATTCTGAATGTCGCAAATTTCAGATACGAATTTAGTATTAGAAGTCTTTGTATCTAAAATAGCAAAATCCATTTTATTTATATTTTTTCTGTTCTGACCTAAACTACCTGGATTTATAACCCAAAAATTTTTATTTATATTTTTAAATTGTTGGTGAGAATGACCTATAACTAAATTTTGAGAATATTTAAAATCTGTGTCACTAAAAATATACTTTTTGTCAATTGTATGAGTAAATTTAATTTCATCTAAAATAAAATGTTTTTTGTATGTTTTAATTTCATCAAAATTTTTAAAATCTAAAATACTATGATCAAAAAATAATTTTGTTAATGGATTCTTACTCGCACAACTTCTATTTAAGAAATATTCCTCATGGTTACCTAAAATCTTGGTAGCATTCTTTAAGCCCTTTATTATTTCAACACATTCATTACTCCACGGACCATATCCAACAACATCTCCTAAACAAATAAATTTATCAACTTTAAATTTTTTTTTGCAAAGCGAAATAGCTTTTTCTAAAGCAGGTAAATTTCCATGAATATCAGATACGACTGCAACTAGCATTTATTTATCTCCAGCAAATTTGTTCAAGTTTTTTTTTGCATAAATAATATGAATAGCGATATTTATAATATTAAAAATAAATGTTGAAATTGTAAGAAGTAGAACAGCTATCATAAATTTATTTTTATCATGTACAAAAAAAGGTGTTGAGACTAAGCATAAATAATAAAAATCGTAAAAAATAAAATTTATTCTTGGGTTTATACTTTTTCTTAAATAAGGCTTAATTTTTTTTTTATTGATATCATTGCTCCATCTAGCAAGTGAAGAATATTTATCTGCTATACAAGATCCATAAACACAAAAAAAGGAACTTATTGATCCAAAAATAAATAACAGTTCATTAGAATAAATTTTATAACAATAATAATGAATGGAAAATAGTAAAAGAGACTCAAAAAAAATATCAACTATAGCATCTAAAAATCTTCCATAAAAAGTTGACTTCTTATTAAACCTAGCGATGTTTCCGTCACAGAAATCCAAAATTCTATTAATATAATAAAAAAGTATTCCTAAGATATATAAATTTGAATTAAGTGAAAATATTAAAAATAAAGATATGGTCGCTACGAAAAAATTAATAACGGTAACTAAGTTAGCAGAAAATTTTAAGAGAATAAAAAAAGGTGTGACTAAAAATGAAACAACCGCCATTAAATAAATAGTTATTGCTTCATGTTTGTAATGATAGAGACCATAAGATCTTTTTACTACCTGTTTAAATAAACTATTAAAATTATTTTGCATTTAAAGAAAATTATTTTTTCTTAAGCTCTTTTTGAAGTTCGTCATATTCATGCATTTTTTGTTTCATGAACCTTAAGGTAATTTTGGTTTTTTCAGCTATACCTTTAGGAGTAAGTATGTAAAGGTAACTTGACTTGTTTTTTTTATTTTTGAAATTGTTAATTTTTATTAAACCCTTCTCTTTTAAAGCTATTAAACAATAGTTCACTTTTCCTAAACTTAGACCGAGTTTTTTTGCTAGCTCCCGCTGCGATAATGAGGAGTCTTTGTTAAGTTTTCTTAGTATTTCAAAATGCTCATTTTTCATAAAAAACCATTATATTGTTCATTTTTTGAACTGTAAACTAAATTTTTAAATAAATTGTTCAAAAATTGAACATTTTCAGTATAATATATGCAATGTTTTTTTTTATAGATATATTCAAAAAGATATTATTAATAGTAGATAAAAGATTTATTAATACTCTCCCATTAATAATTCTTTTTTTGATTTCTGGTGTAATAGATATAGTTAGTTTAGGTTTAGTAGCTCCAATTATCGTTATAATTACTAACCCTGAAAGTCCATTAATAGTAAGTTTAACAACCTATTTAAACCCATATATTGGAGAATTTAGTTACAACAAATATCTTTATTTTCTTTCATTTGGTTTAGTAGCAATGTTCATAATTAAAAATATTATATCAATTATTACAAAATGGTTAATTACAAGATTTGCATACAAGCAATTTGCAATATTACAAACAAAGATTACATCGCTTTATCAAAACATGGATTATTTGGAGTTCATTAAAAGGCAAAAAACTGTTTACATCAGAAATATAAATGAACTTTGCAAAGCATGTATAGATGCTTTAGAAAAAACTCTACTAACAATTTCTGATTTAATTGTACTAATAATTATATTAATTTACTTATTTACTGTTGATTATTCAAGTTTAATAATATTGTTTCTTGTTATACTCTCTATTTATACTTTATCGATTTTATTATTTCGACCGTTAAGTATTAAGTATGGTCAAAATGCTAATCAAGCAGTCAAAAATATTTATAAAAATATTTCTGAAACTATTAATGGTTTTAAAGAAATTAAAGTAATTAAAAAACAGGATTTCTTTTTAAAAAATTTAAGAAAATCTGCTCATGAAGTTTTTAAAAATAAAACTAAAAATACTTTATTTTCATCGATGCCAAAACACCTTCTTGAAATAGGACTTATAATTTTTATTGTTAGTTATTTATTAATAAATATATATTCAAACACGGAAACAGAAAAATACTTGGCTACTTTAAGTGTTTTTGCTGTTGCTGGATTAAGACTAATGCCCACAGCAAATAGTATTGCTTCTAATATGCTAAATCTTGGATTTTTTAAACCTTCTGTTGAAATAATTTTTTCAGATATTCATAGTTTAAAACAACTTCAAGAAAAAAATTTAAATGATCAAAAACAAACTAATTTTCAAAGTTTAGAACTTAAAGATATTAGTTTTAAATATCCTGCCTCAGATAAGTTTGTTTTAAGAAATTTAAATTTATTAATTAAGTCTAATGATTGTATAGGTATCATTGGGCCGTCAGGTTCTGGTAAAACTACACTAATAGATATTTTGCTAGGTCTAATAAAACCTACTGGTGGAGCTGTAAAGATTAATGGTAAAGAGATAATAAAATCAAAATATAATTTTACAGCTTATTTAACTCAAAATCCTTCTATTTTAGAGAGATCGATTGTTGAAAATATTAGTTTAGAAAATGAAAAGTCAAAAATCGATTATAAAAAATTAAATGAGTCTATTAATAATGCTGATTTAAATGGTTTCGTGCAATCACTTAAAGAAGGTTACGATACTTTAATCGGTGAAAATGGAATAAGATTATCAGGCGGTCAGGAGCAGAGATTAGCCTTAGCTAGATCTTTTTATCACTCTAAAGATATAATTATTTTAGATGAAGCAACAAGTGCATTAGATGAAAATACAGAAAATACAATTGTGGAAAGAATCAATAAATTTAAAGGAAAAAAAACTATTATAGTAATAACTCACAGCAAAAATACTTTAAGATACGTTGATAAAATTTTCAGCTTAGAGAATAAAACGTTGAAAGAGAAAAAATTGGATAAAGAAGTATAATGAAAAATAATAAAGTATTTGTAGATCTTTCATGTACCTTGATTCACCATGGTCATATTAGACTATTAAAAAAGGCAAGTAAATTTGGGAAAGTAATTGTTGGATTAACTACTGATAAAGAAATAAAAAAACATAAAGGATATATACCTGAATTAAATTTTAAATTTCGGAAAGAGATACTTCAATCAATTAAATATGTAAAGAAAGTTATTCCTTGCAATTATAAGGTAGATAATGATTATCTCAAAAAGAATAAATTTGATATTTTTATTAGGGGAAGTGATTATAAAAAAGAAAAATTTTCCATAAAAACAATTATTTTTGCAAGAACCAAAGGAATTAGTAGCAGCAAAATAAGAAAACTAATAAAGAATAGGGAATATTAAATGAGAAAAAATAAAACAGTTTATCTTACCTTATCAGGTGAAATGATTCACCACGGCCATATAAATTTAATTCAAAAAGCTCAAAAATTTGGAAACTTAATTATTGGATTATTAACAGACCAGGCAATAATGGAAAACAAAAGTTTACCATTGTTAAACTGGGAGCAAAGGAAAAAAATCTTACAAAATATTAATGGAGTAAAAAAAGTTATACCTCAAAATGAATGGGATGATGCAGTTAATATAATTAAAATTAAACCAGATTATGTGATACATGGCGACGATTGGAAATTTTCGGATAAAAAACTTAGAAAAAGTGTCATTAACGCAGTAAAAAGATATGGTGGAAAACTTATAGAAACTCCATACACAAAAAATATTTCTATTTCTGAAATAAAAAATAAAATTTTAAAGAAAACAAATACACCGTTAAGTCGAAGAAACATGCTAAAAAGGTTGTTAACTGTAAAACCAATTTGTAGATTTATTGAGGCTCATAGCCCACTATCTGCGCTAGTAGCTGAAAATGCTAAACATGAGAAAAATGGTGTAATTAGAGAATTTGACGGTTTTTGGTCGAGTTCACTAACTGATTCTACCCTTAAAGGTAAGCCTGATATTGAAGTATTGGATATTAATCAAAGACTACAAAACATAAATGATATTTTCGATGTTACTACAAAACCTTTAATTATGGACGCAGATACAGGCGGTAAGATTGAACACTTTGAGATTAATATGAAATCAGTTGAACGTATTGGTGTTTCAGCTGTTATTATTGAAGATAAAAAAGGTCTCAAAAAAAATTCATTATTAGGAACGAGTGTAAAACAAGAACAAGACAGTATTAAAAATTTCTGTAGAAAAATAATGATAGGGAATAAAGCATGCAAAACTAATGATGTAATGCTTTTTGCAAGAGTTGAGAGTTTGGTCTTAAATAAAGGTGTAGGAGATGCTTTAAAAAGAGCTTTCTCATATTTAGATGCTGGGGCTAGTGGTATCATGATTCATAGTAAAGAAAATAATGCAAAGCAAATATTCGATTTTGCAAAAAAATTTAGGAAAAAAATTAAAATTAATGTTCCATTAGTTGTGGTTCCTTCAACTTTTAATAAAGTAAAAGAATCACAATTTGTTGATAATGGTTTCAATATTATAATATACGCTAATCAACTTTTAAGAGCTAGCTATCCATCGATGCTAGATGTTGCTCAAGGGATATTGAGGCATCAAAGATCTTTTGAGCAAGAAAAAAAAATAATTAGTATTAAAGAAATATTAAAACTAATACCTGGTACAATTTAATGATAATTCCTAAAAAACTAATTCAAGTTCTGAAAAAAAATCAAATTAATTTTATCACTGGTGTTCCTGACTCTGTTTTTAAAAGTGTATGTTTTGCTTTTGAAAGACAAATCAGTAAAAACGAACATATCTCTGCCGCGAATGAGGGTACGGCGATAGGATTAGCAATTGGATATTATTTAGCTACTAAAAAGATACCTTTAGTATATTTCCAAAATTCAGGTATCGGTAATGCTATAAATCCATTGGTCTCCTTAGTTAACAAAAATGTTTACAAAATACCAATGTTGCTTTTTATAGGCTGGCGAGGTGAGATGAAGGGGAATAAACATATCAAAGATGAACCACAACATTTTTATCAAGGAAAGATTACAATTGATCAATTAAATCTTCTTGGTATCGATCATATTAAAATTAATAATACATCCAATATAAACATGACAATTAAAAGGGCAAAAAACTTGGCTTTAAAAAAATCTCAACCAGTTGCAATTTTAATTCGCAAAAATACATTCGCAGAAAATTCTTCAAAAACTAAATCAAATAAAAAGACCAGAGAGTTTTTTTTAAAAGAATTATATAAATATTTACCAAAAAATTTACAGAAAATATCAACTACCGGCATGTTATCAAGAGAACTTTATGAACTTGATAAAATAAATAAAAACTCTAATAATACATTTATGTGCATTGGAGGAATGGGACACGCATCGTCAATTGCAGTTGGATTAGCTAAGAAGTCAAAAAAAAAGGTTTTGTGTCTGGATGGCGATGGATCTGCAATAATGCATTTGGGGTCTTTAATTACTGCCGCTAGATGTAGGAACCTTATTCATATAATATTCAACAATAACTCACATGATTCAGTCGGTGGACAATTAACAGCAGGAGAAAATTTGAATTTTTGTAATATAGCCAGATCAATTGGTTATCAAAATGTTTACAAGGTGAGAAACTTAAAAGAATTAAAAAACTTTATCAAAAAGTCACTTAAGTCAAGAAATAACTCTTTTATTGAAATTATTTGTGGTGCCGGACATAGAAATAATTTGGTTAGACCTAATGAAAAACCTATATTCAACAGAAATCAATTTATGAAAATTATTTAAATTTATGAAAAAAGAAAATACAAAAATTTTTAAAGATTTTATTACCAAAAAAAATAGGGAAAAATATTTATTTACTCCTGGACCAGGTAGTTTAACGGCTGAAAATTTAATTCACCAACAATCTTGCTTTGGTAGGAACGATCAAAGTTATGAAAAATTAGAAAATCAAGTTTTAAGAAGATTAAAAATTATGTCCGGTCATAAAAATATTATTCGATTACAAGGCTCAGCTAGTCTTGCTTTAGAAATTTTAATAAACAATTTTTTATTCGGAAAAGTTCTTGTAATTTCAACAGGCTACTATTCAGATAGATTGAAATTACTTTGTGGTCAGTCAAAAAAGAATTTTAAAAATATCAAAAATATTAAATCTATTTCTTGGGAAAATATTTCTGAAGTTTCTGAAAAATTTGATTGGATAATTGGATGTCCGACTGAAACAAGTATGGGGCTTAAAGTTCCTATCTTAGATTTGTATAAATTAAAGAAAAGAACTAAAGCAAAACTTGCTTTAGATGCTACAGCTTCGATCGGCTTAGAAAAAGATCATCACTATTCAGATGTTCTTGCTTATAGCTCTTGTAAAGGTTTGTTTGGTCTTACTGGTGCTAGCTTTATAGCCTACAATATTTTACCAAATAATTTAGTGGAGTCTTTTTATTTAAGTTTAAAAAGCCACGAAGATAAAAAAATGACTGGGCCATATCATTCTATCTTGTCATTAGCAGGAGTGCTACCAGTGCATGAAGAGTTAAAAGTCTCAGTTAAAATAAACAAACTTAAATTTTTGGAAAAAATGCATTTATGGTTAACAAAAGATAAAACTAATGAACCATTACTTTGTACGCACACTAAGTATAAATTCAAAAATAAAGAAAAAAAAGTTATCCTTTACAAAACTAGGTTAAATATAGAGGGGAGCGTTGTCTGTCATCTTGGAGAATTGCATTTAAAAAGTAAGGCGAAAGGTAAAATATTAGATTTATTGAAATAATTTTTCTCTCTTTCTCTTATAAATTATTTGAATGTGTTCAATAATTGAACTAATATCAAAAAATGTTTAATAAAAAAAATATACTTATAACTGGTGGCACAGGTTCTTTTGGAAAAAAATTTGTAGAAATAGTTCTAAACAAATTTAAGCCAAGTAAACTTATAATTTTTTCTAGAGATGAATTTAAACAATATCAAATGCAAGAAAAATTTGATGAAAAAAAATACCCTTGCTTAAGATATATTTTAGGCGATGTAAGAGACGGAACAAGGTTAAATCAAGCATTAAGAGACATAGATTTTGTTATTCATGCCGCTGCTCTTAAACAAGTTCCAGCTGCAGAATATAATCCTATGGAATTTATCAAAACAAACGTGCATGGTGCTGAAAATGTAGTTGCAGCTGCAATTGAAAATAAGGTTCAAAAAGTTATTGCACTTTCAACCGATAAAGCAGCAAATCCAATTAATTTATATGGCTCAACAAAACTAGTGTCAGATAAAATCTTTACATCAGCAAATAATATAACTGGTTTTAATTTAGGTAATAGAAAAAAAACTATTTTTTCAGTTGTGAGATACGGCAATGTAATTGGTTCAAGAGGATCTGTTGTGCCTCTTTTTAGAGATATTGTATCGAATAACAAAAAATTTTTTCCTATCACTCACAAGGATATGACAAGATTTTGGATAACCTTAGATCAAGGTGTAAATTTCGTTTTAAGAATGATGAAGATCATGGAAGGATCCGAAATTTTCATACCAAAGTTACCATCTACTAGAATTGTTGACCTTGCGAAAGCAATGGACTCTAAAAAACCATTTAAAATAATCGGAATTAGACCAGGAGAAAAAATACATGAAATTATGGCGCCTAAGGAAACATGTCTGCAAACTTTTGAATTTAAAAAACATTACGTTATTTATAAAAATCCAAAAACTAATAATTATAAATATAAAGATCAATCTGGTGAAATAGGTACAAGAGTTAAAGAAGGGTTTGAGTATTCTTCAGAAAATAATAAAGATTTTTTAACCATTTCTCAAATTAAGAATCTTGGAAATATTTAATGAGTAAAGAAAAAAAATTAATTAAAGAAGTAAATCAAGCACTAAAAAATTCAACTATCTTAAGAAAAAATGAAAACTTTATTGATAGAATTTCATACATGAAAAATAATATGAAATACAATAAAGCGTATAATTATAATAAGCAAAAAAAAATAGATTATTTTCTCTCTAAATTTAAAGATTATAGAGATAATTGGATTGATCAGCCTAATGGATGTGTTGAAAAAAAACTATTATCTAACGATCTTAAAAAAAAAAATATCACTCCCTTGTCTATTGATATTGAAGTTTCTGCTTTTTGCGATCTTGCTTGTCCTTTCTGTTTTAGAGAAGCTATAGTTACACCCGATAAAATAATAGATGAAAAATTTTGTTTTAAACTAATTGATCAAGCATCTGAAATGGGAGTACCAAGTATAAAATTTAATTGGAGAGGAGAGCCTTTACTCCACCCAAAAATTTCTAAATTCATAGATTATGCAAAAAAAAGGGGAATAATAGATACTATAATAAATACTAATGCCACTCATCTTACTGAGGAAAAATCGAAAGAACTAATTAATTCTGGTCTCGACTATATAATCTACTCTTTCGATGGTGGAACGAAAAAAACCTATGAAAAAATGAGACCTGGTAGATTTAAAAAGAATAAATTTGAAGCTGTTTATTCAAACATAAAAAAATTTAAGGAAGTTAAACAAAAATTAAATTCAAAATTTCCTTATACAAAAATTCAGATGATAATTACTCATGAAACTGTAAATGAAGTAGATAGTTTCTTTAAGATGTTTAATCCTATCGTTGATGACGTTAGTGTCATTTCTTATACTGAAAGAGGTGGTGATTTTGACAAACTTACTGAAAAAGAAAAAAAAATTTATAATGAAAAATTAAAAAAATTCAATTTACCTTCTAACACTCCTTACTCAAGAAGTATCGATGGAGAAATTAAAGTTTCAAAAAAACGACTACCTTGTGAACAGCCTTACCAAAGATTAATGGTTACATATGAGGGAAAAGTTGCAATGTGTTGTATGGATTGGGGCGCGAAACATCCAGTAGGTTACGCGGATGCTAAAGGTTTTAAAAATATTAAAGATTATAAGCAAGTATTTGACAGAATTAAGGATAAGAAAAAAGGTTTTGAATTAATGAGTCAAGCTAAGATGCCGGATAATTTTAACCCTAATTTAGATAAAAATGTTCAAGATCTAAAACAAATTTGGTTTGGCGAAGAAATAGACGAAGTAAGAAAAAAACAAATCTCTAATGAAGCTGAAAAATTAGCTATTTGTAAAAATTGTACGTATCAAAATATTTATGAATGGAAATAAAAATTTAATAGCGGTGATTGGTGCAAACTTATATGGATGCTTAACCGCAGCAAAGCTCTCAATCAAATTTCCTGAAAAAAAAATAGTGATATATGATGCTGGTTCAAAAATATTGCAATCTTTTGAAAGTGTTAAATTACAAAAATATCAATTAAATAATGGATTTCACTCTATTGAATTACCTCGTGCAAAAGAATTAGTAAATTTTTTAAAAAATAAAATTAAAGTAAAGATTAAATTTTTTCCAAATATAAGAAAACAGATTATTCAAAAACATTATATAGCCGAACATCAGTCTTTAAAAAATTACCCACAAGAATTAAAAAAGTTTTATAAAAAAGAAAAATTAAAAACTAAATTTTATGATCACTTTTTTAAAAGTGTTTCACCTAATTTTAAAAAGATTATTCTTAAAGTAGCTAAAAGATATAATACAGAATTTAAAAATGTAGCACATTTTTTCATACCGTGGTTTTTTCCTAAAGAATATGTATTTGATTCTAATGATGAAGGTGAGATTTTTAGAAATAAAGTTAGATCAGGAAAAGTAATACCCTCTTTTGCCATTACATCATCAGGTAGAGTTGAAAGTTTAAGAAAAGATTTTAATAATTTTTTTAAAAAAAGAAAAAATATAAAATTAGCTTTAAATACAGGAATTTTTTCAGAAAATAAAAAATTAAAAACGACAAATAAAAATTTCTTAAATGCCGGACAAGTCTTTATCTGTCTTCCGCCCTTTTTTTTAGCTAATAACAAACTTAAGAAAGAAATCACTAAAAATTACAAATTTCTTGCAAACGTGCTAATAAAACTTCCAAAAAAATACAAAACTAAAGAATTTACAGAAATTATTTTTTGTTCCTCTAAATTTCCGGCTCTAGGAAGAATTACAAACACAAATAATTTTGTGAAAAGCAAAGATCAGTTGTTACAAGCAGAATTAATACTCTCTAATCCAAATGATTTAAAAAATATAAATCTTAAAAATAACTTTTTTAATGAATTAAAAAAAATAAACCCTTTGATAAAAAAAAGAGATATAAAAATACTAGATTCAAAAATTACCAGAAAAGTTTTTTACCCAGATATAAAATTTATTAACTTATTTCGAAACGAAGTAATCAAAAAATTAAAAAAAATAAAAGATAAAACATTTTACAACTTTTTCCTTGGACCAATCAATATGTCAAAACAATGGAAATTTTCAGAGAAGTTTTTGAATTTAGCTAAATGAAATGAAAAAAAAAAAAATAGTTTTCATTATTCCAGCGAGTATTTCTGATAAAAAAGATAAGAAAAATTTTATTAAATATAAAAAAAAATATTTGCTTGTTCATAAAATTAATTCATTATTAAGCACAAATTTAGGACCAGTTTATGTAATATCTAATTCAAGAAATATAATTAAGATATCAAGTTCTACAAGAGCAAAAAGTATATTTATCCATGACACTATGAGTCAAAAAAAAACAATGCTATTTTCTATCTGTAAGGGTTTGGAAAAAATTAAAAACGAAATTTCAATTAATAATTATATTGCCGTATCTCCTATGCAAAATTTATTTCTAAGAAAAGATACTATAATTAAAGCATGTAAAAAAATTATTTTAAGAAATAAAGTAAATTCTCTAAATACTTATTATTCTTCTTTCAATCAGCATCCATGCCAAATAATTGATGAAACAAACAAATTAATAAAGTTCGATGTTGTTAAATTTAAAAATACTATATTTACAAAAACTGAAAAAACCAGAGCTTTACCTTTAGTAAGTTATGCATCTTGCGCACTTAGAGTTTCAAAGTACAAATACATTTATAAATTAATGAAAAAAAAAGTTTATAATAAATTTATTGTTGATACTAATTCTTGCATAGGTTTCGAAATTAACAAAAAAGAAGCTCTCGAAATAAAAAAATCAAAAGATTTAAAATACGTAAAATATTTAGGTTAAAATGTATAACAAAATAATTTTAGGAACTGCAAACTTTAATAAAAATTACGGTTTAATAAATAAAAATTTAATAAAAGACACTAAAAAAGTTTTAGCTTTTGCTAAGAAGAAAAAAATTAAAACCATAGACTTTGCCCCAAAATATATAAATAACAAAAAAACATTGAATTTAATTTCTAAAGCAAGATTCGATGTTATATCAAAACTTCCATCAATTAAGAAAGTTCCAAACAAAAATTTAAAAAAATTTATAAAAAAACAAATTTATAAAAATCTATTTTTATTAAAATCAGATAACATATTTTGTTTATTATTTCATGATAGCAAGGACTTTCATCTTAAAAAAATAAAAGAAGCTATCAAAATTTTGATTGATTATAAAAAGCAAAAAATTATAAAAAAAATTGGAGTTTCTATTTACAATCCTAACGAAATAAATTTAATTTTAAAAAATTTTAGACCTTACAAACCTGATATCATCCAACTCCCATTTAATATTTTTGATAACAGATTTGAGATTAATGGAAGCCTTAAAAAGTTAAAACAATTAAAAATTGAAATTCATGCCAGATCAATTTTCTTACAAGGTCTATTTTTTAAAGATGTAAAAAATTTACCTAGTTATTTTAAAAAATGGAAAAAAAAACTTTATCATTTTAAAAAAGATAAAAATCAAAAAACAATTTACAATATTTGTTTTAACTATGTTAATAAGAATAAATTCATTGATAAAATAATTATAGGTTTTAAATTTGAAAAAGAAATTTCAAGTTTTTTCCAAAGTATAAATAAACCCAAGATTAAAATTTTAAATAAAATTAAACCAATAAATGATGTAAAATTAGTAAACCCAAGTTTGTGGAAAAAATAATATGAAAAAGGAAAAAACAGAATTAATAGCAGAGCTAGCACAGGGCTTTGAGGGAAGTGTTAAAATAGCAAAAAAGCTAATAGTCGGTTCATATAAAGGAAAAGCTGACGCCGTTAAGTTTCAATTAGTATTTGCAGATGAAATTTGTACTAATGATTATAAAGATTTTAAAATTTTTAAAAAATTAGAATTAACTTTTAAACAATGGAAAGAAATAAGAGACTTTTCTAAAAAATATAAACTTAAATTTTATGTGGATGTGTTTGGTAAAAAGAGTTTAAAATTTGCAAAAAAAATAAATGCAGATGGAATCAAAATTCATCCAACAGATATCAACAACTACGAATTATTTAAATCAATTAGTTCATTTAAATTTAAAAAGATATTTATAGGTATTGGTGGAGCTAAGCTTAAAGAAATTGAAACTGTGGTAAAATATTTAAAAAATCAAAAAGAAATAATTTTTCTTACTGGTTTTCAAGTTTATCCAACACCTATATACTCAAACCAAATTTCTAGAATCTTGTTTCTAAAAAATAAATTTAAAATAAAAAATTTAAATTATGGTTTTGCAGATCATTCACTTCCAAAAACCCCTGAAAATAATATTTCTATGGTTTTATCAGTTGGAGCTGGAGCAAAATATATTGAAAAACATTTAACTATTCCCTACTACAAAAAATTAGAAGATCATGAGTCAGCTTATTTTCCAAGTGAGTTTAAAAAACTCAAATTAAGTTTATTAGTTGCAGATGAATCGTTCGGTTATATTGATAAACTTAATTCAAAAGAGATATATTTAAGTAAAGAAGAAGAAAAATATAGACTTAATGTCGAAAGAAACTTTATTTCAAAAAAATTTATTAAAAAAGGTACTAAGCTAAACCAAAACCATTTTTTATTTATTAGATCTCCTAATAAAAAAGCTATTAAAAACTTGTCAGAAATTAAAAATAAAATTTTAAAAAAAGACTTACACAATAATTCAGTTTTAACAAAAGATCACATTAAATGAAAAGAAAATTGGCAGCTATTCTTGCATGTAGAAACAAAAGTAATAGACTTTACGCAAAACCACTGCAGAATTTAGATCTTCGTGGCCGTGTTAAAATCATTGATTTTTTAATTAAAAACTTAAAAAGACATAAAGAAGTAAATGAGATAGCGTTGGCAATCTCGGATAAACCCGAAAATAAAGATTATATTGATATAGCAAAAAAATATCGTATTAATTATGTTTTAGGTAATGATAAAGATGTTCTCTCAAGATTAATTAAATGTGCTAAAAAAATTAAGGCTACAGATATTCTTAGGATAACTTCAGAATCTCCTTTTCCATATTTAGTTGATTTAGATAAAAATTGGAAAACTCACTTGAAAAATAATTTTGATGGAACATTTTTAGATAATATAATTGATGGTTGTGGCTATGAAATAATTAATATTAAGGCATTACAGAAATCCTATGTACTAGGCAAAGCTAAGCATAGGTCTGAATTATGTACACTTTTCATGAGAGAGAATATTAAAAAATTTAAAATTAAAAGAATATTTCCACAAAAGAAATTATTTAGAATTGATATAAGATTAACTGTAGATAATCCTGAAGATTTAATTTTGTGTAAACAAGTTTATAAAAAATTTAAAAATAAATACTACGATCTTCCTAATATTATCAAATTTATTAACTCAAAACCGCACTTAAAAAAATTAATTAAACCTTTTTGCGCAAAAGGTTATAACTCAATGTACAAATGGAAAAGATAAAAAAAAATAAAAATAATATTCTTTGGAATGAGGCAAAAAAGCTAATACTTGGAGGAAATAGTCTTTTTTCAAAAAGACCTGAGAATTTTCTTCCTATTTTTTGGCCAGCATATTTTTCTAAAGCTAAAGGTTGTTTTGTTTGGGATCTTACAAATAAGAAGTATATAGATATGTCTTTAATGGGCGTTGGTACTAATGTATTAGGATACGCTAATAAAAAAATTGACAATGCTGTTGTTAAAAATTTAAAAAAAGGGAATATGACAACACTAAATTGTCCGGAAGAGGTATATTTAGCAAGAAAGTTAAAAACTATTCATCCATGGGCTTCAAAAGTTAAATTTGCTAGGTCAGGAGGAGAAGCGAATGCTATTGCTATAAGAATAGCTAGAGCATTCACAAAACAATCAAAAATAGCGATATGTGGATATCATGGATGGCATGATTGGTACTTATCTGCAAATCTGAGTAAAAAAAATTCAATGAAAAAATTTCTTTTAAAAGGATTGAAAAATGATGGTGTTCCTAAGGAGTTAACTAATACAGTATATACTTTTGAGTATAATGATTTTAATCGTTTAGAATATCTTTTAAAAGTAAAGAAAATTAGGATTATTAAAATGGAAGTAATAAGAAATATCCAACCTAAAAATAATTTTTTACAAAAAGTCAGGAAGTTGGCTAACAGATACAAAGCTATTTTAATTTTTGATGAATGCACTACTGGTTTTCGTCAATCTTTTGGTGGAATACACAAACATTT
The DNA here is from genome assembly GCA_902623395.1 of uncultured Pelagibacteraceae bacterium. Taxonomy (GTDB): domain Bacteria; phylum Pseudomonadota; class Alphaproteobacteria; order Pelagibacterales; family Pelagibacteraceae; genus Pelagilacustribacter. The sequence goes on along the minus strand of CACNTN010000002.1, from coordinate 1,872 downwards.
CAAAGTTGTGCCTGATATGGTGATTTTTGGTAAAGCGATTGGAAACGGTTATGCGATTACATCTGTTCTTGGAAAAAAAAGAATTATGAAAAAGGCTGATCAATCTTTTATTTCAAGTACATTTTGGTCTGAAAGGTCTGGACCAACAGCTGCTTTAGAAACTATAAGATTTATGGAAAAAAATAAAACCTGGGAAACTGTAAAAAATCAAGGGAAGAAAGTTAAATTTATTTGGAATAGAATAGCAAAAAAACATGGAATAAAAATAAAAATTTTTGGCATTGACTCAATTTGTAGCTTTAATTTTGATAATAATCAAAATAACTATTTTAAAAGTTTTTTAACTTATCAAATGCTTAAATTAGGATTTTTAGCCAGTAATTCTGTTATGATCTCTATATGTCATAATAATACTATTCTAAAAAAATACGAAAGAGCTTTAGATAAAGTTTTTAAGATGATTTCAGAGATCAATAATTCAAAAAGAAAGAAAATTAGTTTGAAGGAAGCTTTTCAAGGATTTTATAGACTTAACTAAATGAACTTTAAAATTAATAATAGCTTTATCGGAGAAAATTATCCTACTTATTTTATTGCAGATATATCCGCCAATCATGATGGATCGTTGTCTAGAGCAAAAAAATTAATTAGATTATGTGCAAAAGCAGGTGCAAATGCAGCAAAATTTCAACATTTTAAAGCTGAAACAATTGTAAGCGATTTCGGGTTCAAAAAAATAGGAAAACTTACACATCAAAATAAATGGAAAAAATCTGTTTTTCAAGTTTATAAGGAGGCAAGTTTAAATCCTGCCTGGACTAACGAATTAAAAAAAGAGTGTAAGAAATATAAAATTGATTTTTTTAGTGCACCTTATGATTTAGATTATGTCGATCAACTTAACAAACATATGCAGGCTTATAAAATTGGTTCAGGTGATATAAGTTGGCATGAAATTATTGAAAGAATTGCAAAAAAGAAAAAGCCGGTTTTTTTAGCTACCGGTGCTAGTGAAATTAATGAAGTTAAAAAAGCTTTCAATATTTTATACAAGAAAAATAAAAAAATATGCTTAATGCAATGTAATACTAACTATACAGCTGAAAAAAATAATTTTAATTTTTTAAATATAAACGTGCTTAAAACTTACAAAAAAATGTTTAAAAATAAAGTTATTCTGGGATTAAGCGATCATACTAATGGCCATACATCAGTTTTGGCTGCTGTTACATTAGGAGCTAGAGTGATTGAGAAACATTTTACCGATGATAACTCTAGAATTGGTCCAGATCACCCTTTTTCAATGAATCCCAAAACCTGGAAAGATATGGTTTTAGAAACAAGAAATCTTGAAAAAAGTTTAGGTGATGGAATTAAAAGAATAGAGCCAAACGAAAAACAAAGTGTATTAGTTCAGAGAAGAGCGATTAGAGCAAATAGATTTATAAAAAAAGGAGAGGTTATCAGCGCAAAAGATCTGATATGTTTAAGGCCTTGCCCAAAAAATGCTCTACCTCCATTTAAAAAAAAGGCTGTGATTGAGAGAAAAGCAAAAAGAAATATTCTTAAAGGTGATATAATTACTCTTAAAACAATTTCTTAATTTAAGACTTTTTAAAAATGAAAATAAAAAAAATTAAGGATCTAGGAATTGTTATACCGGCTCATAATGAATTTGAAACTATTAAACTTGTGGCAAAAAAAACTTCATTAATTGCGGATATATGTGTAGTTAATGATTATTCAAAAGATGGTACTCAAAATATATTAAGGAAAAATGATATCAAGCACATAAGTAATCTAAAAAGATTAGGTTACGAGGCTTCAATTGTAAAAGGAATAAAATATTTTTTTAATAAAAAAAAGTATATT
>CACNTN010000001.1 GCA_902623395.1 uncultured Pelagibacteraceae bacterium | reverse complement strand
GGGAACATATACATCGTGTATTTGAACTATGTAATAGAAATGTTTCTGAAACAGCTAGAAGACTCAAAATGCACAGAAGAACCCTCCAAAGAATTCTTTCTAAAAGATCTCCGAGATAAGATTATATAAATTTCTTAATTTTTCTGATTTGACTAATTAATAAGGTTGCTATTAGTATTTTGAAAAGTTCAGCAAGTAGAAATGGCTGTGCACCTAATTGAAAAATAGGTTTATCCCAGCCAACTAAATTTCCTAACCACAGTAGTCCCGAAATATAAATAAAACTTGTGGCAAACAAAAGTTTAAAAAAATTTTTTATCAAATTACTATCGTAAATAAATTTTCCAGAAATGTAGACAGTAACTAAGAAACCCAAGAGATAACCCATTGTAGGACCAGTAAAGTAAATTAATCCTATACCTTTTTCTGGAGTTCCAGAAAAAACCGGCAATCCAATTATTCCTTCAAACAAATACAAAGAAATTGTCGCCAAACCCAACTTCCAACCAAAAATTATACCTATTAGTAAAACTATTAATGTCTGCATTGTCATTGGAACAGGATAAAAAGGAATTTTGATTTTTGAAGAAATAGCTAAGACTATGCTTCCAAATAGAGCTAAGAAAACATATTTTAATAGTTTAGATTCTTTTAAACTTTTTACTAATTCCATATATCTAAATAAACATTTTTTTCAATAAAATCTAGTGATTTGTCAATTGAACAAATACATCTTCTAAGTCTCCGTCATCAGTAGAAATATCCTCAATTTTAATATTGTTTTGACTGAAATAATTGATTATTTCTCCAAAATTTAATGAATTTTTTTCATATGTTGCAGTAATTTGATTTTTTGAAACAATTTTAAACTTAATCTCTTTCATAAGAAGGGGGAGATTTAAATCTACATTCTTAACTTTAAAATTGATTTTTTTTATTTTAATTCTTTCTAAAAGTTTTTCAGTCGTATCTAAAGCAACCAAATTACCTTTATTTATGATAGCTATGCGATCACACATTTCTTGCGCCTCCAAGAGATAATGAGTAGTTAAAATTATTGTGACGCCCTCTTTGTTTAGTTTTTTTACGTTATTCCAAAGATTATTTCTAAGTTCTACATCCACACCTGCTGTTGGTTCATCTAAAATTAATATCGGAGGCTGGTGAACCATTGCCTTGGCAATCAAAAGCCTTCTTTTCATTCCGCCAGACAAACTTCTAGAATACGCATTAGCCTTACCCTCTAAGGAAACCATTTGAAGTATCAGATCTGTAATTCTGTCTTTCTTGGCAACTCCGTAAAGGCCAGCTTGTAGATCTAATAATTGTTTTGGACTAAAAAAAGCATCCAGGTTTACTTCTTGAGGAACTATTCCTATGGAAGCTTTCACTTGTCTTGGGTTTTTATCTAGATCAAAACCCCAAACATTAACATCTCCAGATGTTTTAATTACTGTTCCAGCTAAAATACTTAAAAATGTTGTTTTGCCAGCACCATTCGGTCCAAGCAGTCCAAATACCTCTCCCTCTTTGACATCAAAAGTTAAATCTGTAATAGCTTTGATCTCTTTTTTTGTTTTAAAATTCGAATAGATTTTATTAAGATTTTCAACAGTTAATGCGTTATTTGACATAATTTTTTAATCTTACCTATGAATTCAATGTAATATGTATATATGAGTTCAATAAAAAAAACAGATCATTTTTATCTTATAGATGGATCTGGTTATATTTTCAGAGCATACTACGCGTTACCACCCCTATCTAGAAAAAGTGATGGGCTACCTACAGGAGCTGTAAGTGGTTTTTGCTCAATGCTTTTCAAACTTTTAGAGGATGCCAGATCTGATGATTCTAAAAATAAGCCAACTCATTTTGCTGTTATATTTGACTCAGCCAGAAAAAATTTTAGAAATGAAATTTATAGTGACTATAAAGCTAATAGGGCTGAGGCACCTGATGATCTAGCTCCTCAGTTCGAATATATAAGAAAATCTGTTGAAGCTTTTAACTTACCGTCTATTGAACTTTTAAATTATGAAGCTGATGATCTCATAGCCACCTATGCAAAAAAAATTACAGAAGCTGGCGCAAAGGTTACCGTAATATCATCGGACAAAGATTTAATGCAATTGGTTTCTAAGAAAGTTAGATTATTTGATCCTATGAAAAGTAAAGTGATTGGTGAAAAAGAAGTAATTGAAAAATTTGGAGTAAAACCAGAACAAGTAATTGATGTGCAATCACTTGCAGGAGATAGTTCAGATAACATACCAGGAGTTCCAGGTATAGGTATCAAAACAGCAGCAGAACTTATAAATAAATATAAAACTTTAGAAAATTTATTAAACAAAGCTTCAGAAATACCTCAAAATAAAAGACGTGAAACATTATTGTCTAACAAAGATAAAGCTATGGTAAGTAAACAATTAGTCACATTAAAAAATGATGTTCCACTTAAAAATAACGCTACTGATTTTATCATTAAAGATATTGATAAAAATAAATTATATGAATTTTTAAGAGATATGGAGTTTAATAGATTGCTAAGCCAGGCAATTAGTTTTTATGGTGATCCTGGAAATAAAGATTTTACAGAAAAAACTAAAGTAAAAAAAAACAATAAAATAAATACTAAGATCTACAAAACTGTATCAAAAGAAAAAGAACTGGATGAATTAATAAAAAAATTAGATGAAAAATCAGTAATAGCAGTAGATACTGAAACTTCATCTTTAAATCCACAAGAAGCTAATTTAGTTGGTGTTTCAGTATGTTATGAGGCCAACAAGGCTTTTTATATTCCAGTGGGTCATAAAGAAATTACGGAATTAAATAAAGATTTAGTTTTAAAAAAACTTAAACCAATTTTAGAAGATCCAAGTATAAAAAAAGTTGGCCAAAATATAAAATATGATTTTATAATATTTAAAAATCACGGTATCGAATTAAATCCAGTAGAAGATACGATGTTACTTTCGTATACATTAGATGCTGGAAACAATAGACATAATATGGATACATTATCCGAATTGCACCTTGGTCATAAAACTATTTCATATAAAGATTTGGTAGGAACGGGAAAAAAGCAACTAAATTTTTCAGAAGTAGATATTAAATCAGCCACTGAATATGCCGCCGAAGATGCAGATATAACTTTAAGATTATATGAAGTTTTATCTGAAAGAGTATCCGAGGAAAAGTTAGGAAAAGTTTATGAGGAATTTGAAAAACCAATGATAAAAATTCTTTCAAAGCTAGAGTCAAGTGGCATAAAAGTTGATGATGTTTATCTAAAAAAACTTTCAAAAAAATTTGAGGAAAGATTAATAACTATCGAGAAAGAAATTTATAAAATATCAGGTAAAAAATTTAATATTGGATCACCAAAACAATTAGGAGAAATTATTTATAATGACTTGAAGATAGCTAAATTGAAAAAAACTAAGAAAGGAAGTTTAGCTACGAGCGCTAAAATTCTGGAGGACTTAGCGTTAACAGGACATAAATTTCCTAATTTGGTTTTAGAATGGCGACAAGTTTCAAAATTAAAAAGCACCTATACAGATGCTTTACAAGACCATATAAGTAAAAAAACAAAAAGAGTGCATACTTCCTTTTTACTAGCTGCAACGAATACCGGTAGGTTAGCTTCGAGTGATCCAAATTTACAAAATATTCCTATAAAAACTTCAGACGGTAAAGAGATAAGAAAAGCCTTTATAGCTGATAAAGATAATTTATTAATTTCAGCAGATTATAATCAAATAGAAATGAGAATTCTGGCTGATATGGCCGATGTAAAAGAATTAAAGAAAGCTTTTAAAAATAAACAAGATATACACTCTTTAACAGCCAGCCAAGTTTTCGATGTTCCTATTGCAAAAGTGACAGATGATTTTAGAAGAAAAGCCAAAGCGATTAATTTTGGAATTATTTATGGAATAACGCAATATGGATTAGCAAAACAAATATCAGTCTCAAATGAAGAGGCTTTAAGTTTCATTAATTCATATTTTAAAAAGTTTCCAGAAATAAAAGATTATATGAATACGACAATTAAAACTTGCAGAAAGCAAGGCTTTGTTACAAATATTTTTGGAAGAAGAATTCATTTAAGAGGAATTAATGATAAAAATTTTAGTGTACGCGCATTTCAAGAAAGAGCAGCAATTAATGCTCCAATACAAGGGTCAGCTGCAGATATAATAAGATTAGCAATGATTAAAATTGATAAAATCCTTGAAGAAAAAAAGAAAGCAAAAATGCTTTTACAAATCCACGATGAACTTATTTTTGAGTGTTTAAAAAAAGATGACAGTGAAGTGAAAAAAATTGTTAAAGAAGTAATGACGTCAGTCTCAAGTTCAGACCATCACATGTTTTCAATACCTTTAGAAGTAAGTATTAACTCTGGAAACAATTGGGGGGAAGCCCACTAAACGCCTAAATTTTGACAACATAATTAAGAAAATAAAAATATGACTCAAACAATAGCTTTAGTAGATGATGATAGAAATATACTAACTAGTATAAGCATGGCCTTGGAAAGAGAAGGCTTTAAAGTTCAAACTTATATTGACGGAGAGTCCGCTTTAATAGGATTGACTAGAAACCCACCTGACTTAGCTATTTTAGATATCAAAATGCCAAGAATGGATGGAGAAGAGTTACTTAAAAAGCTTAAAAAAAAAATGTCAATTCCAATTATCTTTTTGACATCAAAAGATGATGAAGTTGATGAATTACTTGGTTTGAAGTTGGGTGCTGATGACTTTGTCAAAAAATCTGGAGGTTTTTCTACAAAAGTTTTAATAGAGAGAATAAGAGTTCAACTAAGAAAAAAAACTAATACTATCGATGACACAAAAAATATAATTAGCCATGGTAAATTAAAATTAGATCCTGCACAATTAGAGTGTGAATGGAACGGAAAAGCTTTACCAGATAAGCTGACCACTACAGAATTTTTAATAGTAAAGGAATTAGCTAAAAGGCCAGGGGTTATAAAAGAAAGAGCACATTTAATGGACATAGCTTATAAGGAAAATACAGAAATTGAGGACAGAACAATCGATAGCCATGTTAAAAGAATAAGAAAAAAGTTTAAAAAGGTTGATGAAAAGTTTTCTGCAATTGAAACTAGATATGGAAGTGGGTATAGATGGAATGTTAGCTAATGAAACAAAAAAAATCAGCTTCTATTCTAAAGAAGTTTTTAATAATTAACCTTACAGTCTTTTCTGTTTTAGGACTTTTTACAATCATTTATCTTGAGGCAATACAGCCAACTTTAGTTAAAGAAAGATCAAATAATCATAAAATAGTTATTAATAATACTAAGGATAATCTCGAAAGACTTAATGTAAAATATACAAAGGAAGGAATTAGAGACTTCTTACTCTCAACAAGATTTCTTTTTCAAAGTCTAGATCAAGTTCAATTTTATGATTTATCTGGAAATCTTATTGGTGATACAAATATTTTAGATTTGGATCAAAGTGTATTTACAGGATCAGATATAATTTTTGAGGAGACTTTAGGTAGTGAAACCATTTCACCGGAAATTGAAGAAAGACTTGTAGAAGAGCAAAAAGATGAAATAAAAGATATTATTACAAATAAGTATAATGATGAAATAATGACTCTTACGAATGATGAAAAAAACAATTTTTTCGTAAGTACTCTAAGCAAAATAAAATTTCAAAATATTGATATAGGATACATTGTTGTTTCAGAGCAAGCCAATGACATAACCACTGCTGTTAAAGAGAGAAAGGCATTTATTATCAGAACAATGATTGCTGTTGTAATTGTAATTTTAATCTTCTCTCTATTTTTAAATAAATATATTTTAAAACCAATTGGTCTTTTGGTTAAATTTAGTGAAGGTATTAAAAAAAAATCTAATCAAACTATAGATATTAATAAAGTATTCGTAAGAGATGATGAAATTGGAAAATTAACACAATCTATTGATGAAATGACGAAAGATTTACAGCAACGAACTAATAGAGCAGAAACATTCTCAAATGATTTAGCTCACGAAATAAGAAACCCTTTGGCGTCTTTAAAAAGTGCCTCAGAACTTTTAGATAAAACCACAGAAAAAGATGAGGGCGAAAAACTTCTTAAAATTATAAATCATGATGCAGAACGAATAGAAAGATTAATAACAGATTACACTCAAATGTTAAAAGATGAAGCATCTTTATCTCGAGAGAAGATGAGTAAAATTAATCTGATTGAAATTATTGACAGCGTGGTAGAGGATTTTAATCAAGATTTAATAAATCAAAATAAAAAAATTAAGATTATTGTTAAAAATAAAATTAAAGGTAAAAACGGACATTTCATATTAGGCATAAGTAATCGAATAGAGCAAGTGATCGCAAACCTTTTAGATAACTCTATTTCCTTTAGTCAGGATAATCAAAAAATTGAAATCGGACTTGAAGAAATTTCATCAAATCTTTTATTGTCAGTAAAAGATGAGGGCCCTGGTTTTACCGAGACTTCACCTCAGAAAATTTTCAAACGCTTTTACAGCAATAGGCCATCGAGTTTTGGTAAACACTCCGGCTTGGGTTTAAATATTGTAAAGAATATTATTCAGCTGCACAAAGGTACTATTGCAGCTTCAAATAGGCTTAATACTAAAGGAGCTCAAGTTGAGGTTTTGCTTCCCAAATTGTCCTAAGATTATTTCTTGCTAAGGTTTATTTATGTTGATAATAACTTCTTCAATATGGCTCAGGATTATAAAGTAAAAGACATTAACCAAGCAGACTTCGGTAGAAAAGAAATCTCTTTAGCAGAAACAGAAATGCCAGGGCTAATGGCTTTGCGGAAAGAATATAAAGGTAAAAAACCATTAAAGGGTGCAAAAATTTTAGGCTGTCTTCATATGACAATACAAACTGCAGTTTTAATTGAAACTTTAGTTGAATTAGGAGCAGAAGTAAGATGGTCCTCATGCAATATTTTTTCAACACAAGATCACGCTGCAGCAGCAATAGCAAAAGCGGGTATTCCTGTATTTGCTTGGAAAGGTGAGACCGAAGAAGAGTACTGGTGGTGTGTTAAACAAACTATTGAAGGAAAGAAAGATTGGAAACCAAATATGATTTTAGATGATGGTGGTGATCTTACTGCTTTAATGCATAAAGAATATAAAAATTTATTAAAAGATGTTAAAGGAGTATCAGAAGAAACTACAACAGGTGTTCTGGCTCTTAAAAAAATGGAGTCTAATAAAGAATTATTAATACCTGCTATAAATGTAAATGACTCAGTGACAAAATCAAAATTCGATAATCTTTATGGTTGCAGAGAAAGTTTGGTTGACGGAATAAAAAGAGCAACTGATATTATGATGTCAGGCAAAGTAGCTATCGTAGCTGGATTTGGTGATGTTGGTAAAGGAAGCGCTGCTTCACTACGTCAAGCAGGTGCAAGAGTTATGGTAACAGAGACAGATCCGATATGTGCGCTACAAGCCGCAATGGAAGGTTACGAAGTCGTAGTTATGGATGAAGCCATCAAAGACGCTGATATAGTTGTAACAGCAACAGGAAACAAAGACATAGTTACAGCAGATCATATGAGAAACATGAAAGACAGAGCAATACTTTGTAACATTGGACACTTTGACAACGAAATTCAAGTTGAGGCGTTAAAAAATTATAAGTGGGATGAAATAAAACCTCAAGTTCACGAAATTGAATTACCTAGTAAAAAAAGAATTATTCTTTTAGCTGAAGGAAGATTAGTTAATTTAGGATGTGCCACGGGGCATCCTAGTTTTGTAATGAGTGCTTCATTTACGAATCAAGTAATTGCTCAAATTGAATTATGGAACAATTCAGTTAAGTATGAAAAAAAAGTTTATGTGCTTCCTAAACATCTTGATGAAAAAGTTGCTATGCTTCATTTAGAAAAAGTGGGAGCCAAATTAACAAAAATGTCAAAAGAGCAAGCCGATTATATTAGCGTTAAACCATCAGGACCATTTAAACCAGATACTTATCGCTACTAACAGTAGCTAATGATTGTTAAATCTTTAGACCATTTAAATCAAATATCTAAAACAATTTCAAAAAAATTAGAAAAAGAAGATTGCATTTTTTTAATTGGTGAAATTGGAGTTGGAAAAACTACATTCACAAGACACTTAATTAATAACTTGCAAAACCAAAAAGGACTTAAAGAGACAGAAGTACTTAGTCCCACATTCAACTTACTTTATGAATATGAAATTAAAGATTTAAAAATCATGCACTATGATCTTTATCGAATAAAAAAAGCCAATGAATTAGATCACCTTGGTATTTTTTTAGAAAATGAAAAAACAATTAAAATCATAGAGTGGCCAGACTTAATTAAAACACCATTGACAAATAAATTAGAAATTCATTTAGAGTATGGAAAAAATGATAATGAAAGAAAAATGAAGATACGAGGATCAGGTAAATGGAAAGATTTTGAAAATGAAATATAAATTAAAAAAAATTTCAGGAGATGCTTCTTTTAGAGAGTTTTATAGATTAAAAAAAAATAATAAAACTTCAATTATTGTCTCAGCTAAAAAAGAAAAATTTAAAAATCTTGCAGTATATGCAGTGATAAATAATATACTTAACAATAATAGGATTAATGCTCCAAAATTATTAAGTAATCATTATAAAAACGATATGATCGAGATATCTGATTTAGGAGAAAAATCTTTCTACGATCACGTAATTTCAAAAAAAAATAAAATTAATAGCTATAAATTATTAATAAAATTATTGATTAAGATGCAAAAAATAAAAGTAAAAAAACTTTATAAATTTGAAAAGCTTAAAATTAAAATACCAAATTATACATTATTCAATCTTCACAAAGAGTCAGATTTGTTTTTTGATTGGTATTTAAAATATTTTATTAAAATCAAAAAAATTAGCAAGATTAAGAATATTCTTAGAACTGAATTAAATAAAGCATATAAAAAATTAAATTACAAAAATAATACATTCGTACATAGAGATTTTCATATTTCAAATATAATGATTAATAAAAACAAATTAGGAATAATTGATAGCCAAGATGCAATTATTGGAAATCCTTTATATGATGTATCATCTTTAATTGATGATGTGAGAATAAAATTACCAAACAAATTACAAAACCAATTATTAGATTTTTATCATAAGAATTCAAAACTGAAGAGCGATCACATTGGAAAATTAAAAAATGATTTTGATATTTTATCGGTCCAAAGAAATTTAAAAATATTAGGCATATTTGTACGTTTATACAAAAGAGATAACAAAGATAATTATCTTAAATTTTTACCTTACACATGGACACTCATAGAAAAAAGATTACAAAACCCAGTACTCAAAAATTTAAAATTATTATTTTATAAACACTTGTCGGTTAAAAAACTTAAAAAATTAAATAAAATATGAATATTAAATATGGAATGATTTTAGCAGCAGGGTTAGGAAAAAGAATGCAGCCTTTGACACTTAAAACTCCTAAACCATTATTAGAAATAAATAATTATACATTATTGGAAAGAGCGATAAATTTACTGATCATCTATGGTGTGCAAGAAATAAGTATTAATGTTCATTATCTTCCTGATCAGATTAAATCATTTATTAATAGAAAGAATTTTAAAGTAAAGATCTCAATTTCTAATGAAGAAAATTTATTATTAGACACAGGCGGAGGTGTACTTAAAGGTACACAAAATTTTGGCGACAATCCTTTTTTTGTAATTAATCCAGATACTGTTTGGAGTAAGAGTTACCTAGCAGAATTAAAGAGTCTAGAGGTTATCTATTTAAAGAATAATAAACCGACGTTACTTTTAGTGAACAAGAAATTATCCATTGATCCTTCCTTTAAGGGAGATTTTAATTTAACCAATGAAAAAATTTCTAAGGATAGTGAAAACCAATTTATTTTTACTGGATTGCAAATTATTAACAGAAGTGTTTTCACGAATGAAAAATCAGAAGTTTTTTCAATGAATAAAGTATGGAATAAATTAATAAAAGATAAAAACTTGCTGGGCTTAGAAAGTAATCAAAAATTTTACCACTTAAACACTTCTGACATGTATAGGAAAATTCAAAGTCTTAATATTATTGATTAAAAATTATATCGCTAGCTCTAGACTTGTCTAAATAATAATATTTTTTAATATTTAAATTATCACCAAATTCAATTAATAGCGGATTACCTGTTGGTATTTCCAATTCATTTATTTTTGTATCCGAAATATTAAATAAATATTTACATAAAGCTCTTAGAGAGTTTCCATGAGCTGAAATTAAAATATTCTTATTTTTTAAAAGATTTTTCTTAATTTCATTTTCATAAAAAGGTACCACTCTGTCATATGTACTTTTTAAAGACTCAGTAAACGGGGTCATTCCCACAGGTATACCAGCATTCAGTGGACTGAATAAATTTAGGTATTCACTTTTTTCATTCATGGGAGGAGGAGCTATATCCCAGGATCTTCTGTACTTTTTGAATTGTTTTTCACCGATTTTATTCTTTGTTTCTTCTTTGTTTAAACCCGTTAAAGATCCATAGTGCCTTTCATTAAGTTGCCAAGCAGTATTGAATTTAAGTTCTAGGTTATTTTTTTTAAGAATAGTTGTTAGAGTTTTAATCGCCCTTTTTAAATAAGACGTATAAGAGATATCTATTTTAATGTTTAAATCTTTTATAATCTGGCCTGATTTTTCTGCTTCCAGGATTCCTTTATCTGAAAGATCTATATCTACCCAACCTGTAAACCTATTTTCTGCATTCCAAACACTTTGCCCATGTCTTGTGAGAATTAATTTAGTCATAATAGTTAAAATAGCTATTATGTACTATATTTAATCATTAATGAAAAATACTATATTTAAATTAACAGAGTATGTTTACTATTTTTCATTATTAGTTTTACTCATTCTGTATTTATTTCCTGGAAGTTTAATAGGGTATTTTTTATATGGTAACTTAGGCCAACAACCAAATTTAATCACTAATCCAATTGGAACATCTATAAACCATTTAATTTTTTTTTCTTATATTACTGTATTAGCAATAATAGTTAGATTGAAGATTAAAAATATTTTTACTAATTATCTATTTATTTTATTTATTTCCTGCGTATTAGAAATTTTCCACTTAATAGTTCCTAATAGGGCTTTTGAATTGAACGATTTATTAGCTAATTTTACTGGAGTAGTTATAATTATATTATTTAATAGTTTTATAAAATGGCGAAAACAACTGTAATATTCATCGCAACGTTTTTCTTAGCCCAAACGTTAAACAGCACAGAGATTTATGGTGTGCCAAAAATAATTGATGGCGACACTGTACATATTAATAACAAAAAAATAAGACTAGAAGGAATTGATGCTCCAGAAATCAAACAACAATGTAAAAAACCATTTTTAAAAATATCAGCAATAATCGGTTTTGAATTTAATAAAAATTATTCATGTGGTGTCATTTCGAAAAAAAAATTAATAGATAAAATTGATAATTCAAAAATAAAATGCATCTCGTCATCAAAAGATAGGTACAAAAGATTTTTAGCTACTTGTTTTAAGGATACAATTAATCTTAATAAATGGATGGTAAGGAACGGTAATGCGGTAGCGTACAAAAGATATTCAAAAGATTATGTGAGAGACGAAGTTTATGCAAAAGAAAATAAGCTTGGCGTATGGGGAGGATCTTTTATGATGCCAGAAAAGTGGAGAAAGCTTAATTAATTTCTAGTATAAATTAGCAAGTGATTCATTTTAAAAAAATTATATTAATTTTAGTTATATTTACTCTTAGCGCATGCTCTTCCATTCCAAAAAATACACAAAATAGCTGTGCAATTTTTGAGGAAAGATATCTTTGGTACAAGCATGCAAAAGCTTCTTATAAAAAATGGGGAGCACCTATCTATTTACAATTAGCCTTTGTTAAAAAAGAAAGTGATTTTGATTGGTTAGCTAAGCCGCCGCGACAAAAATTATTTAAAGTGATTCCTTTCAAAAGACCTTCAAGTTCATTTGGATATTCTCAAGCAGTAAAAGGAACATGGGAACAATATAAAAAAGAAACTAACAGCCCTTTAGCTACAAGAGCTAGATTCAAAGACTCCGTTGATTTTATTGGTTGGTATATTCATAAAACCAATAAAATTTTAAAAATTTCTAAGAAGGATCCTTATAAGCAGTATTTAGCTTATTACAAAGGTTGGGGTGATTATAAAAATTATTCAAAAGACAAGAAAGCTATAATTTATGCGAAGTCGGTGAAGGATATGGCAAACAAATATAGAAAACAATTAACACTTTGTAAGAAAAATTTAGATAAAAAGAAATATATTATTTTTTAAGTTGTTTATTAAGATCAATTTCTACTGCATCAATTCTCTTAGTATTTTTTCCAACAATTGTATAAATTGTAGGAATTACATAAAGTGTAAAGAAAGTTGAAAAAAGCATTCCACCAAAAATAGTTATTCCGACGGTAAGTCTACTTGCTGCACCTGGGCCTGATCCCAGAATTAAAGGTAAGACACCTATGATTGTAGATAAACTTGTCATAAGTATAGGTCTTAATCTTATGGCTGCTGCCTCAAATACAGCTACTTCTAAATTTTTACCTTCTTTTCTTAGTTGATTTGCAAATTCAACAATTAGAATTCCATTTTTTGCTGATAATCCAATGAGTATTATTAGAGCTATTTGGCTATAAACATTCAACGATGAACCTACTACAAGTAAACCTAACAGACCTCCGAGTATGGCCATTGGTACAGTCAGCATTATTGTGAATGGATGTTTCCAACTCTCAAATTGCGCGCTCATTGCAAGATAAGCTGTTATTAAAGCAAGAGCAAAAATTACATACAATTCAGTATTAGTTTTTTTGTATTCTTCACTTTCTCCCTTGTAAGCTATTTTTGCTTGAGGAGTATTTTGTTCAACTACTCCAACTAAAAATTTAAGTGCTTCATCCAAGGAATAATCACCTACTAGTCTAGCTGAAATGGTTACTGCTTTTTGTCTATTATATCGCGCTAGGAAAGGTGACTGACCTTCCTCATCATATGCAACTAAGTTAGAGATTGATACAAGTTTATTATTGTTTTTTGATCTAACAAAAACTTTACTTATACTATCAGGCTCTTGTCTATCTTTTATATCACCTTGGAGAATAATAGAATATTCTTTACCGTCTTTAGTAAAGTTAGTAACTCTTCTCGATCCAAAAATAGTTTCAATAGTTTTACCTATATCCTCTGTTGAAACCCCAAGGTCAGCTGCTTTCTTTTGATCTATTTTTACATTTAATTGAGGTTTGTTTAAATCGAAATCATCTTCTATAGAAGTAAGTCCTGGATTTTTTCTTGCCTCCTTTTTAATGATTTCCTTCCATTCAATAAGCTGTTCATAAGTATTTCCTAAAATAACAAATTGCACAGGGCTCTCAATTCCCCCTGTTCTTATTCCTTGAGGCATAATTGGAAAAGCCAGTACACCCGGAACTTTTGAAATTTTTCCAAAAGACTCTCTCATTATTTGAACACCGTGACGATCTCTTTTTTTCCAAGGTTCAAGTAGTACAATAATAAAACCACTATTCACTTGTTTTGCAGATTTTCCAAAACCAGGCACTCTCATTATCAATTTTCTATATTCACCATTTCCTACACTTGGCAGCAATAATTCTTCAATCTCTTCAGCTCTATCTTTTGTAAAGTTAAAGCCAGAACCTTGCGGTGCTTTTACGATTACAAAGAACGCCCCTCTATCTTCAGGAGCAATTAACTCTTTTTTGGTAAAATTGAAAAAAAATAAAGTTAAAGCTAACGTAGCTAATAAAAAAATTGTTATCGTTGTTCTTTTTTTAATCCAACCTAGCAAAGATACTTTATATAGATAAGTTAAATTTTTTAGAAATTTTTCAAATTTTATAACGATTTTTGACTTATTCATTTTTTGCCTTAAGAACTTACTGGCTAACATTGGACTAAGAGACAAAGCAACAAAACTTGATATAATGACAGCGGCTGCAAGTGTGATTGCAGTTTGTGTAAATAGTACACCTGTAATCCCTTTAATAAAAATTAAAGGAACAAAGACAGCAACCAAGACGACTGTAGTAGCAATTATTGCGAATGAAACTTGCTTAGCTCCTTTAAACGCTGCAACAAGAGGGGTATCACCCAGCTCTATTCTTCTTACAATATTTTCTAACATTACAATCGCATCATCTACAACAATTCCAATTGCTAACACTAAAGCCATAAGAGTAAAGAGATTGATTGAAAAATCAAAAATATAAATTGCTAAAAAAGTTGAAATTAGTGAGACAGGTAAAGCTACCAAAGGAACTACAAGTGCTCTTATATTTCCTAAGAAAAGGTAAATAATTATAGTCACTAAAATTAAAGCAATAAAAAGAGTTTTATAAACTTCTTTAACTGCAGCTTTAATATAATTACTTCTATCGAATGAAACTTCTAAAGTTGTATTTGGGGGCAAACTAGGTTTGAGCTCTTTAATTTTCTTTTTAATCCCATCGGCAACGGTAATGGTATTAGCATCTGATTGCTGGTAAATTCCTATTCCTACTACTTGTTTTCCATTTCCTTTAAATAAAGTACGAGTTGACTCAGCACCTAATTCCACTCTTGATACGTCAGAAAGAGTTATAATTGATCCATCCGTTGCTCTTTTTAGTGGTAAATTTTTATAATTTTCTAAATTACTGTAAGCTTTATTCAGTTTTATAGTTAGATCAATATCTTTTGATTCTATTCTTCCTGCTGGAAATTCTACATTTTCTTTTCTGAGTACATTTTCAACTTCCTCGGTAGTTAAATCTCTTGCAGCAAGTGCGATTGGGTCCAACCAAATCCTTAGTGATAATTCTCTTTGACCACCAAGTATAACTCGACCTACTCCATCCACTGTTGAAAACGTATCAGTTAAATATCTATCTGCATAATCAGTTAGCTCCAAATCAGACATAGTTTCAGAATTGAAAGATAACCACATTGTAGTTCGCATACCGGCACTTTGCTTGAAGATTTCTGGTTGTTCAGCTCCTTCTGGTAAGTTATCTAAAACTCTAGACACAGAACTTCTGACATCGTTAGTAACATCATCTAAATCTAAATCAGTTTCAAATGTTAGAGTAATTCTTGAGCTTTCATCTTCACTGAAAGAGTCAATAGTCTCTAATCCTGGAGTTCCTCCAACGAAATCTTCAATTTTTTGCGTGATTTGTGTATCAACTATCTCAGCTGAAGCACCTCTATATTCAGTTTGAATTGTAACAACAGGTGGTTGAACATCAGGTAATTCATCCGTTGGGATTTCTTGAAAAGTTACTAAACCAAATATAACTAAAACCAAACTCATTACTGAGGCTACAACAGGTCTTTTGATTGAAAGGTCAGTTAAAAACATTTATTTTGCTGATGTAACAATTTTAATTTTACCCTTATCTCTCACCTTTGAAACACCCTCACTAATCACAATATCACCTTCACTTAATCCAGATATGACTGAAACTTTACCAAAATTTCTTTTACCAATTTCAATATTTTTTTTTTCAGCGGTGTCATCATTTACAGTATAAACAAACGCTGTATTTCCCTGAATTGTTACAGCACTTTCTGGTACACCAATTTGGTTTTTTTCATCATAGATAATTTTTACAGTCATTAATTGACCTGGGATTATTTCAAAATTTGAATTATCGACTATTATTCTTGAAAGGATTGATCTAGTAGATGGGTCGATTCGAGAACTTATCGTTTCTATCTTGCCCTTAAAAACTTTTTTATAAGCAGAGCTGGTAACCTCAGCTTTTAATCCTGTTCTAAGAATACCTACATAATTTTCAGGTACTTTAATATCTATTACAATTTTCTTTAGATCATCAAGTGTAATAATTAAACTTTCTGAACCTAAAACACCTTGAGCTATTTCCCTTTTTCCCACCTTGCCAGCAAAATCTGCTATTAAGCTTTCTCCATCTTTTAATGAAAGTATTTTTTCTCCTTTTTTTACAAATCTATTCTCTAAATTAAGCTTTCCATTTATATTACTAGCTTGGACCCTATAAGCTTTTGAGTTCTGAGCAATTGCAGTGCCAAAAGTTTCAATACTTTTATAAAAGAGTGATTTTTCAACTGTAGAAACGATTACTCCTGGAGCTGGTCTTACGCTAAATTTTTTTTCAAAATGAAGACCTATAAAATGCCTAGCTGTTATGATTGCAAAAATAGCTAAAAAAAAAGTTATTAGTAGAGTTTTAATTTTTGATGAAGTTTTCATTTTTTTTTAATCTAAACCGTATTCAGCCCACGAACCGTCGTAGATAATTGGTTTTTTACCACTTATAATAGAATTAGCTAGACCTAAAATGCATGCTGTAACTCCAGAACCACATGTAAAAGCCATTTCTTTTTCCATTGATATTTTTTTTGATTTGAAAATCTCAATTAAGTCCTCTTTTTTTTTTAAAGTTCTATCTTCTCTTAAAAGTTTTTGGAATGGCAAGTTTATTGATCCTTTAATGTTTCCACTTTTAAGTTCTTTTCGGGGTTCAGGCTGTAAACCTAAAAATCTTTGTTCTCCTCTGGCGTCCAGTAATTGAAATTTATTATTAGTAATATTTTTATTTACTTCATCTTTATTTATTACAAGAGATGTATTTTCAGCTGCAATGTATTTAGATTTATCAGTGTTAGCTATATCTTTAGTAGTGGGGCGTTTTTCATTTGTCCATTTTTTAAAACCTCCGTCTAATACTGAGATAAGTTTTGGGTCATGACCAAAATACAAAAAAGTGTACCAAACCCTACAAGAGCTAAAAACATCTGAGTTGTCATAAACAATTATATGATCTGAATTAGATATTCCTAAGTCAGATACAATTATTTCCCAATCTTCCTTAGACGGAAGCATATGTGGAAGATTAGTTTTTTGATTTGAATTTTTATCTATATCAAAAAAAATAGAATTAATAATATGTTCTGTTTTATATTCCTCATAAGAATTTCTATTAGCGTTAGGGAGATGCCAACTAGCATCTAAAATTTTTACTTTTTCTAAATTTTTACCTAACCATTCTGTTGAAACTAGTTGATGCATTATTTATTTTTTTCGATATATTTTTGGTGATACTCTTCAGCTTTACAATAGTTTTTTATTTTTGAAATATTAGTTTGAATTTTACCATCTAATTTTTTATTAAACTCAGCTAAAACCTCTGAAGCATCTTGTTTTTGCATTTCGCTTTCGTAAAAAATCTCACTTCTATATTGAGTTCCCACATCTGGAAATTGCATATCTTTTTGTGTCGGATCATGCATTTTAAAAAATAAATCTAATATTTTTTTAAAAGAAATTTTATTTTCATCAAAGGTAAGCCTTACAACTTCTGCATGTCCAGTTTTTCCTGTACACACCTCTTCGTAAGTTGTTTGACCACTATTACCTCCTGCGTAGCCCACTTCAGTTTCTAATATTCCGGGTTTATTTTTATAGTTTTCCTCAGGTTTCCAAAAACAGCCAAGAGCAAGTGTACATTTCTGCATAAGTTATTTAATATATTTTGAAGTAGAAAGGATAGTAAATTGTTAACACAAAATCAAATAGGCGTATTGTACATGGTAGGAAGTGTAATTTGCTTCTCCATAATGGATATCTGCGTAAAATGGCTGGACTATTATCCAGTTGGCCAAGTTCTTTTTTTGAGATTTTTTATAGGATTTATTCCAATATTTTTTATTATACCAAAAGATAAAATATTTTCTTTTTATAAAACCACTCGTCCAGGTCTCCATGCCTTTAGAGCTATAAGCGGGGCTTTAGCAATAATAGCATTATTTTTAGGCTTAAGAGAATTACCTTTAGCCGATGTAGTTTCATTAACTTTTGGTGGACCAATATTTGTTACAATTGCATCAATCTTTTTTTTATCTGAAAAGGTTGGAATAAAAAGATGGTCGGCCGTATTTCTCGGTTTTCTTGGAATGTTATTAATTGTTCAACCAGCATTTATAGATGTGAATTATTATTATATTACACCAATTGTATTTTGTATATTTTTTGCCTGTGTGGCTATTAGTGTTAGATCTTTGTCTAAAACAGAAGCTAATTATACAATTGCATTTTATTTTACATTACTTTGCACTCTTTTAGGTTTAGCAACAATTTTCTTTACTGATTGGATAATGCCAAATTTTATAGATTTTTTGTTGTTTTTCATTCTTGGTTTATGTGGAAGTGTAGCTAATTTATTATTAACTCAAAGTTATAGGTTAGCCGAGGCATCACTTGTAACCCCGATAAAATATTTAAGTTTAGTTTTTGCAATTATTTTTGGATATTTTATTTGGAGCGAAATACCGAAAATTTTAACATTGCTTGGGGCATCTCTTGTCATTGTTAGTTCTTTAATAATTTTTATGAGAGAAAATAAATTGAAGAAACAAATTGTTACTCCCAGGACATGAGTAAGCCTCCTAAATACTGGGCTAGAGCCAAGAGAATTTTATCAAAAAAGGATAAGGTGATGAAAAAGCTCATTAATGATTATAAAGATGGGTCCCTTGTGACGAGAAATGATGTTTTTTTTTCATTATGCAAAAGTATAATTGGCCAACAAATTAGTGTTGCTGCTGCTAACTCAGTCTTTTCGAAATTTAAAAAAAAATGTAAAAATAAAATAAGTGCAAAGACAGTAAATAAATTATCCTTTAGTAGTTTAAAAAGTTGTGGCCTAAGTAAACAAAAAGTTAAAGGTATAAAAGATTTAGCCAAAAGAACTCTTAATAAAACTTTTAAGCCTGAAATAATTGGAAAAATGACGGACGATGAAGCCATAGAATATTTATCTAACCTAAAACAAATTGGAAGGTGGTCTGCAGAAATGATATTGCTTTTTACATTTAATCGACCAAATATTTGGCCATTACAAGACATAGGATTGCTTAGAGCTATTTCAAATAATTATAATAAGAAATACTTTCCTCCAAAGTTTTTCCTTAACAAGCTTTACAAAAAATTTACACCTTATTGTTCTGTAGCAACTTGGTATCTATGGAGATCAATCGATAATGAACCGATACAATATTAAGTGCCTTCAACTATTTGGAATTGTCGTTCTGCATGATCTTTAAGTATTGAATGAGCATCTTGGTACTCTTTCGATTGATAAAAAGAAAGTGCCTTTTCATAGGATGGGAACTCAATAACAACTGTTCTTGGTGACTTTTCACCCTCTTTAGACGATGTCTTGCCTCCTCTGATTAAAAATTTACCCTCGAAACTTTCAACTGCTGCTCTAGCTTTCAAAGCGTATTCTTTAAGCTTTTCCTCATTAGATATATTTTTATAAACACAAACCACGTAACCTTTCATTTACAACTCCTTAAAAATAAACTAATTTTTTTCATGGCAGATAAACTTATTGTTGATTGGAAAGAGTATAATCTCATTGTTGAAAAACTTGCAATACAAATACATCAAAGTGGATTTAAGCCAGATATATTGATAGGTATTATGAGAGGTGGAGCCCCAATTATAGATGTATTGAGCAGGGTGTTTAAACTTAAATGCGCTTATTTAGCTGTGGAGTCTTATTCAGGAGAAGGAACCGAAGATCAGCAAGGAGAGTTAGTTTTCTCAAGAGAAATGAGTTCAACGGTACAAGAAATGAGTGGAAATATTCTTTTGTGTGATGACTTATCTGATACAGGAGTAACTTTAAATAAAAGTATTGACTGGCTCAAAAAATACCCACCTCTTCAAGGAAAAATAAAATCAATAAAGACTGCCGTTCTTTGGAAAAAGAAAGACTCAACATTTGAGCCCGATTATTGTGCTCAAAAACTTAATAGCAATCCTTGGATAGTTCAACCTTTTGAACATTATGAGGAAGTGCGAATAGAAGATTTAATAAAAAAAAACAAAGGAAATTAAAGGGCCAGTATTAACTGGCCCTAAAATATTTAACCTATGTAAAAGCTTAAAACACTTGCAGCTGCGATTACCCAAATCGCAGGTGAAGTTTTCCCAAACTTACCAGTAAAAACTCTTATTAAAGCATAAGCAATGAACGCTAAAGCTATACCGTTACTGATACTGTATGTAAGTGGCATAACAATCATAGCAAGTACAGCTGGACCTGATTCAGCAATATCATTCCACTCTATATCGGTTATATTTCTTACGAATAAGATTGCGACATATAGCAAAGCAGCTCCATCTATCTCTTTAGGCAAGCTTGTTGCTAAAGGTGCAAAGAATAAACATGACAAGAATAAAACACCAATGACTAAGGAAGTCATTCCTGTTCTTCCACCTGCTTTTACTCCAGAGCCAGACTCTACATAACTTGTTACAGTCGTTGTACCCATCATAGCTCCTGCTACTGTTCCAACACTATCTGACAACATTGCTTTATCAATATCTTGAACTTTACCTTTTCTATCAACTTTTCCAGCTACATTGGCAACAGAAGTTAGTGTTCCGGCCGTATCAAAAAAATCAATGAATAATAAAGTAAATACAATTGAAGCCATACCTGCAGTGAGTGCAGCTTTAAGATCAAAATCAAACAAATATGTCATAGGCGGTATTGATCCTACTACTCCATTAAATTTAGCTAAGCCAGAAACCCATGCAATAATGCTAAAGAGCAATATACCAATAATTATATTACCTCTAACTTTCATCTTTTCTAAAACAATCATAAAGACAAAAGTTGCACACGCTAAAAGCACTAAAGGATTTTTAATATCACCTAATGTAACCAATGTTACCGGGTGATCACCAACTACCCCCATTATCTCCAAACCAATGATTGCTAAGAACAAACCAATACCAGCACCAATTCCTAGTTTTAAACTTTTTGGAATTGAATTAATTAACCAAGCTCT
The DNA here is from genome assembly GCA_902623395.1 of uncultured Pelagibacteraceae bacterium. Taxonomy (GTDB): domain Bacteria; phylum Pseudomonadota; class Alphaproteobacteria; order Pelagibacterales; family Pelagibacteraceae; genus Pelagilacustribacter. The sequence continues at coordinate 150,354 of CACNTN010000001.1, read as the reverse complement.
AATCGGTGTTAGTGAAATTGCTAAGAAGATTACACCAGCAACAAGCACAGCGCCTAAAGCTGCTTGAGGTGTATAACCCTGTCCAGCAACCACGCCGTAAGCAACGAATGCGTTAATACCCATTCCTGGCGCTAAACCAACGGGCCAAGTTTTCCCGTGGAAAGCCATGATAAAACATGCCAAGGCGGTTGCTAAAATTGTTGCAGTGAATACTGCCCCAAAGTCAAAAAAACCTTTTTCTGTTCCGGCGAATTCACCAGAGAGAATAAAAGGATTTAAGAACATAATATATGCCATTGTAAGAAAAGTTGTTACACCGGCTATTACTTCAGTTCTAAAATTTGTTTTGTGTTTTCTATACTCAAAATATTTATTTAACATCTAAAGACCTCCTGTTGACGTTAAATACTCTATATCCATTTTAAAATCTTAATTAATTTGGACTATTTAAGAATTATACAACCTATGCTCAATATTTCTGTTTATAAGTTTTAGGTATAAAATAACATCTGAAATGAAATTAAAAAAAATATCATTGTTTGTTTTTTTAACACTTTTCCTTAGTGCTTGCCAGACGGTAACGACAAAAATAAATCAAACCACAGAGCAGGAAAAAAAAGAATTAAGCAAATGGTTAAATAAGCCTGAAAGCGATCTTAAAAGTTTTTTTGGTCAACCCGATAAAGTAGAATTCTTAAAAACAAGAAATAGGAACTATGTCTATATATCTGAGAAATATAAGATTAAATGTGAAAGAAAATTTGAGATAAACCCTAAAAATATGATAGTAGGCTTTAGCAGCAAAAACTGTTTTTAAAGCATGGACATAAAAAATAAATCTCAATTCATAGAGTATTTTTCTAAAGGAATTAAAAGTCAAAATAATCTTAAAATAGGAGTCGAACACGAAAGGTTTTTGTTTGAAGGAGTAAACAAGAAAAGAATTTCTTTTGAAACTTTAAAAAAACTTTTTGAAAACTTAAAAGTAAATGATTGGAAACCTCTTTATGAAAAAGAAAATATTATTGGCATGCAAAGAGACAACCAACAAATTACTACAGAACCAGGTTTACAATGTGAGTTGTCTGGCGCACCGTTAGAAAATATTCATCAAGTTTGTAGTGAGAGTTCAAAATTTTTAAAAGAAATAGAGGCTGCAAGTAAAGACTTGAATATTAATACTGTATCGATTGGTTTTGATCCTTTTAATAATTTGTCAGATATACCTAAAAGCCCAAAAAGTAGATATAAAATAATGACAACAGAAATGCCCAAGGGAGGTAAGCAGAGTTTAGAAATGATGTACAGAACCTGCGGTATACAAATTAATTACGATTACACTTCAGAAAAAAACTTTGAAAAAATTTTTAGATTAGGAAATTATTTAATACCTTTAACAATAGCCCTTTATTCAAATTCACCATTTGAGTCTGGAAAACCAGTAGGCTATTATTCATATAGAAATAAAGTTTGGCAGAATACTTCTCGAGGGGGAATAATGCCAATTGCTTTTGAAAAAGTAAACTTTGAAAAATATTTTGATCATGTAATTGAATATCCAATTTTATTTGCGATAAGAGATAAAAATTATATTGAACCAAACGGTCAATCTTTTAAAGATTTCATAAATGGGAATTTTTCAAATCTTAAAGATAAAGCAAATTTACTAGATTTTGAAACTCATCTTGCAACAATATTTACCGAAGTAAGGTTAAAACAATTTATAGAGTTAAGATCTTTAGATGCTTGCGATTGGGAGTGTCTTTGTGACGGACCAGCTTTTTTTACTGGAATATTTTATGAAGGTCTTGATGAAGCTTTTGAGATTTCAATGAAATGGAAAAAAGAGAATGTGATGATTGCATATTTAGAGTCCCCAAAAAAAGGTCTTGAAACAGAACTTGAAGGTAAAAAATTACACGAATGGGGAAATATATTTTTTGATATTGCTAAAAGAGGTTTAATGAAAAGAGAACGGGTAAATTCTAAAGGAAATGATGAAACGGTTTATCTAAAACATGTTGAAAATGTAATTAAGAATAAAAAGAATAGAGCACAGCTTTTATTGGATCAATACAAAAAGACTAACAATTTGGATTTTTTTAAAAATGAAAAAGAAAATTTTAATTATTCAGGGTTCTAATTTAAAAAAAATAAATATTAAAACTGACACCTCATTTTTCTTGGGCTTAGAGGCTCAAAGAAGAAGTTATCAAATCTATTATTATGAACCTAAAGATCTAAGTTTTATTAACGGAAAAGTGATAGCTTTATGCTCAAAAGTAAAATTCTTAGATAATCCAAAGCAACCAGTAAAAATACATAGCAAAACAGTTTTAAATCTTTTGAAAGCTAAATTGATATTAATACGTAGCGAACCTCCGTTTAACCAACAATATATTAATACGACATTTATTTTGGAGCATATCTCAAAAAAAGTAAAAATAATTAATCACCCAAAAGCTCTAAGGGAAGTACCTGAAAAACTCTTTTCTCTAAGATTGACTAAGTATATGCCCCAGACTTTAATCAGTGAAAATTTAAATGAAATCAAATCTTTTTTAAAAAGTAATAAAAAAATAGTGATGAAGCCTATAGAAAGTTACAGCGGTAATGACGTGAAACTTTTAACTAAATTCAATAAATCATTCATAAATAAATTTTTAAAAAAATATCACCATTTAATGTTTCAAAAGTTTATTCCTCAAATTTCAAAAGGGGATAAAAGAGTATTTATAATTAATGGAAAAATAAAAGGAGCTATCACTAGGCTTCCAAAAAAAGGCAGTATACTTTCTAATATGAGCAAAGGAGCATCTGCGAAAAAAATAGAGATTAGCCAGCATGAAATGAAGTTAAGCAAGATAGTAGCTACCGAATTAAAAATGCGAAACATTTATTTTGCAGGTATAGACTTTATTCAAGGTAAACTTATTGGGGATATAAATGTTACAAGCCCTACAGGTTTGAAAACTTATTATGATTTAACTGGTATTAATTTAGCTAAGTATTTCTTTGATTATATCTAATACCTGCGGAGCATTTAGCTCCGCAAGTAAGGTAAACTTATTTGATTTCAATAAGTCTTTTTTTCTTTATTTCTGGTATGATTTTTTCACAAGAAATTGTAAGCAAACCATCTTTAATCTCAGCACCATTTACTTTTACATCATCTGCAATTGTAAACGATCTAGCAAAAGATCTTTGCGAGATTCCTCTATGAATAACCTCATCACCATCTTTTTCTTCAGATCTTTTAATGTTTTTTGTCTTTACAGTTAAAAGATTATCTTCATATTCAACTTCAACATCATTTTTGTTAAAGCCAGCAACTGCTAATTCAATAGCGTACTTATCATTGCCTACTTTACGGATGTTATATGGCGGATAATTGCTTTGCACTGCAAGACTACCATTTCCCAACATAGACTCGAATTGATCAAACATATCATCAAATCCGATACTATAAGGTCTTAGTGAATTAAAGATCGATAGATCCTTACTTGTCATATATCCTCCTTTGTTAGCAAGGTTAAATATTGGTCCCAGTTGGCAACCAACATTTAAGATATGGTCATTTATTTTAAATTTTCAAGGTCTTTAGTCTAAAATTTTTGCAGACTTTAAAATAAAAGAATACTCTTCAGCTAATTCTGTGATTGCATTATCTCTTCCACTCATACCACCATGACCTGCAGCTTTCATTTTACACTTTAGTAATTGAGTATTATTATCAGTTTTAACATCTCTAAGTTTTGCAATATATTTTACTGGCTCAGAATAAAGAACACGGTTATCGAATAAAGATGTTGTAATTAACATTGAAGGGTAATCTTTTTTTTCAAGGTTATTATAAGGTGCGTAAGAAAGAATATATTTAAAATATTCTTTGCTCTTAATAGGATTTCCCCATAACTCCCATTCTGCAGGCGTTAAAGGCAACTTTTCATTTAACATTGTTGTCATTGTGTCTACGAAAGGAACTAGTAAAAGCATAGAGAAAAATAAGTCGGGAGCCATATTTGCCACTGCACCACCTGTAAGTCCTCCAGCGCTTCCGCCATAAAAACAAATTCCCTTTTTATGAGTATATTGTTGATCAATAAGATGATTTGCACATGCGATGTAATCTAAAAAAGTGTTTCTCTTTAATTTCTTTTTACCTTCCTCATGCCAAATATCTCCTAAATCACCCCCGCCTCTAATGTGAGCTATTGCAAAAGTAATTCCCCTATCAATTAAACAGAATCTTGAAGCACTAAAGCTAGGTGATACGCTATATTTGTAAGCACCGTAAGCATATAATAAAACTTTTGATTTACTATCCTGTTTTGCCTCTTTTAATCTTACTAGACTTATTGGTATTAATCTTCCATCATGAGATTTGGCTTTTATTCTTTCAACTACATATTTACTAGGATCATGCCCAGAAGGTATTTCAGTTTCTTTAACTAATTTTTTTTCTTTAGTAACTATATCATACTCGTAAACTCTACTTGGTGTTGCCATACTCTCCCAACCAACTCTAATCTTTGTAGTATTTGTATCTCGCTGCATCAGTGATGCACCTGGAACACCTATTGCTTCATCAGAAATTTTAATCTCTTCTTCCTTGTTGGTTTTTATGTTTCTTACAAAGAGTTTTGGAATAGCATCTGACTTTTCACTCCTTAAAATATATTCATCTAAAAAATCTAAGCCGCCTATTACTGTCTCTTTTTTTGCAGGTATATAAACTTCTAAGTTTTGAATTTGATCAGTCTTACATCTTAGAACTTTATAATCTCTAGCGTCTTCATTGGTATGAACGTAAAAATAACCTTTCCATGCATCTATCGAATATCGAATGTCTTTTTTTCTAGCTTGAAATAATTTAGGCTTAATATCCGCTGCATCTGATGGGAAGAAATACTCTTCAGTTGTAACATGGTCTGAAGTAGAAATTATAAAGTACTTCTCATCTGATGACAGACTAATTCCACACGTGAATGTTTCGTCTTTTTCCTCAAAAATTAATTTATCTTCATTAGTAGACGTCCCTAAAACATGTTTAAAAATCTGACGAGGTCTATGAAATTTATCTAATTTTGAGTAGAAAAAACTTTTACTATCAAGCGACCAAGTTATTCCTCCACTGGTGTTTTCTATAGTATCATTTTCGTTTTTACCTGATCTTAAATCTCTTAAGTAAATTGTATAATATTCAGATCCCTTTAGATCTAAGGAGTAAGCCATGTAACTATCACAGTGAGATGTACTTACTGAACCTACTCCAAAATATTCTGAGCCATAATTTTTCTTTTCCAAGTCTCCATCAAAATAAATTTCCTCAGGTTTTGAACCATCAATTAATTGTCTTATTCTTTTTCCGTAATTTCCTTTTGACTCAGTTTTAGTCCAGTAATAATATTTTTTGTCTTTATATTTTAAAGATGTGTCATCTAATTTGATTTTTGATTTTATCTCAGTGAATAAACTTTTTTGAAGTCCTTTAACATCGCCAAAATATTTCTCAGTAATTTTGTTATTTGCATTGATGTAATTCTTCACTTCAGGATCAAGTTTATTAGCATCTTTCAATACTTCAAGAATATTCGGTTGGTCAACCCAAGCATATTCATCAGATAAGGTAAGGTCGTGATACTTTTTCTCACTCTTAATTTTTTTTAGTTTTGGTATACTCATATTTGAAAATTATATGAATTTGTTTCTAATAGGAATTATCATCTTTGTCATCGTTTATTTGTTTTTGAATTGGTTTGCTAGAACTAGTTCAAAAAAGATAGCTACAACAATTAAAAAAATTGCGGTTTATATTTCATTAATCTTAGCTATGCTTTTAGCTATTGGTGGAAAATATATCTTTTCGCTTCCTTTTCTATTTGTAATTTTGAGTGGACTAAAAATAAAAGGTTTTACAGCTTTGCAAATGTTTCAGCTATGGAGATTAATTCAATTTTTAAAAAATTCTGGTAGATTTTCTCAGGGACAATTTGGTCAAACTCAGGGATCATCAAGTGTAACAAGCGATGAGGCTTATAAGTTACTTGGTTTAAAAAGAGGCTGCACCAAAGAAGATGTATTGAATGCTGCGAATAAGCTCCAAAAAAAAATTCACCCAGATATGAATAGAGATGTTAAAACTGAAAGATTAAGTCAACTTGTTAATGAAGCGAAAGAGAAAATAATCAAAGCTGACTTTAGTTAATTTAAAAGTTTAATCGAGTTATTAAAAACTTTTTCAAAAGAAATTTTGTCTGATCCCAAAGTATTGTGAGTTGTGGTCTCCTCTGTTTCGCCCTCTGGTATAATTACTTCAATATTTTTTGAGTATTTTCCATAAGCTTGAACTGGGCTATCCATAAATAGAGCTAAACATTTTATACCTAAGGCTGATGATATATGTAACCAACCGGTATCATTGCCAATATAAAGGTTACAATTTTTAATAATGGGCAATGTTTCACTTATTTTTAAGTCTTTAAATGAAATACAGTTATTTGATAGTTCTGAGTTAAGGAATTGATCAATTAAGTCCTTATCATTATTGCCTGCTGCTAAATAAAATTTTGAAGGTGTTCTCGCGTTAATATTAATACAGAGCTTCATAAAGTTTTTGATATCCCATCTTTTAGTGGGGCCACTAGCAGATATGCCTAAACAAATGTGTTTGAACTCGTTAGAAAATTTTTGTTTTACTTTGTTTACTTGATCATTACTAATCATAAGCTCTGGTTGAGTAGATACAATGTCTCCTAATTCATTTTCTGTAAAAATTTTAGCAGATGTTACAATATTATCTTTTTTTCTAAACAATGGATATTGAGAGATATTTTTTATTCCAGCAATTTTAGAAATTAACAAGTATCTCAATGAGCCATTAAAAATAAAAACTTTATCAAATTTTTTTAATTTAAGATATTTACCTAATTTTAAGAATCCTAAAATGCCGTCGTGAGTTCCAGTATTATTTTTTGTTCGATCCAATATTAAAATTTCTTTAATATGTTTATCCTCAGCCAAAAGTTGATTGGCACGTGAATTTTCTTTCACTAAAATTGACACTGGTGTTTGATATTTTTTTGAAATAGCATGAATATATGGCAAATAAATTACCATATCTCCCATGCCAATTTTTGGTTGAATTACTAAAACTTTCATTTTTAAATCTAATAATATAACTTAGATAGAATAATTAGGGTAAGATTATGATTAAAAAAGGAGTGTACGCAGCAGGATTAAGTGTTCTTAATGCCGATAGAACATTAAATATTGATGCAACAATTAATCATGCCAGTAAAGCTATTCAAAGCGGCTTACATGGAGTTTTCTTTTTTGGTTCAACAGGTCAAAGCCAATTAATTTCATCAAATGAGAAGAAAGAACTTATAGTCAAAATTGCAAGCCATAAATTAAGAAAACAATTTTTTTTAGGGACCGGAAATAATTCTCTAAATGAAAATATTAATCTAATCAAATATGCTATGGAATATGACTTTAGAGATTTTTTAATCATGCCACCTGCATATTATAAAGGAAATACAGATGAAGGGGTTTTTGATTTTTATTCAAGATTAGTTAGAGCTATTCCTAAAGTTAAAATTATTATTTATAATTTTGAAAAGCTAAGTGGTTATAAATTTTCAGCAGAAATGGTGACTAAGCTTGTTAAAGATTTTCCAGAAAATATAATTGGATGCAAAGATTCTAGCTATAATTTATTTGAAAGTTTAAAGTTACCAAACTTTTTAATGTTTCCAGGTTCAGAGGCAAAACTTTTGAAAGGTCTAGAACTTGGTTGTTCAGGATGTATATCAGCTGTAACTAATGTTACCCATTCTTTAGCTAGAAAAGTATTTGATGACTTTGAAAATAAAATTTCTCAATCTAAAAATAAAAAATTAATAGATGTAAGAGAGACATTTGACCAATTTAATTTAATTTCAGCACTGCATAGTTTTTTGTCGGTTAAAGATGAAAAATTTAAAAATATTTTACCACCTCTAGTCTTATTATCTGAGGAAAAACAAAAAGATCTGATAGATAAACTAAATAAGTTAGAATTTTTAACAGAAAAAAATTTGGCAGCGTAAATTATGATTTTAGCTAGAATATTTACAAAAATATTTAAAAAAGGTGGAATAATTTTAATAGATTCAAAAGGTCAAAAGTATATTTGTGGAAACCCATCAACAGAAAAACCAATTACTATAAAATTACTTAAAGACAACTTGAATTGGAAATTATTGTTAGATCCGGAACTCGAATTTCCAGAAGCATATATGAGAAATGAAATTGAAATAGAAAATGCATCTATGAAAGATTTTTTAATGGAACTTATTAAAAATTTAGGTCGCAGCGAAATTTCAACTACGAGTCTAATTGCAAAAAAAATATACCAAACATGGAGAACAATAACGAATTTTAATTTACCTGGCAAATCAAGAAAAAATGTTGAACATCATTATGATATAGGAGGAGCTAGAGGTGAAAAACTTTATGATATTTTTTTAGACAAAACACATAGACTGTATTCGTGCGCGTATTGGAAAAATGATACTAAAACTTTAGAGGAAGCTCAACAAAACAAAATAGATCATATTGTAAAAAAATTAGACATAAAAGAAGGACAAAAAATTTTAGAAGTTGGCTGCGGCTGGGGCGGCATGGCTTTTGAAATAGCTAGACAAAAAGGATGTGAAATTACTGGAATTTCTTTAAGTAAAAATCAAATAGAATATTGCAAACGGAAAGCGAAAGAACTTAATTTAGATAACCAAGTAAAATTTGAACTTATCGATTATAGAGAGGCAAAGGGGAAATATGATCGAATTTTTTCTGTAGGGATGTTTGAGCATGTTGGTAGAAAATTTTATAACACCTTTTTTAAATCAATGAACAAACTTTTGAAAGATGATGGGATATTTTTATTACACACTATAGGAGTAGTAGATAAACCCACAGCACCCAATAAATTTATCCAAAAGTACATATTTCCAGGAGGTATTTGCCCTTCTTTCAGCCAAATAATAAATACGATTGAAAAAACCGGTTTAATTGTTGCAGACACTGAAACGCTAATTAGACACTACGATAAAACATTAGAAAGCTGGTTAGAGCGATTTTTAGAAAGAAAAAAAGAGGTGAAAGATTTATTTGATGAAAAATTTGTAAAAATGTGGGAATTTTACATGGCAAGTTGTGCAGCAGCATTTAGATACAGAGATCTAGTTGTTTTTCAATTACAAATTGTTAAGAACTTTCAATCAGCCCATCGTACAAGAGACTATATATATTCATAAAAAGTGCTATTTAATAAATAGTAAGTATGAAAAAGAGGAAAAAAAAACCTACTAAGGTTAAGAAGAAAAAGCAAAAAAAATCCTTAATTCGGAGATTTAAAAATAAAAGAAAAAAAATAAATAATAAGAAAATTCGAAAAAGTAAAAAATCGAAAAGATCTGTAAAGAAAAAAACAAAAAACACTACTAAAGTAAAATTAAAAAAAAATTTTAAATTAAAGAAACCAAATAAAAATCCTCAAAAAACAAGAGCTATAGTTTCAGGCTTATTAAAACTAAATGATAAGGTTAAATCTATGTTTAGATTTAAAATAAATTTAGATCAAAGATTACAAGCATTTTTTATAGGTATTTCTAATAAAGTTTCAGGAATCAAAAAAATTATTCTAGAAGAGAGAGAAAAACAAAAGAAAATAAAACTTAAGCTTATGGAACAAGAAAAAAAAGATGCTCAAAAAAGATTACTAGAGCAAGAAAAATTAGCTTTAGAAGCAAAAAGAAATGAGCTTAAAGAAGAGCAAAAACTTGAAAAAGAAAGAAAACTAGATTTACAAAGATTTATAAAATTAGAACAGGCTGAGCTTAGAAAAGAAAGAGCTGAGAAACAAAGGCAATTTTTAGAGCAAATCAAATTGGAGAGAAAAATTGATCTTTTTAGAAAAAGAGAAGAATTAGAAATCAAAAACCTAGAAAAATATGTTTTAAGTCAACAAAGAGAGTCTTACGAAGAAGTTCAAAAACGAATTGATAAAATAAAAGAAAAATACAAGTTAATCAGAGAGCAAAAAATTAATGAAGCAATAAGAGAAAGAGTTGCAAGTTTAGGTATTAAAGTAGAAGAAACTGATGATAAAGCGACGTTATTAGAAAAAGAAAAAGTTTATAACGAAGAAAGAGAAAAGATTGAATACGCTCTTGAAAGTTTTTATCGATCAGCTCACAGTTTGTGTTTTCAATTAAATAAAAAATATATTCCAAAATATTTAAGCATCATCAGATGCATAGATAAAAGGTTTGAAACAGGAGAAATTTATATAAAATGGGATGATGCGATCGAGGCTGATTGGTTAATTTTAATTTATATAAAAAATAACTCACCAGACGAAGGAATAATAATTGAAGACAAAACAGATCCAGAAAATCATACAACTCACGAATTTCAACCAAATGAAATATTTAAAGCTTCAGATGTAATGGTTGATGCATTGACAAAATTATTAGATAGCGAGAGAAATAAAAGAAAAGTTAGTTAATAAGATCTTCTAATTTTTTGATCTCACCAATTTTAAATATAACTGCCTCCTCTTTTCTGTAGCCGAACTTTTCAGCATTTTCTTTAAACCTTATTGGAGGCTCCCAAATAGGTTCCAAACTTAGTATTGCTGTTCCCCAATGCATCCCTATAACTTTTTTTACCTTTAAATCTTTCATTAAAGATAAAAGCTCTTCAGGGTTTGCGTGAGCTGTAGATTTATCCTTGACTGGAATAATCGGATAGAAATTATAGGCGCCCAAATTTCCAAAACCCAAATCGATAGGACCAAATTTTTTTCCTAATTCTTTGTAAAATGGTGCTGGCCCAGTATCACAAGCAAAAAAGATTTTTTTATCTTTGTATTCAATTAAAAAACTCCCCCAAAGTGTTCTATTTGTATTTCCATCTCCCCAAATCCACCGCTTGGACCAGTGTTGGCTTGGAAGCATTGTTATTGTGATTTCATCATTTATTTTAATTTTATCAAACCAATCCATTTCTCGTACAGTATCCTTTTTATATCCATTTCTTGTAAAATATTTCCCGAGCTTAAGAGGCACAAGAACTTCAGCATTCTTATAAGGAAAGTTTTTTATCGTACGAATACTCATGTGATCATAATGATTATGTGTTAGCAAAAATAAATCTATTTTAGGGAGTTCTTTAAGAGTCAAAGGAGACTCTATGTATTTCTTGGGACCAAATATCATAGGTCCATAATTCTTTTCAAAAACTGGATCAGTAATAATTGTGATATCTCCAAGTTTAATTATAAAACTCGCATGATCAAGCCACATCACATAAGAATCAGATTTATATTTTTCAAGATTTTTTAAAACTATTTCTTTATCAATTACATGTTCGGGTGGATAATCAATTCTAAGTTTTTTCTTCTCTTCCCTAAAAACTTTCCAATTCCACTTAAAATTAGGATCCCTTTTTGGACCACCTTCAAGGTTTCTAAAAGCAAATAACTTACCATCTTTATAAATATGGTGATAAGGTTTTTGATCCATTGCAACAAGTTCTAAATTAAAAAAAAGAATAATTATTAGAAACGATGATAGTTTTTTCATTATTTCTATTAATATTTTTCTCTAGTTTTATTGTTAAGTTTATTCTCATATTCTTTTATTTTATCCCACTCATTTTTTTTATTTTTTTCTATTTTTTCAGCTTTATAGGAAACAATTAAAGGAAGAATAATTAGAGCTAAAACGATTAAGATACAAGCAATAATAAGGGGTAAGTTCATACCCCTTAATATCATAAATTATTTTAATTTAAATAACTATTTAGCTGTCTAGACAATTTGACTGATTAATTCTTTTGTCAAAATCTTTTTGAGCTTCTTTGCTTACTATCCAAACATAAGAGGACTCTTGTAACTGACTAGAATCAGCAACTGTGCAACGTTTGCCAATTTTTACTTTCGCCATATTTCCACCAGCACAATTGGTCAACAAAAGCAATAACGATAAAATAGATAATGTTTTCATAATTATAGAGTTAATTAAAAAATCTGGATTTTGCTTGGCATAAATTAGTCAAAAAAAAGAAAAATTTATCTTTGTTGAAATAAAACTCCTTAAAGATTAATGTTCATTATATGGCAGACCATATTTATAAAACAAAAGTTTATTATGAAGATACTGATGCTGGAGGTATAGTTTATTATGCTAGATATTTACATTTTATTGAACGAGCGCGAACAGAGATGATTTATGATCATTTAAAACTTAACCATAAACAGCTAAGAGATCAATTTAATGCAATTTTTGTAGTTAGAGAATGCAATGTAAAGTACTTAAAATCTGCAAATTTTGAGGACAATCTACAGGTTAAAACGAAGATCATAAAAAAATCACCGGTAAGACTAAACTTGTTACAAGAAGTTTCTAGAGATAATGAAATATTAGTTTCAGCACAGGTTGAATTAGCAGTTATAGACAGTAATGGGTCTGTCAGTAAACTTCCGAAAAATTTATTAGAAAAAATATAAATTTGACGAATAGCAGACAAATCTTTGCCTAAATCTGTAGCTAAATCAAATCAAGTTTGCAATTTTAGCATTACTTAAACCATTTAAAATAAACTAAAGAGGAAATATGAAATTAAAAGAATTTAAAAAAAGTAAAAACAAATCAACTACTAGAAAATTGAGAAGAGTTTCTTTGTTCGAGCTTCAAAACTCGCCAAAAGCTTTACTTTTTAGAGCAAGAGCTTAACATCTTTCTCCCATAACTATTTAATAGCCTAATAAATATTAGGCCATTGTTTTTAGGGCCATAATTGTTAAATTAGTCTGTGAAAACTAAGAAACAAAATAATAAAGTAGCCATCATCATGGGTTCGCAAAGCGATTATTCCGCAATGAAAGACTGTGAAAAAATCCTCAAGTTACTAAAAGTAAAATATCAAACTTTAATTGTCAGTGCCCATCGAACTCCAAAGCGAATGTTTCAGTTTGCAGAAACGGCAGAAAAAAATGGTTTTGGCGTAATCGTCGCTGGAGCAGGTGGAGCTGCACATTTAGCAGGCATGGTTGCTTCTTTAACTACTTTACCGGTTCTTGGTGTGCCAATGGAGACTAAAAAAATAAAAGGTCTTGATAGTTTGCTTTCCATGGCGCAAATGCCTAGAGGTGTCCCAGTAGGATGCCTTGCAATCGATGGTGCATTTAACGCAGGTATTCTAGCAGCTTCAATAATTGGTAACTTTGATACAAAAGTAAAATCAAATTTAGAAAGATGGAGAAGGTTACAAACTCAATCTATTAAAAAAAAACCTAAATAACAAATGTCTGACATCACTTTAGGGATTATAGGCTCAGGACAGTTAGGTTCAATGCTTTGTCAGGCAGCTAAAAAGCTCAAAGTAAAAACGGTAGTCATATCTGATGATGAACAAGGCCCTGCACAAAATTATTCTAATGAATTTATATATGCAAGATATAATGATGAAAATAAGATTAAAGAATTTATTAATAAAGTTAATATCGTAACCTTTGAATTCGAAAACATTCCAATAGATGTTTTAAAAAAAATAGAATTAAAGAAAAAAGTTTTACCTAAACCTGAAATAAATAAAATAATTCAAAATAGAAAGTTAGAAAAAACTTTTGTAAATGATTTAGGTATTAAAACAACGGATTGGGCATTTATTAAACAAGCTGGAGATGTCGAAAAGAATAAAAAATTATTACCTGGAATTTTGAAATCAAATACTCTTGGTTATGATGGGCATGGACAATTTGTTTTAAACTCTCTTAATGATGTAAAAAAAGATTGGTGCTTTACTGCTGATTATATTTTAGAAAAGAAGGTAAACTTAAAGAAAGAGATATCAGTTGTAATTACAAGATATTCAAATGGTGAGACTTATATTTATGAACCCATAGAAAATATTCATAAAGATCAAATCTTAAATCACTCAAAAATACCTGCAGACATAAATAAAGAAATTTTTGCTAAAGCACAGAGTAATGCAAAACTTATTTCAGAAAAATTAAATTATGTTGGTACGATGTGTGTTGAATATTTTATCGACGATGATGATAATTTGTTAGTTAATGAAATTGCCCCAAGAGTTCATAATTCGGGTCATTTAACAATTAATGCTTTTAATATAAGCCAATTTGAAAATCACGTAAGAGCAGTTTGTGATTTAGGTCTTGAAAAAGTAGAAAAAATTTCTAACGCTGAAATGTTCAATGTCTTAGGAAAAGATATAGAAGCTTATAGATCAAAAAAATTTAATGATGACGAATTCTTTTTTGACTATAAAAAAAAATCTATTAAAGATAAAAGGAAAATGGGACACCTTACAGTTCTAAAAAAATAATTATTTAATCGTTATTCTATGCATAACTCTTCTACAGTTCTTTATTTCACTTGCCATATGCAGAATACTTAAATTATCCCAAAGACAGATATCACCTTTAGTCCACTCATATGAAAATATAAACTCTTTTTTATTTACGTGATCTACTAAATAATTCTTTAAATATTCTGCTTCATCTTCTTTTACATTTTTAATTTTCATTAAATGACCCGGAGAAACATAAAGAGTTTTCTTCCCGTCTACAGTAATAACTATTGGATGTTCAGCCTCCATACTTTCTGAAGATCTGATTCCCATTTCTTTTTCTCGTTCAAGTCTTGTTACTGCTATCGGACCTGCTGAAGAAAAAACTCCAGTAGCGTCTTTAATTTTTTCTTTGATGTCGTCTGGTAATTTGTCGTAAGCATTAAAGCCAGAAGAGAATATAGTATTACCTTGGCCAACTGGTATCTCCATACCCATTAACATTGTATATCTTGGTCTATCATTTGCTAAATAACTCGTATCCTGATGAAGCCAGCTAGAGCCGAAACTTAAATTTTTATCATCAGGCTTTCTCTCGATTACATTTATAAATGGAAATTTTTCATCTAAGCCTTTAAGTCTTGGATATACTACGGGTTGGCCTATATTTTTTGCAAAATTTTGATAAGTTTCAGGATCAAGATTTTGTTCTTTTATAAATATTACTCCGTATTGGTTTAAAATCTTTTTTATTTCTATTGCCTGATCTTGATCTAGAGATTTTAAATTAATGCCGTTTATATAAGCTCCAACATTATTTTTTCCTGGTGAGATAGATAAATTCATTTAGTTTAAAGGCTTAATTAAAGCAGGGTCATTATTTATTGGGTTGTTAATATCTTTTGATATCTCATGAAATTTTAGTTCAGGTGGTTTAATTGAATTTAAAATTTCCATAGCATCTTTTTTAACATTTAAGTAGTTGTTTATTTGACTTTGATTAATAATTAAAGGCTCTCTATGATGAATTGTACTAATTTTTTCAGTTGCCTCTCTTGTAATTAAGCAAAATTGGTTATTCTGGTAAATAGCCGCAAGAAACATCAGTTCATCGTTTTCTTTGGTAAAATAATAAGGCGTTTTTGTTTTATCCTCTCTTTTCCATTCGTAATAACCATCTGCAGGCACGATACATCTTGAAGTTTGAATTAGGTTTTTAAATGTAACTTTTTCCATTAAAGTTTCTTTCCTAGCATTGATAAGAGGAGAAAATTTATCAAGTTTTTTTGACCAAGAAGGAACTATTCCCCATTCACATAATTCAAGTGCTTTTCCATTCGTATAGGATTTTATGATTGGAAGATGTTGACTAGGATGGGCATTGTAGTTGTCACTATCTTCAACCTTAATATTCGTTTTAACTATATCGACTGTTTTAGTAACTGGCTTTCTTATAGTGAATCTTCCGCACATTATTTTTTTTTCTTTTCTCTTTTTAATTTTCTTTTTTCTTTAAATGTTAGTTTAGCTTTTTTCATTACACTTGAGTCTTTAAAACTTTTTCCGCTATATCTTTTAGACATTAGGCCTCAACGATTTCATATTTTTGTTCACCTAAATGATCAACTTTAAGATGAAGTTTATCACCCACTTGTAGAAATTTTTGTGGTTTTTGCTCCATGCCCGTTCCAGCAGGAGTGCCCGTCGATATGATAGTACCAGTCTTTAAAGTTAAATATTTACTAATATGTGAGATCAAGAATTTCACTTTAAATATCATATTTTTAGTATTTCCGTCTTGTCTTATTTCACCGTTAACACTTAAAGATAAATTAATGTCATTTATATCTTTTATGTGCTCCTTCGTTATCAAAGTTCCACCAGCAGGAGCACACCAGGATTTTCCTAGTGTCCAATGTCCATTACCAATTACTTTTTGAACATGACGATCAGAAATATCGTTTAATATAAAATAGCCAAAAACATAATCTAGCGCTTCATCTTCTGAAACGTTTGATGCTTCTTTTCCTATCACTACTGCAAGTTCAACTTCATAATCTAATTTTTCTTGTGTTTTACTTTTTTTAATTGGATCAAAGGGCCCCTGAAGACAATCAGGGCTTTTATTAAATACTATTGGATAATCTGGTAGTTTAGACCCTGTTTGTTCAGCATGGAGTGAATAATTTAAGCCAATACAAAGAATATTACTTGGCCTATTAATACAAGATCCAATTCGAATATCTTTTTTAATCTCAGGCAGCGTTTCTAATTTAATTTGCTCTAATTTTTTTAGATTATCAAAGTTTATAGTTTCAGGGTTCAGGTCTTTAATATGAGAAGAGAGATCTCTCATAATATTATTGTCATCCAAGGCTGCAACTTTTTCTTGACCAATATCTCCAACTCTTAATAATCTCATGAAATAATTTTAGATAAGAATTGCCTATTTTACAAATCTTTTAATTCTTTCTTCAGTAGTTGTATCAGGACCAGAATATGGAGTTTCATAAGAATTAGTTCTAGTTAAAACATCAATTCCTTTTGTGAAGATAAAAATAAAAAAAACTATAAAAAAAATTGCAAAAATTTTAGCTGGATTATAGTTTCCTGATTGAAAGACACTAATAGGTTGTTCTTGTTTTTTGTGAAAAAATTTAAAAGTTAAATATACTGCAATAATTAAACCTATGTGGGCCATTACTACTCCAGCCCAACCAAAAATGAAAGAAGTTACACTGAAAACATATAAACTAAAAACAGTCGACCAAACAAACGACAGCACAATTAATATTTGAAGCCTTACAGATTTTGGTAAACTTCTTAAATCATTTTTACTATCATCGAACATAATGTTCGCTGCCTCTGTCATCCAATTTTTAAAGCTTTCCATAAGAAGTTTATATACTTTTTAAAATGAAATTTAAATTATTATAAATTTCTCACTAATTGTCTCACTTTTTTCATGTGTCTATCAAATCTCTTAGGTGTCATACCTGGGAGAACCTCATAAAATCTTATATAAGTTGTTTTCATACCTCCTAGCTTAAGCACTCCAGCTTTAATTCTTCTAAAAGGTATATTTTGAAACCAAGTTTGTATTGAAAACCAATTTCCACCGTATGACATTGAAACAATAGCCTTCTTATCTTTCATTGCACCTGCAACTGGATAACCCCAATTACCAACTAGTCTTTTAAAAGAAAAAAACCATTTAGGAGCTAGGACTAAATCAACCCAGTTTTCTAAAATTGCAGTTGCTCTTAAGTTATAGCAAGGTGAAATCATTAATAAGATATCGCTTTGCTCTAATCTTTTTCTATAATCAAGCACTTGTTCACTTGGCGCTGAGCCATTAAAAAAAGGAATTGATTTTTCTTCATGTAAATTTATTAAATCAATTTCATGGCCTAACTTTTGAGCTTCCTCTATAAATGTGTCCCTAACAGATTGATTGAAACATTTTTTAGTATTGTGATGGCCGTAAACAATGAAAATTTTTTTAGACATCTTTAACTGTCTATATCATTTTTTTCACTTTTTCGTATTATAAATCCTGAGCCTATCCCCACCGCAATCGCAGAAATAACCCATGAATATTCTTGTTTACTAAAAAGAACTAAGAGGCCAAAGCCTATAATGATTACTCCTAATAGCTTATTATCCATTGACAAATATTATCGTTATAATAAAGTTTCATTACCCATATGTCATGGGAAAAAAGACTCGGCATTCGCATGCCGGACTCCATAAGGGAGTTGCAAAGCGGTTGAAGAAAGGAGATGTGATGGATAGATTTTCACGTTTGCTTGGTAAGTTCAGCCGAGAAAAGTCAGAGGCTAAACTAGCAAGCACACTTAACAAAAAAGCTGAAGCTCCAGAGGCCAATGGAAATGGAACGAGCGGCTATTTGATTAAGGAAGGTAAAAACGCTGGGAAAATTCTCAAGCATTTAAAAACTGACCGATCAAAACTTTAATTAATCTTATGGAGTGGGGTTTAAATACCCCACTCAAGTCTTTAATATAAAATCAATGAATAAACAGAACTTCTATGATCTCAATTTTGATCAATTAAAAAACTTTTTAATTGAAAAAGCAGAAGTTGATGAAAAAAAAGCAAAGATGCGTGCACAGCAAATGTTTAATGCTGTTTATAAGAAAAATATAAAAAAATTTGATGAACTTACAACATTTGGATTAGAGCTAAGAAATAAAATTAAAGATCTAATTAGTTTAGAAAAACCTAAAATAATTGATATTCAAAAATCTAAAGATGGAACAATTAAATTTCTACTTGAACTTAAAGACAAAAGGAACGTGGAAAGTGTCTTAATACCTGATAAATCTCAAAGTCGTTACACGATTTGTTTATCAGTATCCGTAGGTTGTTATTTATCATGTGAGTTTTGTGCAACAGCTCAAATTTCAAAAAAACTAGTTAGAAATCTAACCCCAGGTGAAATTATTTCTCAAATTATTTTATGTAAAGATTATATTGACGATTGGTCGTCACAAAAAAAGATTACCAATCAAGTTTTAATGGGTGAGGGATCACCTTTTTTAAATTTAGATAATGTTAAAGTAGCAATTGATAACTCAAAAAATAAAGATGGACTTGAATATGGAAGAACTAGAATAACAGTTAGCACCGTGGGCGTTGGAATTAAAAAAGATAATATGGATGCCATTGAGTGGGCTGCAAAAGAACTAAATGTTTATCTAGCTTGGAGTTTGCATAGCTCAATTCCAAAACATAGATCTGAGATTATGCCCATCAATGAAAAATATTCTATAAATTCATTGGTTCCCCAGTTAAAAAAATATTATGACAAAACAAAATTACCTATTTTTATTGAATGGATCTGCTTAGAGGAAAATATGACCGAAGAACATGCTAAAGAATTAGTAAAAATAATGAAAAAAGTTCCATCAAAACTGAATTTGATTGAATTTAACCCTCTTGCAAATAAAAGTTTTAAACCTGCCTCAAAAGATAATATAGATAAGTTTTCAAAAATTATACAAGACAATGGTTTCCTATCTCTTTTTAGAAGAAGTAGAGGTAGAGACATCAATGCATCTTGTGGATCCTTAGCAAATAAGAAAGCTGTAGGAAATGGATAACTTACATATTTTTTTAGGTGCAACAGTTGCTGACGCAGCTGCAAGACCCTTGCATTGGGTTTATGATCCCAAAAAATTAAATCAATATATTAAAGGTAAAAAAGAAATAGCTTTTTTAAAAAAAAATAAAAGTCCTTTTTACTCAATCAAAACAGGGAAAGTTTCTGGATACAACGATGTTGGTCAAGTAATGTTTAGGACATTAATTTCTACAAAGAAAAAAACAGAAATTATAAAGAATTTCAAAAGAAATATAGTAAAAAACTTTGGACCAGGTTCAGCCTATTGGAAGAATTTAAAACTAAGAAAAAAATATAAAAAGATTAAATGGAAAATGCCCATGAATGGTCCTTGGATCCACCAAAACATATTAGAAACTATACAAAACATTAAAACAAAGAAGAGCACGACTGGAGGCAAAAAGGTAAACGAGTCCGATGGTTATTGCGCAGCATTAACTTATTTTCTTTATAACAACTCGGAGACTGATCTAAAGAGGGTTATAAAAAGTGTAGCTAACTCTAAAGTAAATGTAACTTACGCGTTAGCAAAATTAAAGATTATTGATTTAGCAATGAATGGTGAGAAAAGCCCTGTAAATGCCTTTGTTAGAAAGTATGGCAAAAAACGATATTTCAAAAGCGTTGTTGCTAATATTAAAAAGGTTTTAAGATTAAAAAAACATAACCATACTAAAGTTGTAAAGCAATTTGGAAAAGCGTGTAGTTATCCCGGCACCTTCATGGGGTCTATTCATGCCATGATTACTTCAAATAATTATAAATCTGCAATTATTAAAACTATTAAAGCCGGTGGCTGCAATTGTTCTAGAGCTAACTTTGTAGGCGCTTATTTTGCAGCTTATAAAGGTTTAAAAAATATTCCTTCACAATGGATTAAAAAAACTTCCCCAGCTAAAAACATTATAAAACATCTTTAATTAAGGCTCATCATCTACCTCAAAGTCATCAGGAATAATATCTGGATCGTTTCTCATTTTTAAATTTTCAATCTCTTCATGAAGATCTTGTATAAGCTTTTCTTTTCTTTCATCAAAATCGATGATGTTAGGACTATTCTCGATAATCTTTTTTGAGATATTATTTTCATTTTTCCAAATATCTTCACAGTCTCTTAAAAAATCTGAGCTCCATGGATTTTTAATTTCAAAAGTAGCACCATTTAATGATACCCACAGTATTCTACATAACTCGTTGTATTCTTTTAAATCAAGTTTTACCGAACATTTTTTTAAAATTAGATCTAATTCTTCTCTTTTAAAGTTCACTGTGCTTTAGAACCTCAGATTTAATTTTTTTTGAATTTTCAATTAAATTTATTTTATTTTGTTGAAATAACAAATAAGGAGAAACATTGGTCTTAATCATGAATAATAATTTTGATTTATTTTTTTTTTCTATTTTACAATAAAGGCACCATTTACAATCGCTGCTATCTGGCTGCCTTTCAATTCTGACCTCAACTTTATCCGCAGATAAAATTTTCATTAATGAAAAGTCCTACAGTCCTGTTCAAGGTCATATAATACTTGAGGGTGAAGATGACCTTTTCCATAGCAAACAATGCAGAGCCTAGTTTTTTCTCTAAAAATTCCAAACTTCCCAAAGGTTACTAATGGTGTCCTAATAATTTCTCTACCCGCACCAAAACAATAAATACATTTAATCTTTGCTATCATTTTTACTCCTTAGAAAGTTATCAATTAGGAAACTTATTATTAAGATGTATGAAACAAACAAAATTACACCACCGCCTCTTACTAAATCAAAGATTTCATATTTAATTCCAAGAGTTAAAAAAATAATACCTGAAATATTAAATAGAAAAGCAAATGGAGCACAAAATCTTGGAGTTATTCTGAAAGTCCAAATGTTCCAAATTGCTATGAAAAGTAAAGCTGTAGCAGCCATCCTCATAGTAAGAAGTGGAATTTCATATGACACTAATTTGGCCTCCTTTGGTCTGATGAAGAAATATTCGAAAAATCTTTGGCAAATTTTTTTCTCAGTTTAACTGTATTGTTATCATCCCAGTTTTCTACCATTGATATAAAATTTTCATTTTGAATATCATCGTTTAAAAGCTCCTCATCAAATTTAATTTGAACTGGCAAAGAAAAGTTAACGACTTGACCGCAAATTATTGCCTGACCATTAGCTAGATTAGGTAATTGAGCAGTATCTTCTTTGTCAGCGTATTCTGATGTATCCCTACAAAACTTTTGCGCCTTTTGATTTTTTAACCTTAAATAAATATGAGAGTTACATTGACTTATGATGGTATCATCAAGTCTATCAGGTTGCTGACTTACTAAACAAATCCCTGTACCAAATTTTCTACCCTCCGTGATTATTCTTCTTATTGTTTCAACGGAAGGTAAATTATCTTTATTTTCAGATCTCGATGGGACAAAATTTTGAGCTTCTTCTATGATAGTTAAGAATGGGCAAATTTCTTCATTTATTTCTTGTCTAATATTAAATAATGACTCCATTAAAATTGATAAGATCGCGCTAGCAGGTAGAGATTGGTATCCCTTCAGATAAAGTATACTTAATTGACCTTTACTTATAATTTTTTCGGGCTCAGTTGCAGGATCCGGCAGTTCCTCAAACTTAAGATCGCTCATTTTTTTTCTATGCTTATAATTGGTTTGTTCCATCTTATTAAGTCTTTTTAAAACTTCTCTTAAACTCCTAGTTACGACATAAATACTTGCGGGCTTATGTTGGTTATAAGTACTTTTTGCTTTATCAATAGTTTTTGTGCTACGCATTTTATAGATTTTGTTAGACTCAATAATTAATTTTTCTATATATTTAGATAAATCACCTCCTTCATAATTATTTTTACTAATAAGCGTATCAAGGTAGTCATTCTGAGGGTCGGTAAGTTTTTTTCCTAATTTTTCAATTAATGTATAAACAATTTCTTTATCATCTGAATTCACTGATAATTTGGGGTAAAAAAGTTTCACTTTATTATCTTTGAAGTATTTTTTTTGTTTTTGAACAAAACCTAAATAATCTCCATGAATATCTATAACTAATAAAGGATAGTTTAGTTTCATGTATTCAGAAATAATTCTTCTTACAGCTACAGTTTTACCTGCACCAGACATTCCAGTTACGAGCATGTGTCTAGCCGCTAACTTTTCAGCATCTATTTGAATTTTTACGTTCTTTCTTGTAGATAAGTTGCCAAGTAGAATTGGAAATTTTGCACCAAGATCACTCACTAATAGTTTTTCTAAATCTTTTTCCGATGGATAAGTTACCATTGCGGCTGGTTTTACAGGATAATTTAAAGGTTTTAATTTAAGTTTTTGATCTGTATTTTTTGTATAGCCTAGAATATTTACGTTACAAATTAACTCGTCCCTTGTTGTAGGTAAAATAGTATCTGCAATATTGATATTTTCATTAGTAAGCTCCTGTGCTGCTTCTCTTGGAAAAAATTGGTTAAAACTATCAATACTAGTAATTTTACCCCACACTGTAACCTCTATAATCTTATTTTCATCAATATCGCTTGGAATTTTTGTTTGCGTGCAAACAATATCTCCCTTGCTTGCCTTATGGCTTTTTAAAGTAAATGAAAATTCATTAATGTTTGTTTCACCTAATACTGTTCCAATAACTGGCCATTTATTTGACTTACTCATCTTCTTAACCCCCTAGCTGGTCTATTCGACCATCCTCTATTTTTTTTTGATAAGATTTTAACAGCCAATGAGATTGTATTTTTATCTCTTTTAGCAATCGCTTTCTTTAGCAAGTAAGATGTATGATAATTTCTAGATGCTTTAGATAACCAGTTGGGTATCTTTGCAAATTTATCAACTACGTCTAACCCTATTGGAAAAGAATACGATGGAAGCAATTTCGATACGGCAAGGATATAATGGTAATCCTTAATAAAATTTTCTGGATAATTTAAAGTTTCAATTCTTATCGGACACTGGTTATCAGTAACTTTGATATAACCCATGAAGATATTTGGGTATTGTTCAACTACATCGTCCCAAATAGATTTTTGAATTAATTTGTACCCATAAAATTGTTTTTGAATTTCTAAAGGCTTAAGACCTTGATTTTTTTTGAGTATTATTTCAAACAAATTTGTATCTGTAATTCTATACTTGTTTATTACCGATATAGTTTGAGAATAATCCTTTTGAGAGATTATCCCTTTATTTTTATTTATGAAGAGAATATTTTTTATATAAGACGCAGAAACCGCTGTTTCTACCACACCCCAAATAGGAAACTTACTTTTTTTAATAAACTTAATGCACTCAAGATATATATTAATAAAATGTCTTTGATCCTTATTGAGCTTTCTATTGTTATTGAAAGGTAAAATATTCTCTACTGCAAATTGACAGAATGGTGGGAAAGAAGCATGTGTAAAAGGGGTTAGTATAGCCTGAATTGGTCCATGTAAAAAACAATAGTCTAAACTCTGTTTCATTAAAACATGTTTAACTAAAGTCGCTGCTTCAAAGATGATTCTAGCTCCGTCTTTTTTTCGAGATAAAAGAGCTTCTTCTTCGTGAGCGTCCTCCAAAAATTCATAAAGTTCATTATTTGGATCGTAAAGATCTCCCAAGAAGATCATATTCTCTTCAAAAAGCTCTTTTTGTTTTGATTTGTTTACGATGTAGCTTCCTGCTCTAATAGATAAAGGTGCTGTGGAAATTATAGAAGCCTTGTCTACACCTCCGTCTACAAACGCTACAGTTTTATTCTTATTCTTAATCCAAAAGTCATTAGGTATATATTCAAGATCAATTATATGATTTCCATGTTTTAAAAGTTTATAAATTGTATTAGCAACATTATTTGTTACCTTCAAAAAATTATCTTGTACTTGTGGACTAGCTGTTATTGCTTTATTCATAAAGTTTATGAATAAATTAGAGTTATTTTTAATCGTTGAGTAAAAGTCTTTCATTAGTTTATTAATCCTCCAGTTGTATATTTGACTTTTCTTAAATTACCGTTTCTTACTATTTTTAATTTTTTTTTAAACATTGCTTTGTATAGTTGAGAAATACGTTTGCAGAATTTTGCTGCCAGGTATTTGTTTTTAAATGACCTTTGATGAACTTTAACTTTACCAGCTCCTGAAGACATGAATTGATAGAAAGGAGAAGAAAGATATAAAGAATCGAATCCATGTCTTCTTGAGCTTTGCATTTTATTAAACCTCCTATGTTTGTTTTTAATAAAGTTCATGGGAGGACATTTAATAAGATCTGTAAAAATATCAATAGCAAGTGCGTATTAGTTGCATTAAGATGTATTATAAATGACAAAAAAGCTAGTAAAATAGCGATAAATAAGCTAATTATATTTGTTTATCCATATGCTATAATATTTTTCGCATAAAACGGTAAAGTCTTGACAAAAAGATGTATAATTATTATATGAAGATAAATGACTAATAAAAAGAATATTAAAAAACCAAAAGATAAACTTACATTATGGGATACTCCAAAAACAGATAAAGGAGAAAAATTTTCAGGAGGATGGTCTCCAAGGCCTCCTACAAACGACCAAAAAAAAAGTCTATTCCTGCATGATTTTGAGATATTCACAACAATACAATCAAAAAAGAGTGGTACACAATCTAGAACTGCTGATTTTTCATATGAAGTAAAATTATTTTATTTTGACAAATCATTTTTAAGATCGAATAAACATCAATCAATAAAACAATTATCTAGGGTAGAACAAGTAGTATTTGCAAGAAACAACGCTAAATTCACGCACCGTATTAATCACTTTGAAGCTAGTAAATTATTTTTAGAAATTTCTAAAAGAATTAAGGACAGATTTAAACATGAGAAATTTATTAAAGAGTGGGATAATGTAATTAATTCAGCATTTATTAATCATTTAAATCATATAGAACAGCAAGGTAAAAGTATCGACGTCATAGACAAAGAGCAAAACACCATATTTGACAAAAAAACGCCAAATCAAATCTTAAATGAGATAATTAAAAAGAAAAATATTACTCCGAAAGAAATAGCGGTAGGAACTGGTTTAAATGAGGCAACAATTTATAGACATATACAAAACACGTTAGATGTGAATAGGCAAACAGCCAAAGATTATGCAAAGTTTTTTGGTATGGATCCAAGCGAAATATTATTTAATGATATTGAAATTCCGTTAAAAGGTTATGTTGATTTTTCGACTGAGGGGGAAGCTTTCGATATAGAATATATAATGAGTCTTTACTCAAAAGATTCTAAAAAAGATGACGAACTTGAGAATGTATTTAAGAAAATCGAAATTCAGAGAAAAATCCAATTAATAAAAGGTAAAATCTTTCCAGGAAGAGTTAAAGAACAAGAATTGAAAGCTAAAAAACGAGAGGAATTTCAAACGGAGTCTCTTGATAGCATAAATTGTCCTAGGGATATTTACAGGCCAGATGTGGAAGCAATAAGAGTAACGTCGTCCGAATGCTCCTTGAACAATAAAGACATTTTTTATTATAAAGAAAATGAAAAGGAAAATCTAAAAAATCTAACACTTTGTGTTTTTGAAATTGATGCAAACGAGCTTAGAAAGGAAATATCAGAAGATAAAATTTATATGGAGTTATTAACTCAAAATAAAGATGCTAATAAAGGAGCCGATGTTATAGAAGTTATGAAGCAAATGAATGAATTGATAAAATATTCATTAAATTCATCGATTTTTGTTGTGGGACATTATAAGAAATCTATTAAAGGTATAACTTCTATTTATTCAACACATAGTGACTTAATAACAACATTGGCAAATACCAAAAATTTTACTCAATTAAAAATTCTAATTAATTTATTACAGAACTCAATTGTATTGGAAAATGTTAAACCTATTAACATTTTCCCAGTTGTAGCTGTCCTAGATAGTAAAAGAGTTAGTAAAAAAAGTGAACTAAGATCTCAATTAATAAAGCAAAGCAATTTAACAACGAACTACTTCAATAGAGAAAAAATAGACTCTCAAAAATATAAAAAATATTTAGACAGTATTGAAAAATCTTTAAAGGAAAGTAAAAAAATATCAAATGAAACAATAGAACAACTTGAAAATATAAAGAAAAGGCAACTTGAAAACATATCAATTCGAAAAAGATATAGACCTGATTTAATAACAGAAGACGGAAAAGTAGTAGAACTTAAGTCAGAGCCAAGCCCACGAAATATAGAAACAGATTTCTCTAAATATTTTGCTGAAATAAAAAAAAGCCAAGCAGAATTTAATCAAAGAACTGAGAGAAATATTGATAGGGGAGTCAAGAAACAGGAATTAATTGCAAGAGATACTTTCGAATTTAACAAAGAGCTTAAATATGAAATTGAAAAACTGAAAGCTGAAGTTCAAAACTTAAAATCAAAAGATGACTGATATTAAAAAAAAACCTTATATAAATGTTGATCAAATTGAGGATGATAAGTTTTATGCACCATGTGAATTACCAAAATTTAATATTAGCTCTAGAACAGCAGCGAATTGGAGGAAAATTGAGAGAAAAATTAATGGCATTAAACCTGCAGAAAAATATAAGAATAAATATGAAATGATTATTGATGAAAAGAAAAAAATGAAAATTTTTATAGGTCCGAAATGGAAAAGAAAAGGTGCAAAACATATTGTTATTCAAGGAAAAGACTTGAGAATTTTTATTATAAGAGAGGAGGAAATTAGAAAAAATGACTACTAATCTTTTTTTAATAGTAAATACACTTGTATTAATATTGTTAGTTATAATTTGTGTTATTGGTTTTAAATATTATTTAAGTTTCAAAAAAGAAAAACTTCTAGATGAACAGCGGAAAAAAAACGAGGAAGAAAAATTTTCAGAATTTAAGAAAGAAATGACAAGTAAATTTGAAAGTGTAGCAACATCATATAATAGTTTTTCTAATAAAATTACTAAGGATATTACTGACTCTTTTACAAGATACGAGGAAAACGTAAAAAATTTTAATGAAAAAGTTCAAAAAATGGAACAATCTCAAGAAAACTTAACTAAAATATTTTCAAATGTAAAGAAATTCGGAACGGCTGCGGAGTTTTCGTTAGCATCATTATTAAAAGACCTTTTGTCACCAAGTCAATATATTCCAAATGCAAGAATAAAACCAAATACTACTGGCACAGTAGAGTTTGCTATTAGACTACCAAAAGATGTTTTGGTAGCTGTTGATTCATTTTTCCCAGTTTCACACTTAGAAAAAATAAAAGACGCAGATGAACTTAAAGATAAAAAATTATCTGCAGACGCAAGAAGGAAACTTGCCTCTGCAATTGATACTAAAGCCTCAAATATTAATGAGCTTTATATTGACCCACCAAAGACAGCTCCTTTTGGAGTTGTATACTTGCCGACTGAAAGTTTGTTTTTTGAAGCGTGTAATTATAGAGATCCGAAAACTAAAGAACCATTAATTCATACGCTATATCGTGAATATAATATTAATATTTTGGGCCCAACAACTCTGTCTGTTTTTCTACAAACTCTTCATTGGGGGTATGAGTCTGTTCAGATTTCGCAAAAGAGTAAAAAAATATATGACGATCTACAAAACTTAAAATTTAATTTTGTAAATCACATGAAACTTATCGAAGAAATTTACAGAAATGCCAATCTTACTATGAAAAAAATAGATGAAGCAGGTAAATCTGGAAGGTCTATTACAAACGTTTTAGCAAACATTGAGGAACCTGAAACTATTGAGATTAATCCAGAAACAAATCCAAAGAACTTGAAAGTATTAAAGTAGTGGCAAACTTTGTATTTTACGATTTTGAGACCAGTTCATCTAATAAATACTGGGGTCAGATAATTCAAATTGGTGCTGTCTTAACGAATGATAATCTTGATGAACTAGATAGATTTGATGCTAGATGCAGGTTAAGTCCAGGAATTATTCCTGAAGCTATGGCACTGATTGTAAATAAATCGTCACCCCAGATGTTAAAGAATTCAAATTTATCTCATTATGAGATGATCAGACAATTTGTTGAAACTTTAAAAAGATGGGGGAAAGCTACTTACATAGGATTCAACTCGATAGAATTCGACGAAGAGTTTTTAAGGTGTACTCTATTTCAAACTTTAGAATATCCCTACATCACTAGTACAAATGGAAACACAAGAGGAGATGTTCTGAGTTTAGCTAGAGCAGCTAATTTGTATTACCCAAACACATTAAAAAACTCTGTTAACGAAAAAGGTAATGATGTTTATAAATTAGATCAAATGGCGCCTCTTAACGGCATTGAACATGGTAACGCTCATAGTGCAATTGGTGATGTTATGGCAACAGTAGGAATAGCTAAAATTATTTGTAAAAAAGCACCTAATGTTTGGAAAGCAAGCATGTTAACTATGGATAAAACTCAATCATTAGAAATTATCAAAAAAGAACTTTTCTTTTGCACTAATGAATACTTTTACGGACGTAGTAGACCTTATGTGCAAACATTTGTGTGTCAGCACCCTCAATATCAATGGCCGTTATGTTTTGATTTGAGACATGATCCAACACCTTACTTAAACATGCCATTAAAGGAACTAGAGGCTGCAATGAAAAAGCAACCAAAGTTCATGAGAACCGTAAGACATAATAAACATCCAGTTATAATGAATCCATCTTATGGAGATAAATTTGAGGAGTATAAAGTTATAGGGATATCAAAATTAAAAGCTAGGGCAGAACTTGTTAGAAAAAATAAAGAATTTGCAGAAAAAATTCAATCTATAAAGCGTTCAGAGATAGAGGAAAAAGAACAAAGTAAATCGCAAGAAGATTTATATAACGAGGAAAGTATCTACGCTAAATTTACAACAGTAGAGGACAATAAAGTAATGCCTGAATTCCATTCTGCTGAGTGGGATAAAAAATTAAGTGTAATTTCTAAATTTAAAGATGAGCGTCTACAATATTTTGGAAAAAAACTTCTTTATATGGAAAAACCTGAAGTTTTAAGTAAAGAGGATTATAATTTAATACATAAAGATACAGCCAAGAAACTTTTGAGTACGAACAATGAAAAATGGAACACTATACCAAGAACTTATTCAGAAATTGACACTTTAAGAGCAAAATTTGAAAAACAAGAGGATAATGAAAAATTAAAAATTTTAGACGAAATTAACGCATACGTTGAAGATTTAGAAAAACATTACTTATCTGCATAGTTGACAAAAAATTTAAATTATTTATTTAAGTATTATGGCATTTAAAAATTCTACAGATGAAAAATTTCAAGATCAAATTAATGGAAGCAAATTAAATCTAATTCAATTTTCGGCAAGCTGGTGCGGACCATGCCAGCAATTAAAACCAATCATAGAAAAGATTTCTAATGATATGGCTGACAAAATTGACTGTTACTATCATGATATCGAAAGTCAGCCCAACGAACCTACAAAGTATTCAGTAAGAGGTGTACCTACTATACTTTTATTTAAGGGCGGAAAACTTGTGGGCACTAAAGTTGGAGCTACTAATGAAAAAGATATGCTAGAGTTTATCCAGCCACATATCTAATTTTTAATTAGTATATTTCCAATATTATAAAGAGAGCCTATACAGTTTATTAATTTCTTCTTAGAGGAGCTAATTTTCTTAATTGCTTCATTAAAGTTATTAGCTTTATCTACATTAAATTGATTTTTTTTACCTATAGATTTTAAATTTTCTGCAGATAAACAATTCTTCTCATTTTCAATCGGCATAGTTATTATCTTTTTAAAAATTCCCTTAAATTGTTTTATGAATAAATCAGGTTCTTTATTTTTCATCATGGCCCAAACAGCATATTTAGGCACTTTTAAATTTCTTAAATAATTAGCTAGATTTTTGGCATCAGCTTCTGCATGAGCTCCATCTAACATAATTTGTTCATTGCTAAAGAGTTTATCTTTTATCTTACCTTTTTTTAAATACTGAAATCTTCCTTCAAAAGAAATACTTGGAATAGTTCTTTCAATGACTTTTCTGTCAATTTTTAAATCAAGTGCTATTTTTATTGCATGACAAAGATTTTCTAATAATCCCTTTGAATGAATATTTTTGGTATTAAGCTTAATTTTATTTTTCTTGTCTTTATAAAAAAAATTTTTATTCTTTTTTACTAATTTCCATGAATTTGGATAATTTATTTTACTTTTATTTTTTCCAAGATTTCTTTTAATTTTGCTTAATACATCGGGTCTTTGTTTGCCAATATAAATTTCGGTAAAATTACATAAAAAACCTACTTTCTGATAAACAACCTCATCCAATGTTTTTTTTTTAAGAAAATTTAAATGTTGTTTGTTAATATTCACGATTACTTGAGCTAGCGGAAAATCAAATACATTGGTTGAGTCTTTGGCAAATAATGCGCCTGCTTCGACTAAGTGATAGTCAGTGTTTTTTTTTGCTGCATTAATGATATAAACTACTGTAAGAACTTCAAAAATAGTAAGAGGCACTTTTAATTTTGCAATTATTGTAATTGATTGTTTAATTTCTTGATGAGTCAAATATCTATCACCCATCCAAAATCGTTCTTTAATATCTTTGAGAGACGGAGAGATATAAGCGGTTGTTGTTTGTCTATTAGCTTCAATAAAACATTTTACGGAGTGTAAGGTTGTAAATTTTCCACTTGAGCCAAGAAAATTAATTACATTATTAAGTTTAATTTCTGGATGACCTAACTTTTTTAGAACTAATTTAATTCTCTTTAAATTAAAATTTATAGTTTTGTTGAAAAGCTTATGATTAGCTAGCTGCTTGTAAAGACTTATCGACTGTGACATTCGAGTCTTGTTTAGCTTGAGCTTCTGCTTTTTTCAACAGAACATTTAACAAAGTTCCTATAGTTGAACTTAGGTATTGTCTTTCTACCACCAAATCGATACCGCCGTGATCTTTCACATATTCTGCAGTTTGAAATTGGTTAGGTAAAGTTTCACGAACAGTGTCTTGAATTACTCTTCGACCTGCAAATCCGATTGTAGCTTTTGGTTCTGCTATTAGAATATCGCCTAACATCGCCCAAGAAGCTGTCACTCCGCCAGTTGTTGGATCAGTCAAAACAACTATGAAAGGAATATTATTTTTCTTTAATTCATTTACAGCCAAAGCAGTTCTAGACATTTGCATCAATGCTATAGAGGATTCCATCATTCTTTGGCCGCCCGAACAACTAAAGAAAATATAAGGTATTTTTTTTTCAATTGCATTTTGAGCGCCTGAAATAAAAGCTTCTCCAGAAGCCGCACCAAAAGATCCACCTATAAATCTGAAGTCTTGTGCTCCAACAATCATACTAATGTTTTGTACTTTACCTTTAGCAATTAAAATCGCATCATCTTGACCAGTGAGTTTACGAGCTGCGCTTAATCGATCGGTGTATTTTTTTTTATCTTCAAAATTTAATGGATCATCTTTAGGCAAAGGAGTTTCAATTAATTCAAACTCCTTATTATCAAAAAAAGTTTCAAATCTTTCTCGACAGGTCAATTTATGATGTGCCCCGCACTTTGGACAAACTTTTTGATTTGAATTTAAATCTTCTTTATAAATAAGATTTTTACATCCGCATGTTGTCCAAAGATTTTCATCAGTTTTTGAAGATTTTTTCTCAAAAAGAGATTTTATCTTTGGCTTTATAAATTTAGAAATCCAATTCATATTATTTTTTTTTTAAGATTGTACACAACTTTATCTAACTTTGTGACAGGATTTTGTCTCATTTTGAGTGTATTTGCTATAGTTTTGCACAACATACTACCTACAACCAATCCATTAGCCGATTTAAGCGATGAAATGGTTTTATCAGTAATTCCGAATCCAATTACAAGGTTTTTTTTAGGATTGATGCGTTTTATATTATTATAGTTTTGAAGAATTTTTTTAGGGGATACTTTTAATTTTCCGCCTGTAGTTGATAGCATTGAAATATAATAAATCATATCGTGTGAGTCCTTAATAATTTTTTTCATCCTATTTTTTGATGTTGTAGGGGATAAAAGTTGTATAAAATTTATTGATTTTTTTTTACACTTATTGGCAAAATTTTTATTTTCAGGATAAGGTAGATCAACTATAATTAAACCGTCTACTCCTGAAGACTTACAGTTCTTTAAAAAATTGTCTTCACCTTTTTGATAAATCAAATTGAAATAGCCCATTAGTATAATTGGTTTATTAGGTTTATCTTTTTTAAATTTTTTCACAATTTGAAAAACATCTTTCAATTTAATTCCATTTTTTAGGGCACGGTGCGAGCTACCTTGTATTTGCCCACCATCTGCTATTGGTGTGTTATGTGCAAATCCAAGCTCTAAAATATCAGCATGTTTTGATATTTTATTGAGAATTTTGAGAGAATTATTCTTAGTATTATCTCCAGCAACTGTATATGTAATCAATGCTGGTCTTTTTTCTTTTTTACAATTTTCAAAAGCTAAAGCAATTTTAGATTTCATCTTATATACGATCCTAGTTTGAGCTTTATAATATCTTTATCTTTAACACTATCTCCGCAAGAGTTTACAATTATAATCTCAGATGATTTTAATTTAGGAGCTAGTTTAATTGCTTCTGCAAAGGCATGAGAAGGTTCAAGTGAAGGAGAAATATTTTCAAGTTTAGAGACCAACTGATAAGCTTTAAGTGCTTCCTCATCACTTGCGGACGTGTACCTTGCTCTTTTTGTATCTTTAAGAAAGCAATGTAAAGGAGAAATTCCTGGGTAATCAAGACCTGCAGAAATTGACTCCGTTGATCCTATTTGTCCTTCTTTGTTTTGTATAACATATTGTGCGGCTCCATGAAGGATTCCAATTTTAGATCCATTAGTTAAAGGTGCAGCATGTAGTTTACTTTTTTTTGGACCTCCTGCTTCTACTCCAATGAATTGAGCATGGGTGTCCATGAATTCGTTCCAGAATCCTGCTGCAGAACTTCCACCTCCAACACAATTAATTAATTTTAAATTATCAGGTATCTTACCAAATTCTTCTAGCACTTGTTTAATTAATTCTCTTGATATTTGAGCCGTACTCCAAGCACAAATCTTTATAAAAATATTGGGACCAACTGTCGAGCCAACGCACATATGTGTTGTGTCACAATTTGAGACCCAGTATCTCATACATTCACTAACAGCGTCCACAAGTGTTTGGCTGCCTGTAGTTACAGGGACTATTTCTGCTCCATTTTTTTTCATTGCTTCAACGTTAGGCCTTTGTCTTTTGATATCTTTGGCACCCATAAAAATTTTACATTTTAAACCAAATTTCTTAGCTGCCATTGAAAGCATTTTGCCAGCATAACCTGCTCCAGTATCACCAACTATATATTTTTTTCTTGCTCTTTTAGCTATCAAACAATGAACGGTAGCATTATAAATTTTATGAGCTCCACCGTTAGCTTCTGATACCACTTTGGCATAAATTTGTGCTCCCCCAAGGTGATCAGTTAAATTTTCTAATTTTATAAAAGGCGTTGGCGAGCCTATAAAATTTTTAAAATAATTATCTCTCTCTTTAAGAAATTTTTTGTTATTTCTCAATTTTGAAAATAGTATTGTTAAATCGTCTATTGGTTTTTTTAGTGTTTCAGGTATAAAATTACCACCAAACTTACCGCCATACATAAAATTTTTATCATGTTGGTCTATCAGAAGTTTATTTTTTTTTATTTTTAATTTCATTTATTTTATTTACAAATCTTTTAATTTTAAGATGATCTTTGTAACCTAATTGACTTTCTAAACTAGATGATAAATCAAAAAAATTAACCCCTAATTTATTAATTTTTGCTATATTATCTTCTGAGATTGAACCTGCTAGAGCATATTTTTCTCCCAAAGGAAGTTTAGCAATAAGATTTTTCGGAAATTCCAAAGATTTTTCCATACCTGGCGTATCAAATAATATTATATCAGCATTATTAAATTTTTTATACTCATCTATATTTATTTCCTTTTTAACCTTAATCGCTTTTATAATTTTAAAACCCATATTCTTAATTTCCGTTACTCTTTCTTTTGTTTCTGTTCCGTGTAACTGAATAAAGTCAAAATTGCCTTTAAGATTTTTTTTGATAAAAGCATCACTTGGGTTTACTGTTACCGCGACAAATGCAGAATTTTCTCTTTTGTAACTAGAAAGAACTTCAATATCTCTTATATTTAAATTACGAGGAGATTTTTCATAAAATACAAATCCTAAATAATTTATCTTGAGATCAATACATAATTGAACATCTCTGGTTGGATTTAAACCACAAATTTTTATTTTCATTATTTTAATTTTTTTGTAAGATTTTGTATATTTTTTTTAATATTACCACGAGTAATTGCACGTCCTATTACTAACCAATCAGATTTAACTTTTTTAGCTTCCATAGAACGTTTTTGATCATAATTTTTTTTACCAATTTGAACACCAGGAGTGATTATTTCCTTTTTGAAAATTTTTCTCACAGTGCTTACTTCATATGGACTGCAAACCAAAGCATCTAAAGATACTTTTTTTGCGAGTTTAGCTTGGTGAGCTACTAAATTTTTTATAGATCTATTATATCCAATTAATTTCAAATCTTTATTATTTAATGATGTTAAAGTTGTTACACCTACAATTTTCATTTTTCCTGAAATTTTTTTAACTGCTTTTAAAGATGCTAAACCTGAAGAAATATGAACTGTAAGATAATTTATTTTCAAATCTCGCAAAGCTTTTACTGTTGAAACCATAGTATTAACAGTGTCATTTAATTTTAAATCAACAAAAATAATTTTATTCCTCAGCTTAGAGATAAATTGTCTTCCCTGTTTAGAATTCATAAATTCTAGACCAAATTTGTAACCTATTATAATTTTATTTGTTCTTGATTGGTTAATAATTTTTCTTACCTTTTTTGGGTTAGTAGTGTCGCACGCTATAAATATTTTTTTAATTTTACTCATTTATGATTTTTTTCAAATTTTTCGAAGCTCTAAACCTGACCTTAACACGTTCAGGCTTATAAATTAACTCGTTAGTAGAGGGATTTCTTGCATTAAAATTTTCTTTCAATTTTTTTAAATACCATTTACCTAACCCTCTTATTTCTACTGAATTATTATTTTTTAAAGCCCTAAAAACACTCTCAGAGAATGTATCTAGAATAGTTTCTATTTGAGATTGATTAAGTTGGGGGTTTTTTTCTTTAAGCTGATTTATTAGCTTTTTACGAGACAATTATTTTTCTTTTTTATTTTTTTTTCCAATTGCTTTTTCAAAAATACCTTTAAGTGTAGCACCTGATTTAGTGGCACCCTCACCAAATTTAGCAATTAATGATTTTTCTTCATCTATTTGCGCAGCTTTAACACTTAATCTTACTCTTCTTTTCTCTAGATCTAGTTCAGTAATTTTTGCGTCAAGAGCGTTACCGGGTGAAAATACCTCAGGTCTTGCATCAGATGTTTCTTTAGCTAAATCTGTTTTTTTAATTAACACAATTAATTTTTTTTCTTTATCTACAGATACTTTCACTCCAGTTTTTAAAACTTCATGAACTCTTGTTGTTATGACATCTCCAACTTTTCTTTTGTTATCTTTAAACCAGTCGAGAGGATCTTTTTCTAGAGCCCTAATAGAAAATCTTATTTTATCATCTTTAATTTCTATTATTTTTACTTTGATAACATCGTTCTTTTTGTATTTTTTTAGATCTTCAGGATTTTCCTGATATGAAATTTCTTTATAATGCAACATTCCAGAAAGTTTTAATTCATTAAGCTCACCGAATATTGCTTTATCAGTTATATTTAAAATTTTTATTTTTGTTTCTTGTCCAATTTTATCTTTTATTTTATCCCAAGGATTATCCAACGTAGCTTTATAAGATAGTGAAATCCTCTTAGCTTCTTTATCAATATTTGAAATTTTAAATTTTATATTTTGTGATACAGATAAAATTTTACTAGGTTTAATGTTTCTATTAGTCCAGTCTAATTCTGAATTATGTATCAACCCCTCTATACCATCTTCTATTTTTACAAAACAGCCATAGTCCATTATCTTTGTAACTACGCCGCTATATATCTCACCAATCTTATATTTTTTCTCAATATTTTCATATGGATCCTCAGTTAATGCTTTAACCGAAGCAGACACTCTGTTCGTCTTATTATCAATTTTTGTTATTTTAACTTTTAATTTTTGTCCAATTGAAACTAAGTCACCAGGTTTTTTAACTCTTCCGTGGCTTAAGTCGGAGACATGTAGCAAGGCATCAATTCCATTAATGTCTAAAAAAATGCCCCAATCTGTAGTAGCTTTAACGATAGCATCGTTAATAATATCTCCTTCATTTATATTTTTTAATGCTTGGGAAATTTCTGCGTTTTTATTTTTTTCTAGGACTGCTCGTCTTGAAACACAAACGTTTCCTCTACTTTTATCTAGTCTTGTAGCAATAACTTTTACAGGTGTGTTTAACAGATGATCTATTTTTTTAAGAGGTCTTACATCAATTTGAGATGATGGCATAAAACAAGGTAGGCCTTCCACATTAGCAATAAAGCCACCTTTGACTTTGCCAGTAATGTATCCAGTCATCTCCTCTTTAGTTTCAAAAACCTTCTCCATTTTTTTCCAGGCTTTTAATTTTTTTGCTTTTTCTCTTGATACTATTATTTCTCCTTTGAAACTCTCTATTCTTTCAAGATAGACCTCTATTTTAGAACCAACTTTTATTTTAGTTAATTCATCGTTTTCTTTGAATTCATCAATTGGAATCATCCCTTCCATTTTTGCTTTGCAATCGACTACCACAAAATTTTTGGTAATTTCAGTAATTGTAGCGTTAATAATTTCGTTTTCTTTAAGTTTTCTATCTTTGAAATCTTGATCCAATAAATTTTGGAACTCTTTTTGAAGAGGAGATGTTTCTTTTAAATTTTGTTCAGCCTTCATATTTTTGTTTTAAAACTTTATCAACGAACCGGGACATTTTAGATAAAACCGCTGATTTACTTAATTTTCCGGTGTCGATTTCTATCGAATTTCGATGTTTAAGTAAAGGGGAGTATTTTCTTTTCGTATCTAAAATATTTCTTATTCTAAGGGCTTTTTTGACATCTTTTAAATTTGTTTTAGGATTGTATTTTTTTAATTCTAGATATCTTCTTGATGCCGCTATTTTAAGATTGCATTTAAAAAAAAATTTTATATCAGAATTTGGTAGTATTTTTGTTGATATATCTCTGCCTTCTATACAGCAATTTTTATTCTTAATAGAAAATTTAACTTGAAAATTTTTTAAAATATTCCTTACCCTATTATCTTTTGCAATTATAGAACTAAATTCTGATATTTTGGGAGTATGTAAATTTATATAATTAAGCTTTTTATAGTTTAAAACTTTAAATTTTTTTTTTAAAAAAATTATTTTATTTTTTGGTTTATATTTTATCAGTAAATAACTTGCATATCTATATAGAAGGCCCGAAGATAAAAATTTTAAATTATATTTTTTTGAAATCATCTTTGCACCAGTAGATTTTCCAGTTGCGGCGCCTCCATCACAAGAAATTTGAATTGAACTACTTTTGTATTTCAAATTTGGCTCCAATATTTTTCATAATTTTTAAAAATGATGGCGATGATGTAAAAACGGTTTCAAAACTATTTATTTTCGCTTTTACTCCTGTCAAAACAGATAAAACAAATGCAGACATACAAATTCTATGGTCACCTAAATTTTTAACAATTATTTTTTTTTTACTTGGGTCTATAAATTCTTTTCCAAAAATTTTTAATTCATCTTTTGTAGATACGCTTTTAATACCTACTTGACTAAGAATTTTTTGCATCTCTAGTATTCTATTACTTTCTTTATTAACTAAATCACCTATTCCTTTAAATTTTGAAACTCCCTTTGTAAGTGCAGCAATCACAAACAGTATTGGATATTCATCTGTAGAATTTACATAATAATCTTTAGAGGCTTTAATTGGTTTCAAATTGGAATATTTTACATGAATATCACCATATAATTCATTATTGCTTTGCTTAATATTTTTGAAATTAATCTTTGCTCCATGCTTTTTCAATAATTTATAAAATCCAATTCTAGTTGGGTTTAGGCCTATATTTGTAATTTTCATAGATGAATTCTTTTTAAGAATTGTTAAAGCGGAGAAAAATGCTCCAGATGATGGGTCGCCTGGAACACTTATTTTTAACGAATTTAATTTTCTTTTTCCATTTATTATAATTAATTTATTTTTCTTATTTATAATTTTAATTACTTCATTATTTTTTAATAACATGTTTTCTGTGTGATCTCTGCTTTTCTTTTTTTCCAAAATTTTTGTAACTCCAAAAGAATTTAATCCAGCAAAAATAACAGCACTCTTTAATTGAGCTGAAACGCCTGACTCATAATCAATTCCTATCGGGAATTTAGAAGATATAATTCTGAAAGGAAAATTAAACTTTTTGCTAGGTTTAAATGTTGCTCCAAATTCTGACATGAGTAAAATTAATTTTTTCATACTCCTTTTTTTTAAAGAATTATCACCAGTTAAGCTTAAATTAATATCTGGATTAGTTGATAGCAAACCCATTAATAATCTCGCAAGTGTACCAGAGTTACCAAAATCTAATGAAATATTCTTTTTAGCTACAAGTGAACCAAGGCCTTTTCCATAAATGTAGTGTAAATTATTTCTTTTAACGATTTTTACACCTAATTTTCTTAAACATTTTATAGCAGACAAGACATCATCTGACTCTAAAATATTTTCAACAGATGAAATGCCCTCACTTATTGCTCCAATCAATAATATTCTTATAGAGGTAGACTTGTCAGCATCAACTATTATAGATTTTTTAAAATTAGAAATTTTTTGGTTAATAATAACATTAAAACTTTTCTGCAGCATTTGTTTTAGGAAAAATTATTTCCAAAATAGTGCTTAATGGCTTTTGTTGACTTGAGTAATTCTCTTGATGTACCTTCAGCAATTACAGTATTTTCTCCAAGAACGTAACTACGATCTGTTATATCGAATAAATTTTTAACATTATGGTCTGTTATCAAAATTGCAGTTCCGCTGGACTGAATTTTCATTATATATTTTTGAATATCTTGAATAACTAGTGGATCCAAAGCTGCTAGCGGTTCATCAAGTAAAACTATTTTCGGTTTATTTATCATCACTCTAGCCATCATTAATCTTTTTACTTCACCACCGGATAAAACAGAAGCACTTAAACTTCTTAGATGTTGTAAGTTAAACTCATCTAAAATTTTTTCTGTGATACTTTTTTGCTCTTGAGCACCTTTTATTGAAATTTGCGCAATACCCATCACATTGTCATAGACAGTCATATTAAAAACACTTCTCTGTTGAGGTAAGTATCCTAAACCCTCTTTTGCACGTAAATGAGTTGGAATAGTTTCTATAGCATTACCGTTAAGATAAATTTTACCTCCATCAATTTTTTGCTCTCCAATACACATGGAAAATAAAGTTGTTTTTCCACAGCCATTCGGACCTAATATACCTACACATTCGCCAGGAAAAACTCTTAATGAAAGTTTTTTAAGTACAGGTCTCCCGTCAAATGATTTATTTATATCTTTAATCTCAAAAATTGGTTTATCTTTTTTAAATTTTAAAATCCTAAAAGTTTTTTTCATTTATAATTTATATTAGCATTAATTTTTTTATCATCAGAAGAACTAATATTTAATTTATTTTTTTTAATATCAAATATTAACTTTTCAGCCAATATTGTTCCTCTAATATCTTTCATTCTAACATTTTCTGATATAATTAGAAAATTTTTAGAATTATAATATTCTGCTTTTCCAGCAAACAACTCACTTCCTTCATATTCGCCTACAACTTTCTCGTTGAAAATTATATCTAAGGTTTTATTGTTATACAATCCATAGTTTGATGAAACATATAAAGTTTTATCATTTTTAAAATAAAAAACTGCTTTAACATATTTTAAATTTACTAATTCATTATCAAATTTATCATTATTAGCCTCCTCAGCATTTAATGTGTATCTATTGCCATTTAAATCTATACCAGAATATTTTACATTGAAAAAAGTATCACCAGATTCGTCTCTATTTTTAAGTTTTTCATCAATAACAGCTTTAGTTTCCTTCGAAAGTATTTTTTCTGATGAAGTAATTCTTAACTTTGAGTAAGTGAATAAAATTAAAGATATTGCAACAAATAGTAGAAAAAATTGAATTAATTTAATTTTATTTTTTCTTATAATCATTTTATTCCATTTTGTAATAAAGAATGAATATGTATAATTCCTAAAAGTTTTTTGTTCTTCTTATTTAAGTCTTTATCACTTACTACTAGTAAACTTGTAATCTTTTTTTCATTCATAATAGCTAAGGCTTTTGAAGCAGGCATATTAATATTAACTGAGTACGGGCTTTTACTCATATACTTATTTAAACTTTCTTTATTACTAATTCTTTTTAGTTCTCTTCTGAGATCACCATCTGTTAGCATTCCTTTAATAAACTTATTTTTTATAATTACTACAATACCTAGTTTTTTTTGATTCATAATCTTTAGAGCTTCCTTAAAACTTTTGTTATAATTAATTACAGGCATCTTACCACCTACGACCATAATATCTTTTGCGAGTAATAAAGAATTTCCGATGTTCCCTCCAGGATGAAATATTTTAAACTTATCTTTAGAAAATTTTTTTTGTTGCATTACCGTTGTTGCTAAACAATCACCAATCAATAAAGATATTGAGGTACTTGATGTCGGCACCATTCCAGTAATATCTGACTCTTTTACTTTCGGAAGATTAATTTTGATATCGCTAGCTTTAAGTAGAATACTATCTGATTTAGACGCAACTCCAATAATTTTAATTCTATAACGATTTGCGTATTTTAACATATTAGTGAGTTCAGAAGTATTACCTGAATAAGAAAAAATTATAAGGATATCTTTTTTTTCAATTTGACCTAAGTCTCCATGTAATGCCTCTGAGGGGTGGCAAAAAAAACTTGGAATACCTACACTTGAAAATGTAGCTGAAACTTTTCTTGCAATTAATCCTGATTTTCCAATTCCTGCAAAAATTACTTTACCTTTACAGTTTAAAATCAGATCCACAGCTTTTGCAAAAGAATTATTAAAAACTTTTTTAACTTTTTTTAATTCATTTATCTGAATATTTGCAGCTTTTTTTGCTAACTCTATATAATTTTTTTTCATCATTAATGTTCAAAAATATCAAACTTAAATCCGTTTTGATCTAAAGTTACCCTCGTGTCTAAAAACTCCAGGCATTTTTTAAAAATATCTGTTCTTTTTTCTCGTATAAGCATTTTTTCTAACTCTTTTTTTATTCTATGTAAGAAAATTACATCATTAGCAGCATATTCAAGTTGTTTGTCTGTTAAATCATCAATATCTTTATTCCAATCACTGCTTCCATACCTTTTATCCAAAGTTTTATTACAAAATTCTTGAACAAGGTTTTTAAGACCATGACTATCTGTATAAGTCCTCACAATTTTTGATGCTATTTTGGTATCAAAAATATTTTTGATTTTGCAATCTAAAAAAAATTCTAATGAGTTTTTATCAAATCTTAAATAATGACCGATTTTTAAAATTTTGTCATTTTCTAAAACTGAAACTAAATTAGGTGCTTTATAATTATTTTTATTAGGCTGGATTATATAAACATTTCCATTTTCATCACAAATTTGAATTAAGCTTAACTTATCTCTTTCTGGTATCTGAAGGCCAGTTGCTTCTGTATCTATTGCAATACTATTTTTAAACGAGTTAGCAATTTCAGAAGTTATGTCCTCTTTAAACTTAGTTATTTTCATATATAAGTGTTAAAT
The DNA here is from genome assembly GCA_902623395.1 of uncultured Pelagibacteraceae bacterium. Taxonomy (GTDB): domain Bacteria; phylum Pseudomonadota; class Alphaproteobacteria; order Pelagibacterales; family Pelagibacteraceae; genus Pelagilacustribacter. The sequence continues at coordinate 107,916 of CACNTN010000001.1, read as the reverse complement.
ACCATGAAAAATCAAATTTGCACAATTTTAGGTGGTGGAGGTTTTATAGGGAGATATCTTGTTCGAAATTTGACCAAGAAAAACTACAGATGCATCATATCAACAAGAAAACCCTATGAAAAAGGATACTTAAAAACTCAAGCTACTCCTGGTGCGGTAGAATTAGTTGATTGGAAATCTGATAATTTTTCTGAATTAAAAGATGCTATTAAAAATTCCGATATTGTAATCAATTTAATTGGAATTCTTTACGAAACCAGAAAACAAAAATTTTACAATATCCATACGGACATACCAGAAGCTGTAGCTAAAATTTGCTCAGAATCGGATGTAAAAAAATTTATTCATGTATCTGCAATAGGAGCTAATGAAAATTCAAAATCACTTTACCAAAAATCAAAATATCAAGGAGAACTAAAAGCTTTAAACAATTTTAAAAAAACTGTGATTATTAGACCAAGCGTAGTTTGTGGGACTGAGGATAATTTTACAAATCTTTTTTCAAAATTAAGTATGCTACCTATTATTCCAATTGTTGGAATAAATTATAAATTTCAACCTATTTTGGTAGACGACGTTTCTGATGCTATTGTCAAAGCTATTGAACAAAAAAACAATGAAGGAAAAATTTATGAAATTGGTGGGCCAAAAGTAATTAGTTTTGGTGATATGGTTAAATCGATTTTAAAGACAATAAATAAAAAAAGATTTGTTGTACCCATGCCAATGCCAATAGCTAAAATTCAAAGTACTATTACTGACCTTTTACCTTTTCCACCAATCTTAACAAAAGATCAGTGTCAGATTTTATCAGAAGCTGACAATATAGTCTCTGGAAACAATCTTACTTTAAGAGACTTGGATATTGAACCTTCAGATGTAGAAGAAGAAATGAAAAAATGGCTATGGAGATATAAAGATGGCGGTCAGTTTGCAAAAGCTTAAATGAAAAGTATGACTTTACTATCAGGGTATATATATCTTACTTTAGCGATTATCACAGGGATTGCCTCAAATGGTTTTTTAAAAACAACTGAGGGATTTTCAAAAATAAGCCCAACAATTTTTTGTGTTTCAAGTATTGTGGTTTGTTTATTTTGCATTTCAAAAGCAATGACAATAATTCCAGTTGGCTTTACTTATGCAACTTATGGCGCCTTAACCATAACTGCAGTAACTTTATTTGGTATATTTAAATATAATCAAACTCCAAATATCTATGGGACTATAGGCTTAATCTTAATTATAGCAGGTGTTATACTTTTAAATCTCTTTGGAAAAGTAAAATAAAACCCTAGGTAGAATCTAAATTTAATTAGCGACTCCTCTTTATAATTATTTTGTGCTAGCTTTTTTCTTTTTAAAGAAAACGGGGGACATGCAAAATGAAAAAAATAAAAGCAATAATTGCTTCGTTGGCACTTTTCGCAATGTTTGCGGGAACATCTGCCCAAGCAAAAGTAGAAATACAATGGTGGCATGCTTTTGGTGGAAGACTTGGTGAATTACTTGATGAACAAGTAAACAAGTTCAATGCATCACAAAACAAATACACTGTTGTTCATACTAGAAAAGGTAATTACTCAGAAACTTTAAATGCTGGTATCGCTGCATTCAGAGCTGGACAACATCCAAATATACTTATGGTATTTGAAGTTGGAACAGCTAGTTTAATGGCAGCAAAAGGAGCTTATGTTCCTATGTACCAACTTATGAAAGATGCTGGTCAAAGATTTAATCCTAATGGATTTGTATCTGCTGTATCTGGTTATTACACGACAACAGATGGCAAAATGTTATCTATGCCATATAACTCTTCAACTCCAGTTCTTTGGGTAAATAAAGACTTGATGAAAAAAGCAGGTTTAGATCCTGAGATGGACTTAAGTACTTGGAAAAGAGTTGGTAACGCACTTGATGCTGCAAAAGCAAAAGGTATTGATATGCCTTTCTGTACTTGTTGGCACAGCTGGGTTCACCTTGAGAATTTTTCAGCGTACCACAATATACCGTTTGCAACTAAATCTAATGGATTTGCTGGTTTAGATACTGAGTTAGCTTTCAATAGCCCAGTACACATCAAGCATATTCAAACTTTAGGTAAATGGGCACAAGAAGGTAAATTTAAGTATATGGGTAGAAGAAATGAAGCTGGTAAAAATTTTAGAGCTGGTGAATGTATGTTAATGACAGAGTCTTCTGCTGGTTATGCTGGTATCAAAAAAGAAGCAAAATTCGAATTTGGTATTAGACACTTACCTTACTATGGAGCAACTGAAGCACCTCAAAACACAATCATTGGTGGTTCATCTCTATGGGCATTATCTGGAAAATCTAAAGAAGAGAACAAAGCTACGGCAGCATTTTTAGCTTTCTTATCAAAAACTGATATTCAAGCTAAGTGGCACCAAGATACTGGTTATTTAGGTGTTACCACTGCAGCTGCTAAGGCAACTAAAAAGTCAGGATTTTATAAATCAAATCCTGGCACTGATTTAGCAGGAATACAGATGATGAGAAATAAAGTTACTCAAAATTCTAAAGGCTTACGTCTTGGATCTTTTGATCAAATAAGAGGTATTATTGATGAAGAGATGGAAGGAGTTTACAACGGCACTAAAACCGCTCAAGTAGCTTTAGACAGCGCTGTAAAAAGAGGTAATGTTCTTTTAAGAAGATTTGAAAGAGCAAACAAATAAATCAAATTAATGTATCAGGGGCGAAAGCCCCTGGTATACTTCTTAAGATCAAATGGAAAAAAGAGTTTTTTTTAAAGGCTGGTGGTTACCAGCACTGTTAGTTGCACCTCAACTACTGATTTCTTTTGTCTTCTTTTTTTATCCATCAGGACAAGCCATTTGGAATTCTTTATTTTTACCTGATCCTTTTGGATTAAAGACAGAATTTGTAGGTTTAGATAATTTTAGATTTTTATTATCCGACCCTTATTATTTAGCAAGTTTTAAAACGACAATTATTTTTTCAACTGCTGTATCCATTTCATCAATGGCTTTAGGTTTATACTTAGCTGCATTAGCTGATCGATTAATTAAAGGAGCTGGCGTTTATCAAACCTTATTAATTTGGCCTTACGCTATAGCACCAGCTATTGCAGGAGTTTTATGGTTATTTATGTTTAATGGAAACATCGGTTTAGCTTCTTATTATCTTAAAGCTTTAGGTTATGAATGGAACCATACGTTAAAAGGTGATCAAGCTATGTTCTTAGTTATTCTAGCCTCATCATGGGGAAGAATAAGTTACAACTTTTTATTTTTTTTAGCAGGACTTCAAGCTATTCCAAAATCGATTATTGAGGCGGCTGCAATAGATGGTGCAAGTTTTTGGAAAAGATTTGGAACGATTGTAATACCTCTACTTTCACCGATAACATTCTTTTTATTAGTAGTAAATATTGTTTATGCTTTCTTTGATACTTTTGGAGTAATTCACACCATTACATCTGGAGGACCTGAACAGTCGACCACCATTCTTGTTTACAAAGTATTCTCAGACGGTTTTGTAAGCCAAGACCTAGGATCAAGTGCAGCTCAATCCGTAATCCTACTTGTTTTAGTCGGAATTTTAACCGTCATTCAATTTAAATATATAGAGAGAAAGGTTCATTACTAATGGTTGAAAAAAAGAAATCAGGATATTGGTTAACTCACCTTGGTTTAATTCTTGGGGTTTTATTTATATTCTTTCCAGTTTGGCTAACGTTTGTTGCATCCACCGTAACACAAGATGCAATTATTTACCCTCCATTACCAATGTTACCAGGAACAGAGTTCTTTGAAAATTATGCAAATGCATTATTTAGAGGTTCGCCAGAGGGATACGGAGCCAAAGTTCCCGTGATAAAAATGATGATGAACTCTGCAATCATGGCCATTGGAATTACAGTTGGAAAAATAATTATTTCATTATTATCAGCTTTTGCATTTGTTTATTTTAGATTTCCATTTAGAAACTTATGTTTCTGGTTAATTTTTATTACTCTGATGCTTCCCGTAGAAGTAAGAATAGTTCCGACTTACGAAGTTGTTGCAAATTTAAATCTACTAAACTCTTACACAGGTTTAATCTTTCCGTTAATCGCATCAGCTACGGCAACTTTTTTATTTAGACAATTTTTTATGACCATACCCGATGAAATGGTTGAAGCAGCCAGAATGGATGGCTGTAGTCCAATGCGTTTCTTTTTTGATATATTGGTTCCTATAAGCAAAACTAACATTGCAGCTTTATTTGTTATTTTATTTATATTTGGCTGGAACCAATATTTATGGCCACTATTAATGACGACCGATCCTGATATGAGAACTATTGTAATGGCAATTGACTCAATGATACCTACAGGTGATGATTATGCACACTGGCCGACGGTTATGGCAACAGCAATGTTAGCTATGGTTCCTCCAGTCATTGTAGTAATAAGTATGCAAAAGTTTTTTGTTAAAGGGTTATTAGAAAGCGATAAATAATGTCTCAAATTAGTTTACAAAATTTAAAAAAATCTTTTGGAAAAACTCAGGTTATACATGATCTGAGTATTGATGTAAAAGATGGTGAACTGATTGTAATAGTTGGACCATCAGGTTGCGGAAAATCAACATTATTGAGAATGGTTGCGGGGTTAGAGGATGCTAATGAAGGAAATATTCTAATTGATAATAAAAAAGTAAATGAGCTTGAACCAATGGAAAGAAATATTGCTATGGTATTCCAAAATTACGCTCTTTACCCTCACATGACTGTATTTGGTAACATGGCTTATGGTTTAAAAATTGCAAAAGTACCGAAAGAAGAAATTGAATCAAGAGTTCAAAAAGCAGCTGAAATTTTAGAGCTTGGAGAATTATTAGAGAGGAAACCTAATCAATTATCAGGAGGACAAAGACAAAGAGTTGCTATGGGAAGAGCCATTGTGAGAAACCCTGTAGCCTTTTTATTTGATGAACCATTATCAAATCTTGATGCAAAATTAAGAGTTCAAATGAGGTTAGAGATTAAAAAACTTCAAACTCAATTAAAAACTACTTCTCTTTACGTAACGCACGATCAAGTTGAGGCTATGACTTTAGCTGATCGAATGATTGTAATGAACGAAGGTAATGTTGAACATATTGGTACACCTTTAGAAGTTTACACAAAGCCCAAAACTTTATTCACAGCTCAATTTATTGGAAGCCCAGCAATGAATATTTTAAAAGGGAACTGCGAAAATAGTAAAGTAAGTTTTGCAAACAAAGCTTCACTTTCAATTAATTCAAAATTTAATGGACCTGTTAATGTAGGCATGCGACCTGAAGATTTTGAATTAGATCCAAATGGTCCGATAAAGTTAAAAGTTGAACTTGTAGAGTTGATTGGAGCGAATACACTTATTCATGGTAAACTTGAAAATAGTAATGAAATTTTAGTTGCAAGTATTTCAGGTGTTGTTAAAGAAGATACTATTGGAAAAAACATAAATCTTTCCATCCAAAATGACAAACTACACCTGTTTGATACTAATACTGATTTGAGGATTAATTGATCAATCCATTTTTAACGAAACCTAACTACATAAGAATATACGGCCACAGGGGAGCAAGAGGAGATATTGTTGAGAACTCTATATCAGGTTTCAAATACACATTTGATTTAGGCATTAAAGCAGTTGAATTTGATGTTGTAATTTCAAAAGATAATATTCCAATTATATTTCACGACTACAGATTAAATCCTGATCTAGTTAAAGATGCCTCAGGAAACTGGATCACAGACAAAACTATGAAATTAGTAGACTTAACTTATGATGAAATAAGCAAGTATAATATTGAAAGTATAAAGCCTGAAACAAAGTACGCAAAAAGATTTAAAAATCAAAAATCTGCTAAGGACGAGAGAATACCTAAATTAACAGATTTTTTTAAATTAGTGACGGAAGATAAATATAAAGACGTATTTTTAAATCTAGAGATTAAATCAACTCCCACACAAGAAAATGTAACACCTGATCCAGAGAAAATGGTTTCCTTAATTCTCAAGGATATAAAAGATTTTAAACTCGAGGACAGAACTTTAATCACTTCTTATGATTTTAGAATTCTTTACGCTCTTAAAAAACAATATCCAAATATTTTAAGAGGATTTATTACCCTGCAACAAGGTCTTTCAATCACTAAAAAGAATATTTATGAAAACTCTCCATGGATGGTTAAAAATTATCCAATGGAAGAATTATTTTTGCTTCCTAATATAATTAAATCATTAGAAGGTCATGTGTGGAGCGTTTTCTATCTTGATGTTACAAAACAAAATGTAGAATTAGCACATAAACATGGTCTTGCGACTTGTGTTTGGACAGTGAATAGAGAACAAGATATTGTTCGCATGATCGAGTACGGGGTAGATGGAATTATAACTGACTATCCGAAAAAAGTTCAAGAAATTTGTAAAGCAAAAAATATTTCTTGGTTTTAATTCTAAAACTTGATTTTTTTACTTTCTTGATATAAATACACGCATGGCAAAAAAAAAATATCAAAGAAATTGGCTAGAAAGAAAATTGGATGAATATAATCATACAATGGAACTTATTAGGACTATTCTACCTTTTTTAATCCTTTTGCTACAAATTTACATACTTACTAAACTCATTTAACACTTAGCCAAATATCAGCTATAATCTAAAGATGACTTTGTTGTTTTTATCACTAGCAGCTATTATCGCTATTGTTGTAATTTTAGTATCCGCAAAACATATTAAAGCTGGATTTGAGGCAAGAAGCGAAGTGAAAGACCAAAAGACGAGTGAAAATGTTAGCCAAGAAGATGAAGAAATTTTAGATAAATTAAAAGAAAAAAACCTATCTCCTGAAGACCTTAAAAAAATTTATGAAGATCTTCAGAAGAAAAAATAGTCTTGATTATTAAAATAATCCTCTAGGAATTATAAAGTAATGTATCGCAAGCACGATTGCTACCGAAACACTTAATCCAAATATCATTTTAACAAAGTCTTTTCCAATTAGTGGAAAGACATATTTGAATTTATAATCCTTGTTCATAGTTGAAATTGCCAACTCTCTTCCACACAATAAGCCTACGAACACCCATGTCGTTGACATTGGTAAATCATTCAACTCTTTGAAGTAGAAAAGAACTGCAGCATAAATCACGTTGATGATCGTTGCTGATCGAGCGTATCTCGTTCCAGTTTTTTCTAATACAACCTGTTGTATCGAGCCACCTCTAATATAGAAGATATAAAAAAGTAGAATGGTAAAGTATGTTATTACAATTAAAAGTAATGAAAAATCTAATTGTCTAGGTAAGTACACAGCAATATTTGCAACATCATGTGATAACCAAACCCACCATAACCAGCCTGAAGATACCCAAACTGAATTTCGCCAAAAAGCAATCCATTTTTCCCCTTTAACTTCATCAAGTTTCTCATTAATAAATTTAGAAACTGCAATCCAACAGAAGTAAGCAACTGTTGCCGCTATACCATAACCTACAATACTTTTCACAAGCATTTTTTCCAAAACAATTGTTGAGGCAAATGCAGATAAAACTAAAAAAGTTGTAGATACTGGGATACCTATTCTTGTTAGTGCCAATAGAATTGCAGGAGCGACTGCGTGGTACCATTGAATTTCTTGGAAAGGTATTCTTGTTAATCTTCCATAAGAAATGTCTCCATCATTACTGTACCAACCCCATGTTATTGCAAAAATCATTACTAGTGATGCAGCACTTGCGAGCGTGTACCATTTAAACCATTTTTGTTTTGAGGCAATAAAAGTTCCGAGTGTTTGTATAGAGTCGTTAGCGATTACACTATAACCTGCTAATCCGAACCCTATAATCGTGTATATTAACGTAAGTTCCATATTATTTCCTTTTTGTCATTTTTTTATTGTTATTCTTGACATCCGAATCGTCATACTTAATAGAACTTTTAAAGGATGTTAAAAGTTAATCTAGTAAAGAATTTATTAATTTTTTTTTTTGAAAAGGCCTTGGATCGCTTATAAAAATTTTAAGATAAAAATCAAATTTTAATTTTTTTTTAAACAAATAACTTGTATTTTGATATTTCACGCAATCATTTCACGGGGTTTTTTAATTAAAAATAATTTGATAAAAACCTATTAAAAATAAAGGAATTTGTAATCCGAAGTTTGTAAGAATAGCTTTATCTTTTGAGAGAAAACCAGCAATTGTCCAACCTAAAACTCCTGCACCATGAAACATAATATTAATAGGATACATATTGAGATTGGTAAGCAGTATTCCTGTTAGTACTAAAAAAGTACTTAACCACTTAAGGTATTTTTTAATAAATTCCATTTGAGTTTGAATTACCCTGAGGCTTTAACTTTTTTCTCAATAAATTCTGGAATGTCATCCTCTTTATCAAGAACCTCTTCTTTTGTACCTTTAGGTTGAAATGCATATAACACGTGTAATTTACAATACGGGAATTCCCCTTCAGGTTTTCTTCCGCAGAAATAAAACTTTTCTTCATTAGGGTGTCCTATAGGCCATTTACAGGTTTGATCAGTTAACTCCTCTAAAGACTTAGGGTTTTCTGGTTCAAAATTCTTATCAAGTAAAATTGATTGAAATTTAGCTTTCCTCGAAATAGGGGCAGATCCTCTTCTTACAGGTCTATTTACAGATGTTGATGTTTGACTAGATTGCTTAGATGGAGCTCTTGCTTCTAAGTTCAATCTATGAGCTTTACCAATGACAGCGTTTCTTGTTGTGTCACCTAGAGCTTCAGCTATCTGACTTGCGGTATGGCCTTTAGACCAGAGTTCTTTTAATTTAGCGACTTTTTCTTCTGTCCAACTCATAGTATATAATTACAATATTTAGTAATTATGAAAAACTTAGGACATAATATTGGGGTTTAAAACATTAAAAGACCTTAAAGCTGTGAGTAGTTTTAGTTGTACACAGTTTTTTTAATAAGAGGTTATAAGACTATCAATGGTTGAAATTTCAAAAAAATATAAAATTGGATCGAGAAGATTTGGATTAATCAATTGGGTTGGAGCTTGGACTTTATATAAAAAAGAAGTCTTAAGATTTTTAATTGTTTGGATACAAACTATTTTTTCTCCGCTTATTTCATCTTTGCTCTTTTTACTTGTTTTATCTTTGGCAATAGGTGCAGACAGAGGAGATGTCCTTGGTGTGCCTTTCATTACTTTTTTAGCGCCAGGGTTGATTTCAATGCAAGTCATTCAACAATCTTTTTCCCACTCTTCTTCATCTTTTATGATTGGAAAAATACAAGGTAATATCGTTGATTTACTTTATGCTCCATTATCAGCGACCGAGGTTACCATCTCAGTTGCTCTTGCGGCAGTTACTAGAAGTGTGATGATAGCAATCGTTTCCATTATTGTATTTAAATTCATTATAGATATTGAGATTAAAAATTATTTGTTACTTGCGGTTTTTACTTTGCTATCCTCTTTTATACTCGGAAACTTAGGAATTATTGCTGGCCTATGGGCAGAAAAATTTGACCATATGGCAACCGTAACTAATTTTGTGATTATTCCATTATCCTTCTTATCAGGCACTTTTTATTCAATTGAGAGATTACCAGAATTTTTACAAATTATAAGTAAAGTTAATCCTTTTTTTTATATGATTGATGGTTTTAGATATAGCTTCATAGGTAAAGCAGATGGATCAATATTTATTGGATTGATATACTTATCAATATTAAGCTTTGTTATCTGGCTTGTTACTTATTTATTGTATAAAAAAGGATATAAAATTAAATCTTAAGAATGAGCGCAATATTAAACACATATAATAGAAAAAAAATAGCTTTTACTAAAGGCAAAGGAGCTTTCCTTTACGGAACAAATGGAAAAAAATATTTGGACTTTGTTCAAGGAATAGCTGTTAATTGTTTGGGGCATGCGAATAATTATTTGATTAACTCAATTTCCAAACAAGCTAAAAAATTATGGCACGTATCTAATGCGTTTATTATTCCTGAACAAGAAAAATTAGCTAAAAGGCTAAAACAAAAAACATTTGCTGATTATATTTTTTTTCAAAACTCAGGGGCAGAAGCTACAGAGGCGGCAATAAAATTTGCTAGAAGATATTTCTATTCTAAAGGACAACCTAAAAAAAATAGAATTTTATGTATTAATAATAGTTTTCACGGAAGAACTCTCGCTACTATTTTTGCAAGCAATAGCAAAAAAGCCACCGAAGGTTTTGGTCCTAAAGTAGATGGATTTGATCATTTTAATTTTGGTGATCATAAAAAATTAGAAAAATCAATTACAAACAGAACTGCTGCAATAATGGTTGAAACAATATTAGGAGAGGGCGGAATCAAAGTCATTCCAGATTATTGCTTAGTTGGTCTAAGAAAACTTTGTAATAAGAGAGGAATTCTGCTTATATTAGATGAAGTACAATGTGGTATTGGCAGAAGTGGTAAATTCTTCGCATTTGAGCACGCAAAAATTAAACCTGATATCGTTCCAATTGCAAAAGGTATTGGCGGAGGTTTTCCAATAGGTGCTGTCTTAGTAAACAAAAAAGTTGCTAAAGGTATGAAACCAGGAACACACGGCTCAACTTTTGGGGGGAACCCATTGGCAATGAGTGCTGGTAATGCTGTGATGGATGTTATGTTCAAAAAAAACTTTCTTAGAAATGTCAGCAAAAATGGAAATTATTTTTTAAGAGAGCTAAGAAAGTTAAAAGAAAAGTATCCCAAAATTATTAAAGATGTCAGAGGAAAAGGATTATTAATAGGACTCTGCTTATTTAATAATCAAACTAAATTTATTCAAAAATTATTAGATAATAGACTTTTAACAGTAAGAGCTGCTGAAAATGTAGTCAGACTTTTGCCTCCTTTAAATGTCACAAAACAAGAAATTAATTTAAGTTTAAAAATATTAGAAAAGGTTTGCAAAAACTATAGATGAAAAATTTTATAAATATATCGGATCATTCATCCAATGATCTAAGAGCTATTATTGATGATGCAAAAGCTAGAAAACTTAAAAGAAAAGATTTGAATAAATCTGCACCCGACGAAGACAAACCTTTTGAGGGAAAATCTATGGCTATGATTTTTGAAAAACCATCAACAAGAACAAGAATGTCTTTTGATATCGCTGTAAAACAATTAGGGGGTACATCAATTATTTTAAATCCAGATGGAATACATTACGGCAAAGGAGATGAGACATTAAAAGATACAGCTAAAGTTTTAACAGAGTATGTTGATATAGTAATGTTAAGAACTTCTGCACATAAAAACCTTGAGGAGTTTGGAGAGTACTTAGATATTCCAATCATTAACGGTCTCTCTGATAAAGGTCATCCTTGTCAAATTATGTCAGATATTCTCACTTTTGAAGAAAGTAATGGTAAAATTGAAGGTAAAAATATTGCCTGGCTAGGAGATGGTAATAATAATATGTCAAATTCATTAATTGAAGCTGCAGGAAAATTTAAATTTAATTTAAAAATTGCTTGCCCCAAAAAATACTCTCCAAATAAAATGATATTGAGGTGGGCGAAAGAAAATAAGGTAAATCTTATTGTAACAACAGAACCAGAAGATGCTGTAAAAAATTCAGATTGTGTGATGACTGATAAATGGGTTTCAATGAATGATAAAGTTAATAAATCAGCTAAAAAAAAAAATTTGAAACTTTTTCAAGTTAATAAAAAGTTAATGAAAAAAGCAAATTCTGATGCAATTTTTATGCATTGCTTACCAGTTGGAAGAGGTGAGGAAGTTACAGATGAAGTTATAGATGGAAATCAATCTGTAGTTTGGAGACAGGCCCTTAACAGAGTGCATGCTCAAAAAAGTATAATTAAATGGTGTTTAGATTAAGGTAATGGTTTTGGACTATTACTTTTAGAATTCATATATAAAATCACAGAAGCTCTATCTTTTTCTTTTCTTAAACCGGCAAAAGCCATTTTTGTTCCTTTGATATGAGCTTGAGGTTTAATTAGGTAACTGTTCATTTCTTCAAACGACCACTCTTTTCCATGAGCAACCATTGCCTTAGAATATTTGTAATCACTAATTGATCCTGAAGTTCTTCCAATTACTCCCCACAAGTTAGGACCAATCATATTTTTACCTCCATCTGCGATTTGGTGGCAAGCAGTGCATTTTTTAAAAACTTTTTCTCCGTGATCAAGATTTCCCATAGCTAAAAGCGCTTTTATATCAACGGCCTCTACAACTTTAGTTTCCGCACTTTTTGAAGCAGCATCAGTAGAAGCTATCTCTAAACCCTCAATTTTGTAAGCTGACTCTTTTGGTTTCTCAACATGAAATAGAATGTCAGTAAATTTTCCAATACCAATAATGATTAAAGCAGTTAGCAAAACTGCAGCTATTATTTTATTTATTTCAAAACTGTCCATAATTTTGATAAATACTTAAGTGACATATAGCACGACTTTTATAAAAAAACTTAAATTAGTTAAAATTTTTTTGCGTCTTTGGGACGCATAATTATGAACAAAATTGCAATAATAATACCCTCAAGATTGGAAGCTGTAAGACTTCCAAATAAGCCATTAGAACTTATAAACAACAAAGAGATGATTCTTCATGTTTATGAAGCTGCAAAAAAAACTAATACAGAAGAAGTCTATGTTGCTACGCCAGATCAAAAAATTAAAGATCTAATTGAAAATAGAGGAGGAAAAGCAGTTTTAACTTCATTCAAACATCAAACAGGCACTGATAGGGTCTATGAGGTTTTTAAAAATGAACTTAATAGTAAGCCAAATATCATTGTAAATCTTCAAGGAGATATGCCAAATATTGACTCAAACGATATTACTAATTTAATTACTTACATGAATAAAGGTAAGTGTGATATAGGCACGCTAGCAAGTTCTTTTAGCTCGGATATGGAGTTAACAAATGAAAATAATGTAAAAGTAAAAGTTAATGAGAAATTAGAAATTAACAAATTTGGTCAGGCTACTGATTTTTTTAGAGCTGATGTTAAAAAAAATGAAAATTTATATCATCACATAGGCATTTATGCCTTTACTAACAAAGCTTTAGTAAGATATGTAAGCCTAAAAAGATCAAAGCTTGAATTGGAAAGAAAATTAGAACAAATGAGAGCCTTAGAAAATTCAATGACGATTCACGTAGGATATATCAATTCTTCACCTTTAAGTGTAGATACAAAAGAAGATTTGATAAAAATTAAGGAGATAATGTAAGCAAATGGGTAAAATAAAAATAGCTATTCAAGGCGAGTTAGGAGCATACTCTCATATTGCAGTGGAAAATCTTTATCAAGATGCAGAAATTAAAACATGTGCAACATTTGAGGACACTTTTAAACAAGCATATAATGATCCAACTTTTAAAATTGTAATACCGATTGAGAATTCTTTAGCAGGGAGAGTTGCTGATATTCATTATTTACTTCCAAAATATAAATTACAAATTCATGGAGAGTATTTTCTTCCTGTTGTGCATAATTTACTTGGTAAGCAAGATTCAAACATTGAAGATATAAAATATGTAAGAAGCCATGCTCAAGCAATTAGCCAATGTCAAAAGATAATTTCTGAAAAAAACTTCAAGCCAATTGTATCAGTTGATACAGCAGGATCTGCAAAAGATTTAGCTGAAGGAAAAGATAAAACTATAGCCGCTATAGCCTCAGATCTTTCTGCTAGAATGTATGACTTAAAAATTTTACAAAAAAATATTGAAGATGACGAAGGTAACGTAACTCGTTTTTTGATAATGGGGAAAAATATCGAACAACCAGAGTATGATAATAAAAAAAAATTTATAACTAGTTGTATCTTTAGAGTAAAAAGTGAACCGTCAGCACTTTATAAGTGCCTTGGAGGATTTGCCACTAATCAAGTTAACCTCACAAAACTTGAGAGTTTTTCTGTTAAAAATACTTTTGAACAAGCTAACTTTTATCTAGATCTAGAAGGTCATTTAGAGCAGGATGGAGTGAAAAAGGCTTTAGAAGAACTTGGCTTCCATACTGAAACCTTGGATATATTAGGAGTGTATGAATCTTCACCTTTTAGGCAAAAATAGTCCACAAATTTCAAATCAAGTCTTGTAGTATTTAAATTGATCTTGATATACTCATATTGAGGTTGGCATCAGGTGGATGTTTCATAAACCCGGTCAGGTCTGAAAAGAAGCAGCCGTAGTGAAAATTATTCAGGTTGTTGCCTGCCTCTTAAAAATGACAAATAAAATTCTAGCATTAAAATACAGACCACAAGAGTTTAAGGATTTAATTGGTCAAGAGATCATGGCACAAACAATAACCAATGCAATAAAACTCGGTAAAACACCAAATGCATATTTATTAACTGGAATAAGAGGTGTAGGAAAAACAACTACAGCTAGGCTAATTGCAAAATCTCTTAATTGTCAAAAAAACGATGATCCAAAAAAAATATGTTCAGGTGAAAAGTTTTGCCCAACTTGCCAAGAAATTATTAATTCTAACCATATTGATATATTAGAAATGGATGCAGCATCTAAAACTGGAATAGATGATATTAGAGAGTTAATCGAAAACTCAAAATACAGCCCCACGAGTGCTAGATTTAAAATATTTATTATTGATGAAGTTCACATGCTTTCAAAACAAGCATTTAATGGGTTGCTTAAAACTTTAGAGGAACCACCTCCTAGATTAAAGTTTATTTTAGCAACAACTGAAGTTAGAAAAATACCAGTCACAATTTTATCTCGATGTCAAAGATTCGATCTTAAAAGAGTGAGCATTGACCAACTTTGCGAACACTTAAAGAAGATTGCTATTAAGGAAAATGGCAAAATATCTGATGATGCGATCAAATTAATAGCAAGAACTTCTGAAGGATCAGTAAGAGATTCGGTTTCACTATTAGATCGAGCTTTAATTTCTCAATCAATAAACAATAATAAACAGATAGAGGAACCGGACGTAAGAAAAATGCTAGGGCTTGCTGATAGAAGTAAAGTAATTTCTCTATTCAAGGAAGTTTTAAGTGGAAACGAAAAAGAAGCTTTAAAATTTTTGCACGAACTTATTAATGATGGCTTAGATGCAAAAAACTTTTTAAATGATGTGTTAGAAGTACTTTATCTTTTTAGCAAAAGAATCAGTTTAGGACCAATTGAAAAAGACATGTCAATTTCTGAGTCAGAAGCACTTTTGGTTGATCAATATTCTAAAAATATAGATATGCAGGATATTAGTTTATTTTGGCAACTAACTATTAAAACTATTGATGATCTTAGATTAGTTGGAAGTGAAAATTTAATTTTAGAAATGTATATAATGCAACTGGTTCATTTAGAAAACTTAGACAAGAGAAAAGAAAATGTAAATTTACGTAATAATACTCAATTACCCGATGAAAATTTAGTTGGAAAAAAAATTGATGATAAATCTATTGAAACTAATATTCCCAATCAAATTAAAAACCAACTTAAAAGCACAAATCAAATTAAAACTAATCCAATAAAAGATATATCCAATGATAATAAAAGTCGAAAAATTGAAATAACAAATTTTAAAGATCTAATTAATCATGCTAACAAAGAAAAAGAAATAGAACTTAAATATGACCTCGAACGGAATGTAAAATTGGTAAGTTTTAACAAGGGCAAAATAGATATAAGCTTTAATGAAAAATTAAATAAAAACTTTATAAAAAATCTTACAGAAAAATTACTTTTTTGGACAGGGGAAAGATGGATCATATCATTAAGTAAAAATGATGACGCAAAGAGTATTTATGAAAAAGATCAAGAAGACAAAAGTAACAAAATAGAGGAATTTAAAAAAAGTAAAATAGCTCAGGATTTTCAAAAAACTTTTCCTGATGCGAAATTAATTGATTTAAAAGAGGAAGATTAATAATGACTAATTTTTCTGAAATGCTATCAAAAGCTAAAGCTATGCAAGAAAAAATGAAAGAGGTTCAAGATCAAATCAAAAAGATCGAAGTAAAAGGAGAAGCTGGAGGAAATCTTGTAAAAGTAATTTTATCTGGTGATTATGAAATTAAATCAATATTAATCAGCGATGCTGCTAAAAAAGAAAGTCAAGAGATGATTAATGATCTAATTATAGCAGCTTACAATAATGCAAAGGAAAACTTAAAAAAAAAATCTGCTGAAGAGCTTTCAAAGGCTACAGGAGGATTTAATTTACCAATAGATTTTAAACTTCCCTTCTAATGGACAATGATATCCCAGAAATAAATGAATTAATTCAACAATTTTCAAAATTGCCTGGATTAGGACCTAAGTCTGCAAAAAGAATAATTCTTAAATTAATAAATAATAAAGATAATATGGTTAAACCTTTAGCTAAATCTTTAGCTCAAGTTTA
This sequence comes from uncultured Pelagibacteraceae bacterium, assembly GCA_902623395.1. Classification (GTDB taxonomy): domain Bacteria; phylum Pseudomonadota; class Alphaproteobacteria; order Pelagibacterales; family Pelagibacteraceae; genus Pelagilacustribacter. Next base: position 91,504 of record CACNTN010000001.1, on the reverse strand, counting down.
TAAAAAAGTTGTAAGATGTGTAGATTGTGGAAATTTAAAAATAATAGATAAAGTTTGCATTTGTTCATCAGATATATCTTATGATAAAATATGCGTTGTTGAAAATCTAGCTGATATGTGGGTTATAGACTCTGCTAATATCTACAAAGGCCATTATCATATATTGGGAGGAACATTAAATTCTAATGAAAATTATGAACAAAAAAATTTATTAATCGACTCGCTTGTAAAAAGAATTAAAAAAAATAACCTTAAAGAAGTAATTATAGCTACAAGCGCTACTGTAGAAGGACAAACTACTGCCCATTATATTGAGGACACAATTAAAAATGATAAATTAAAAATTACTAAACTAGCACAAGGTTTGCCTGTAGGAGGTGAGATTGAACAGCTAGATGATGGCACTTTATTTTCTGCGTTCAAAAACCGGGTTCCAGTTACTGGTAATTAATTAAAGCTCTTTTTTTCCAATCTTTTTTTATGCAGCAAAGGTTCCGTATAACCAGATGGTTGCTCTCTTCCTTTAAAAACAAGGTCGCAAGCGGCTGAGAATGCTATGGAATTGTCAAAATTATCAGACATCTTTTGATAACTTGGATCATCTTTATTTTGGTCATCAACAATTTTTGCCATTTTCTTCATCACTTCCATGACTTGATCTTTTTTACAGATCCCATGATGTAACCAATTGGCTATATGTTGAGATGAAATTCTAAGTGTTGCTCGGTCTTCCATAAGTCCTACGTTATTAATATCTGGTACTTTGGAGCAACCTACACCTTGGTTAATCCATCTTACAACATAACCTAGAATTCCTTGAGCATTGTTTTCTAGTTCACGATTAATATCCTCTAACGCCCAGTTAGGTCTATCTGCTTTTGGAATTTCTAAAATGTCTTCTAATTTAGCTTTATTTCTAGAATTAATTTTTTTTTGTTCTTCAAAAACATTTACTTTATGATAATGCATAGAATGTAACGTTGCAGCTGTTGGTGAGGGAACCCAGGCACAATTTGCTCCTGATTTAGGATGTCCAATTTTTTGTTCCATCATGTCTGCCATCTGATCTGGCATAGCCCACATTCCTTTACCGATTTGAGCTTTACCAGAAAATCCACAACTTAATCCAACATCAATATTCCAATTCTCATATGTTCCTAACCAAGTTGATTTTTTCATCTCACCCTTAAAAATCATTGGGCCTGCTTCAAAAGATGTGTGCATCTCATCTCCAGTTCGATCTAAGAAGCCAGTATTAATAAAAACAATTCTATTTTTTACTTGTCTAATACATTCTTTTAGATTCACTGTTGTTCTTCTTTCTTCGTCCATGATCCCAACCTTGATTGAATATTTTTTTATATCTAATGCTTTCTCAACTTTTTCAAATAGTGTGTTAGTAAAAGCTACTTCGTCTGGGCCATGCATTTTTGGTTTTACAATATAAACAGAGCCAGTTCTGGAATTTTTTTTATTTTTAAAATCATGAAGGGCACACAAAGTTGCTACAAAGGCATCCATAATACCTTCTGGTATTTCTGAGCCATCTTTTAAAAGGATCGCTGGATTAGTCATTAAATGACCGACATTTCGATTTAATAATAAAGCTCTTCCGTGAAGATTAATTTTTTTACCATCTCTATCTGTATAGCTTCGATCAGAATTAAGTTTTCTTGTGATTTTTTTTCCATTTTTTTCAAATTTAGCTATAAGATCACCCTTCATTAAACCAAGCCAATTGCGATAACATTTAATTTTATCTTCATCATCAACAGCAGCTACGGAATCCTCATTATCTACTATGGTAGAAATTGCAGACTCAACCACAACATCTGAAATATTTGCTTTATCTAATTTTCCAACTGTTTGATTGGGATTAATAGAAATTTCAATATGAAGATTATTATTTTTAATAAGAATTGTACTTGGCTTTTCTTTTTCTCCGTTGAAACCTACAAATTGATATTTATTTTTTAAATATTTCTCTCCGTTACTACTCAAAAATACTAAATCTTTATCCTTAATTTTAATTCCTGATACTTCACACCAACTTGATTGATTAATGGGAACAGTATCATCTAAAAATTTTTTTACGTAAGCAATTACCTCAAATGCCCTTTTTTTATTAAAATCTTCACCTTTATTTCCTGGAATTACATCAGTTCCGTAAAGTGCATCATATAGGCTACCCCACCTGGCGTTAGCAGCATTTAAAGCATATCTAGCATTATCTACTGGAACAACTAGTTGTGGACCTGCAATGGTTGAAATTTCATGATCTACATTTTTAGTTTCAATTTTGAAGTCACCTTTTTCTTCAACAATATAGGAAATAGATTTAAGAAATTCCGTGTATTTTTTTTTATTAAATTCTTTACCACTATTTTTTTTATGCCATTCATCGATTTTTTTTTGAATATCTTCTCTTTTCTGAATTAAATTTTTATTTATTGGAGCAAGCTCATGTACAGTTTTTTCAAAATTACTCCAGAATCTTTCAGGCTCAATAGTAGTTCCAGGTAAAACTTCATTATTAATGAAATTCAATAACTTGGTACTTATTTTAAGGCCATTTTTCTTAGTAATACTCATAGTGAACCGATCTTTACATTTAAATATAATACATTAATAGTAGCATTATTGGCTCAATATGAAAAATTATTTAGAATTTGAAAAAGAAATTAAAGCTCTCGAACAAGAAGTAGACGGTTTAAAAAGCCCATTTGGATCAGAGGGAATTTCTGAAGTTGATACACAAAAAATCAAAAATACTCAAAATGAAATAAATGAAAAATTAAAAGAAACTTATGCTAATTTGAATAGTTGGCAAAGAACTCAGGTAGCAAGACATGAAGACAGGCCAAGAGCAAATTTTTATATTAAAAAAATATTTTCTCAATTTACACTACTATCTGGCGATCGCTATTTTGGTGATGATAAATCTGTTATTGCTGGATTCGGATTAATTGAAAATAAATCGGTTTTAATTATAGGTCAAGAAAAGGGAGAAGACCTTAATAGCAGAATTGAAAGAAATTTTGGAATGATGAGACCTGAGGGATATAGAAAGTGTATTAGGTTGATGAAGCTAGCCGATCGTTTTCAAATTCCTGTCGTAAGCTTTATTGATACACCTGGAGCATATCCTGGTTTAGGAGCTGAACAAAGAGGACAGGCCTCAGCAATCGCCAACTCAATTGAATGCTGTATGTCATTAACTGTACCGAATTTATCAATTATTATTGGTGAGGGTGGATCAGGAGGAGCTATAGCTTTAGCCTCATCAAATAAAGTAATTATGTTAGAAAATTCTATATACTCAGTAATTTCTCCTGAAGGATGCGCGTCAATACTTTGGCGTGATCCAAGTAAATCATTGCAAGCAGCTGAGGCAATGAAATTAACTGCAAAGGATTTATTAAAACTTGGAGTTATAGATGAAATAATTTCTGAACCTTTAGGTGGAGCTCACAGAGATCCAGAAAGTATAGCTGCAGATATAAAACATTCTATTATTAAGAATTTAAAAAGTTTTGAAAATCTTAATAAAGATGAAATTTACGATCATAGAAAAGCTAAATTTCTTCAAATTGGAAGGGGACAAGGTTTTACCAAATCTACCAATTTCGAGGGAGGGGGATTAAGCTACAAAGAGGCAAATTTACATAAAATTATATCTCATGTAGAAAAAAATAAACTTATCTATGCAGGAATAGCATTATTAGGCCTAACTAGCTTAATTACTCTGCTATTTTAGGTATTGTTGCAAAAAAACAATTCAATCAAATAATATTTTTTCCCATTGACTTTTATTGTTCAAATCTATTTAAGAAGCATTAACTAATTTTTAATTAGTTAAAGTTAATAATAATAAGGAAGTATAAATAATATGAGTACACTAAAAGGAAAAGTAAAGTGGTTCAATGGCACTAAAGGATATGGTTTCATTGAAAGAGAAGACAAAGAAAAAGACGTGTTCGTCCATTCTTCTGCGGTAAGAGAAGCTGGTTTAAAATATTTAAACGAGGGTGATGAGTTAACGTTTGAAGTGGAGAGCACAGAAAAAGGTCCTTCAGCAGTAAAACTGCAGAAAACATCTTAATCTAAATTTCCAAAATCACTGATTATCGGGACATTAACTGTAGCTTTTACTATTTTTATTGTCCCGCTAATTTCATCTTGAAAAAGTCACAATTATTTTTTAGATTAAGAATCATGATTATAAAAACGAAAGTCATTTCTACAATTAGATCACATTCGCACAGAATGCACGCTAGGCTGTTGCTTAGCTTATAATCAAAAATATATAAATTTAATTAAAATTAAGATAAAAATAATAGGGATGCAGCAGTAGCTCAGTTGGTTAGAGCACTAGTTTGTGGAACTAGGGGTCGGTGGTTCGAATCCACCCTGCTGTACCAAACAATGACAAAAGAAAAAAAAAACAAACCCTCTAAAGAACTTCCATTAGGGTTTGTAGACAGACAAGAAAAAGAATTAATCGTACGTGATTTTATAATTTCTAATATTAAAGAGGTTATGATCAAATACGGTTTTCAATATCTCGAAACTCCAAGTTTTGAGTATTCTGATAGTATTGGAAAATTTTTGCCTGATAAAGATAGACCTGATGAAGGCGTATTTTCATTTAAGGATGAAAATAAGTGGTTATCCTTAAGATATGATCTCACAGCTCCACTTGCTAGATACGTTGCAAAAAATTATTTAGAGATTCCAAAGCCATTTAAAAGATATCAACTAGGCACTGTTTGGAGAAATGAAAAACCAGGTCCTGGCAGATTTAGAGAATTTTTACAATTCGATGCTGATTTTGTAGGAACAAAAAGTTTACAAGCAGATGCTGAGTTATGTGTCATGATTTCAGAGATTCTTGAAAAGTGTGGTCTTGCAGAATCAGAATATATAATAAAGATTTCATCTAGGAAAATCACTGAAGAATTATTCAAAAAAATAAATATAAATGACAATCAAAAAAAACTTACCGTGCTTAGAGCCTTAGATAAAATTGATAGACTTGGTTGGAATGGAGTAAAAGAATTATTAGGCGAGGGAAGAAAAGATAAATCTGGTGATTTCACAAAAGGTGCAAATTTAAAGCCGGAGGATATAAAAACGATAGAGGAAACACTTAAGAGGAATTCTCCTGAAACTGAGGATTTAGTTGAGATATTAAAAATTTTTAAGAATTACAATTTTAATAATTTTGAATTCGATCCATCAGTTATTCGAGGACTAGAATATTATACTGGAGCAATTTTTGAGGTGTATCTAAAATTTGATGTAACAAACAATAAAGGGCAAATAATTCAATTTGGATCCATAGGTGGTGGAGGGAGATACGATAATTTAGTAAATAATTTTGGTAATTATGATGCTCCAGCTACAGGAATATCTATTGGCCTGGATCGTTTAGTTTATGCTTTAATGCAAAAAAAGGAATTTAAAGTAAAGCAATCTAAACCAGTAGTGATCTGTTTTTTCGATAAAAATTCAATGAAAGACTATATAGATATTCAAACTATATTAAGAAAGGCTGGAGTTAGTACCGAAATTTATCCTGGAGAAAGTAAATTAAAAAAACAAATGGAGTATGCAAATAAAATAAAGTCCCCTGCGGTTATTTTATATGGTGACAATGAAATTAAATCAGGGAAGCCAACTTTAAGAAACCTAAGCTCAGGTAAAGAAAAATCAATTGAAATAAAAGAATTAGTTAATGAAATCAAAAAAATTATCTGAAGTAATAATTAAAACTTTTAAGACAAATGGTTTTGTTTTATCGGAACCTGATGTTCTTTTAGACTCAGATTATATCATCGAAAGATCTGGTGAAAAATTTAGAAGTTCAATGCTCACTTTTGATAGAGAGGACGGAAAAACGATGTGTTTGAGACCGGACTTAACAGTCGCATCATGTATAAGTTTCTTACAAAAAAAAACTTCCTCAAAAATTTATTATTCTGGTCAAGCATATAGAAGATCAGGCAGCAAAGGTGCAAATTTTATTAATGATCAATTAGGTATTGAAATTTTAGGTTCAAAAAACTTAATTAAGGATGATTTTAAAGTAATTAGCACAATCTTAAGCTCAGCAAAAAAAATTAAAATGAAAAAAATTAAGGTTAAGGTAGGTGATATAAGCTTATTTAAAAACTTAATTAACGCTCTTGAGATGCCTGAAAGATGGAAGTTAAGATTAATTAGACACTTTTGGAGACCAAGTTATTTTGAAGAACTTCTAAAGAGATTGGAAAAAAATACAGATATTGATGCAGTAACTTTTGATGCAGATAAAAAAAGATTTTATGAAATGAAAAAACTTGATCAAGATAAAGTGATTGCCGGAAGGTTAGTATCTGAAATTTTAAAAAGATTTAATAAAAAGATAAAAGACCCAAGATCGTTTGCAAATGGAAAAAAAATTGTGAAAATTATCAGAACCTTTTTAAAAATTAATTGTAAACTTTCAAAACTTGATGATGAATTATTAAATTTTGCAAAAAAGAATAACCTTAAAGAAAATATATTTAAAAATTTTAAATCTATTCAAAATTTGAAAAAACTTAATCAAGATGTCAATTTTGTTGCAAACTTTGGTAGGGATGTTGAATATTATACTGGAATTGTTTTTGAAGTATTTTCAGGCACAAAAGAAATTGCTTCGGGCGGTCGTTATGATGATTTACTAAAGAGTTTAGGAGCTAAAAAGAGCATCCCTGCAGTTGGTGCAGCAATAAATTTAAAAAATATATGAATGACTTGATTACAATAGGTTTACCAAGTAAAGGGCGACTAAAAGAAAAATCATTATCATTTTTTAGTGATAGTAGGTTGAAAATTATACAAAGCGAAAAAGAAAGAAATTATTTTGGCACTATCGAAAATAATTCCAATGTTAAAATTATATTTCTACACGCAAAAGAAATTATTCAAAGACTAGGAGATGGAACTTTAGATATTGGAATATCAGGTCTAGATCTTTTAAAAGAATCAGACAAAAATTTACAAAATAAAATAAATATCCAAAAAAAACTTGATTATGGGAATGCGAACTTAGTTATTGCTGTTCCAGATGATTGGATAGATGTACAGACAATTGCTGATCTCGAAGAAATATCATTTGATATAAGATCAAAAAGAAATACTAGGTTGAGAGTTGCAACTAAGTATCCAAATTTAACTAATGATTTTTTGATTTCCAAAGGAGTTACCCAGTACAAATTGATACCTAGTCTTGGTGCCACAGAAACATATCCTTTTATAGGTTCTTCAGAGATAATTACTGATATTACATCTTCGGGGAAAACTTTGGATGACAATAACCTAAGAGTTCTTAAAGATGGATTGATACTTAGCTCAAGAGCATGTTTGTTTATTGCAAAAAAAAAGGCTGCAAAATTGCAGCCTTTTTTAAAATCTTTAGGTGGGTGATTACATTCCCATTCCACCCATGCCGCCCATTCCACCCATGCCGCCACCCATAGGAGGCATAGCAGGACTAGCGTCTTTTTCTTCAGGTTTGTCTGCGATCATTGCTTCTGTTGTAATTAATAGTCCAGCTATTGAAGCAGCATCTTGTAATGCTGATCTTACAACTTTAGTTGGATCAATTATTCCCTTAGCAAACATATCTACATAGTCTTCATTCTGTGCATCATAACCTTGAGAAGATTTTTTACCCTCTAAAAGTTTTCCTACTACTACAGATCCATCGACACCTGCATTTGCAGTAATTTGTCTTATCGGAGCTTGAAGAGCTTTTTTAACAATCTCAACACCAGCTTTTTGGTCATCACCTTTTACTTTAACACCATCTAAGTCTTGTGCTGCATAAAGTAATGCGCAGCCTCCACCGATTACCACGCCTTCTTCTACAGCAGCTCTTGTTGCGTTAAGTGCATCCTCTACTCTATCTTTTCTCTCTTTCACTTCAACCTCTGTAGCACCTCCAACTTTGATTACAGCAACTCCTCCTGCAAGTTTAGCTAATCTCTCTTGAAGTTTTTCCTTATCATAGTCAGATGTAGTTTCGTTGATCTCAGATCTTATTTGATTACATCTAGCTTCGATATCAGATTTTTTACCTTCTCCAGCCACAATTGTGCTGTTCTCCTTGTCAATTTTGACTTTTTTACAAGAACCAAGGTCCCCGATTTTAACATTTTCCAACTTAATACCAAGGTCTTCAGAGATTACTTGTCCACCAGTAAGAATTGCAATGTCTTCTAACATTGCTTTTCTTCTATCACCAAAGCCCGGGGCCTTCACAGCTACTACTTTAAGACCACCTCTTAATTTATTTACTACTAAAGTTGCTAATGCTTCACCTTCAACATCTTCAGAAATAATCATTAATGGTCTGTTCGCTTGAACAACGGACTCTAATAGAGGAACCATTGGTTGTAAGTTAGTTAATTTTTTCTCAACTAAAAGAACTAAGGGATTTTCGAGTTCAGTTGTCATCTTTTCAGTATTAGTCACAAAATATGGAGAGAGATATCCTCTATCAAACTGCATACCTTCAACTACGTCTAATTCTGTCTCGACACCTTTTGCTTCTTCAACAGTAATTACTCCCTCATTACCAACTTTTTGCATAGCTTTAGAAATCATATCACCAATAGATTTTTCGCCGTTTGCAGAAATTGTTCCAACCTGAGCAACTTCTTCATTAGCTTTAACTTTTTTGGAAGATGTTTTTAATTTATCAATTACTTGTTCAACTGCTTTGTCGATACCTCGTTTGATATCCATTGGGTTCATTCCAGCCGTAACGTATTTTAATCCCTCGTTAACTATTGCTTGAGTAAGTATTGTTGCAGTTGTTGTTCCATCTCCAGCGTTATCATTTGTCTTACTAGCAACTTCTTTAACCATCTGAGCACCCATGTTTTCGAATTTATCTTCAAGCTCAATTTCTTTTGCAACAGAAACTCCATCCTTAGTTGTTCTTGGAGCACCATAAGATTTATCCATAACTACATTACGTCCTTTTGGACCTAATGTAACTTTAACAGCATTAGCTAGAGTGTTTACACCAGTAAGCATTTTAGATCTTGCTTCAGTATCAAATTTTATTATTTTTGCCATGTTCTTCTCCTACAAAGTTTATTTTTTACTTTTTGAAATTCCCATTATGTCTGATTCTTTCATAATACTGTATTCTTTACCGTCAATTTTAACTTCGGTTCCAGACCATTTTCCAAAAAGAACTATATCTCCTATTTTTACGTCCATTGGAGCAACTTTTCCTTCTTCATTTTTAGAGCCAGGTCCAACAGCTACAACCTCACCCTCTTGAGGTTTTTCTTTCGCTGTGTCTGGTATTATGATTCCGCCAGCGGTTTTTTCTTCGCTGTCCAGCACTTTAATAAGCACACGGTCGTGCAGAGGTCTAAATTTCATATGTATTTTCTCCTATAAATTTTAATGTAGTGTTGATATGGTAAGTTTTAATAAGATTTCAAGAGGCAAATATCATTAAAAAGACCTAAAAATACAATATTTTATGAGCATTATAGAGAGAGAATTATTAAATTGAGAGAACTAAATCACTTATCAGATATATACAAAAACTATGACACCTTTATTATAGATTTATGGGGTGTAATACATAATGGAATGGCGCTCAATCCAAAAGCAATAGAGGCTATTGAACAGTTAAAACAAAATTCAAAAAAAATAGTATTTTTATCAAATGCTCCAAGGCCAAGCTCAAAGGTTATAAATTTTTTGTTAAAAATGAATTTGGATAGAAAATATCTTTCTAATGTTATGACCTCAGGTGAAGCGGCAATGTATGCAATAAATAAAAATCAATTCGGTAAGACTTTTTACCATTTGGGACCACCAAGAGATACTTCTGTTTTTGAAAAAGTTAAAGATAATAAAACTGATCTCGAAAGTTGTGATTTTATTTTATGTACAGGCCTATTTGATGAACATGAAAAAGATTTAGAATATTATAAAAATCTTTTAAAGAAATATGTCTCAAAAAAACTAGTATGTACTAATCCAGATTTAACAGTACACAGAGGGAAAGTAGAAGAGCTATGTGCTGGATCGGTAGCAAAAGTATTTGAGGAATTAGGTGGAGAGGTAGTTTATTTTGGTAAACCACATAAAGAGGTTTATAAAATGTGTTTTAATACAAATGAAAAGGTCTTAGCAGTTGGTGATAATCTAAGAACAGATATAAAAGGAGCTAACAATTTAAATATAGATTGCGTATTTATTTCTAATGGAGTCCACCGAGATGAATATAAAAAGAAGTCAGAACTTAAATCTCTTTTAGAAAAATATAAGGTAAAAGCAAATTTTTTTCAAAAAGAATTAAAATGGTAATGAAAATTTATAATAACGCAAATTTAAATTATAAACATCTTAACGGTGTAATAGCTATAGGTAATTTTGATGGATTACATCTAGGCCATCAAAAAGTTATAAATGAAGCAAGGCAAAAAGCAAAAAAATTTAAATTACCTTTAGGTGTCATGACCTTTGAGCCAGTGCCTGTAATGTTTTTTAGTAAAAAAAATAAAGATCATCGAATAAATTCATTAAAACAAAAAAAAGAACAACTCCAAAGACTAAAATTAGACTTTTTAACAATAATTAAATTTGACAAAAAATTTTCATCTTTAACAGCAGAGGAATTTATTAGGAAAATTATTTATAGAAAGACAAGATGCAAGTATTTATTTGTAAGCAGAAATTTTAAATTTGGTTTTAAGCGTCGTGGTAACATACAGACTTTAAAAAAATTTGAAAAAAAATTTAGCTACAAAAATATTATAACTAAACCTTATAAAAAAAATAAAAAAACTATTTCCTCTACATTCATTAGAAAAAAAATTAGAAAAGGTAAAATTGAAGAAATAAATAAATTATTAAATCGTACTTGGTGTATTGAAGGAAAGGTTATTAAAGGAAAAAAAATGGGGCGAGAAATAGGTTTCCCTACATGCAACATGAAACTCAGTAATTATGTAATTCCTAAGTTAGGAGTCTATGCAGTTAAAGTAAATTTTGACAATATTAATAAAAGCGGTATTGCTAATTTAGGATATAGACCGACTTTTAATGGACAAAGTTTACTATTAGAAACAAATATCTTTGGAATTAATAAAAATTTATATAATAAAGTAATTAGTGTAAGTTTTAAAAAATTTATAAGACCAGAAAAAAAATTTAAAAATTATAAATTTTTAAAAAAACAAATTAAAATTGATATAAAAAAAGCAAAAAAAATAAAAAATGTCTAAAGATACTTTACAACTACCTAAAACAGCATTTTCCATGAAAGCTAGTTTGCCAACTAAGGAACCAGAAATTTTGAAAAAATGGGAAAAAGATAAAATCTTTGACAAACTAAGAAAAAATTCTAAAGGAAAAGAAAAATTTATTTTGCATGATGGGCCTCCATACGCAAACGGCCATATACATATGGGAACAGCTCTTAATAAAATTTTAAAAGACATGATCACGCGCTTCCATCAGATGAATGGTAAAGACTCTGTATATGTTCCAGGATGGGATTGCCACGGCTTACCAATTGAATGGAAGATTGAGGAGCAATATAAAAAAAAGAAAAAAAATAAGGATGAAGTTCCAATTAAAAATTTTAGGCAAGAATGCAGGGAATTTGCAAAAAGTTGGATCGATGTGCACATAAAAGAGTTCAAGCGATTGGGTGTGGTAGGTGATTTTGAAAATTATTATTCAACTATGAGTTATGAGGCCGAGGCTCAAATAGTCAGAGAGTTAGGAAAATTTCTACTAGATGGTAGTTTATATCAAGGTTTTAAACCTGTTTTATGGTCAACTGTCGAAAAAACAGCATTAGCTGATGCAGAGGTCGAGTATTTGGACCATACATCTAATACAATATTTGCAGCTTTTAAAGTTAAAGAAACAGAAAAAGATTTTTTAAAAAATGCAAGTGTAATTATTTGGACAACAACTCCCTGGACTATACCAGCAAATAAAGCTTTGGCGTTTAATAGCAATATTGAATACTCGGTTTTAGAAGTTGAGGATTTAGAATATTTTAAAGAAAAAAAAATAGTAGTTGCAAAAAATTTAATCAACTCAATTGTCAAAGAATGTGAAATTAAAAAATATAAAGAATTAAAAACTTTTAAAGGGTCAGAGTTTAAAGGAACAATTTGTAGTCATCCATTTATCAAAATGGGCTTTAATTATGAGGTCCCTTTGCTGGATGCTCAATTTGTAAATTTAGATCAAGGAACCGGAATTGTTCATTGTGCTCCAAGCCATGGTCCTGATGATTATAATTTATGTTTAAAGAATAATATACCTTCACTTTATACCGTGGATAATGCAGGACTTTACACAAAAGAAATTCCATATTTCAATAATACTCATATTTTTAAAGCCGATCCTATTGTTATAGAAAAATTAAAAGAGCAAAATAAACTATTAAAAAATGATAAATTAAATCACAGTTACCCTCATTCATGGAGGTCTAAAGCTCCTTTGATTTATAGAGCAACACCTCAATGGTTTATTTCTATGCACAAAAATGATCTAAGAAAGAAGGCAATTAAAGCAATAAATGATACTACCTTTTATCCCAATAAAGGGAAGGACAGATTGTTGTCCATGGTAGAGGGAAGACCAGATTGGTGTGTTTCAAGGCAAAGAGTTTGGGGTGTACCATTGCCAATTTTCATTAATAAAAAAACAAAAGAACCATTAAGAGATAAAAATGTCATAGAAAGAATTGCCTCAATTTATGAAAAGCAAGGATCAGACTGTTGGTTTACAGATGAATCTAAAGTTTTCTTAGGAGATGAGTACAATCCAGACGATTACGAAAAACTAAAAGATATTGTAGAAGTTTGGTTTGATAGTGGATCAACGCATAGTTTTGTTTTAGAAAAAAGAAAGGATTTAAAATGGCCTGCAGATATGTATCTGGAAGGTTCAGACCAGCACAGAGGTTGGTTTCATTCTTCTTTGCTAGAGTCTTGCGGTACTAGAGGCAAGGCACCGTTTGAAAGTATTCTTTCTCATGGATTTGTAGTTGACGGCAAAGGAATGAAAATGTCAAAATCAATGGGAAACGTAATCTCACCTGATGAAATTTTAAAAAATTACGGAGCTGATATTTTGAGAGTTTGGGTAGCATCTTCAGATTATGCTGAGGATTTAAGAATCGATAAAAGTATACTTATACAACACGCAGAATCTTATAGAAAAATTCGAAATACTTTCAGATTTTTACTTGGAAATTTAAAAGATAATTTTGAAAAACAAAACTTCGAGAATTTAAATTTAAGGGAATTTGATGAAATAGAACAATATATTTTACATAAAATTCATCGTATTAGTAAATCTGTTGAAACCAATTTAAAAAACTATAATTTTCATAAATTGTATAAAGAATTGTTAAATTTTTGTACCTTAGATCTTTCATCTTTTTATTTTGATATAAGAAAAGATGTTCTTTATTGCGATAGTTTAAATTCAAAAAAAAGAAAAAATTGTGTAATAGTACTAAATGTACTATTAGAAAGCTTAATTAAATGGTTTGCTCCAATATTAGTATTCACAACAGATGAAGTGTATAGTCTGGTAAATGATAATGAGAAAAAAAACATTCACGAACATTCTTTTGTAAAAGTACCTGATGGTTGGGAAAATAAAAAATTAAATGAAAAGTGGGATCAATTATTTAAGATTAAACAAGATGCTAATATAGCAATTGAGGAGAAAAGATCCTCAAAAGAAATCGGATCAAGTTTGGAGGCACACGTAAAATTAGATGTAGATAAAAAAAATTTTGAATTATTAAAAGATCTTGATTTGGCAGAATATTTAATTACATCTAAAGCAGAAAAAATCTTATCTAAAGATGGTCAAATCAGAATAAAGGTTAATAAAGCAAAAGGAAAAAAGTGCCCGAGATGCTGGAAAATTCTTGAGTCAGAATGCAGGAGATGTTCCGAATTACTTTGAAATGAATTTTTTATCAAGTTTTAAAGAATTACAAAGTATGACTTTTAAAAAAGAAAATATTTTTTATTTTCTCCTCATAATTACTATTTTTTCGTTAGATCGAATTTCAAAAACTAAAGTTGTAAATGAGTTCAACGATAGAGTTTATTTCATAAACGATTTTTTAAACATAGATTTAATTTGGAATATCGGTATTGGATTTGGGTTGTTAAGCACAGATACATCTATATTTTATAATGCTGTGACTTTTCTAATTGCAATAGTAATTTTTGTTTTATTTTATCTATTAATTAAATCAAAAACTATGGAGAAATTTACTTATACGATAATAATTGGTGGCGCATTAGGCAATTTTTACGATAGGTTGAATTTTAGTGCTGTTCCAGACTTTATTGATTTTCATTATAAAAACTTTCACTGGTTTACCTTTAATGTTGCAGATATATTTATTACAATAGGCATACTAATTTTTTTTATTCAAAGTTTTTTTATTAAAAATTGATAAAATGAAATACATAAATTTTTTTTTGATTAATATATTTTTATTGACTTCTTGTGGAGGTTTAAAAGATGCAGGTAAGGTATTGCGAAATGAGAAAATTAGAACTACTGACGAATTTTTAGTAAAAAAAAGAAATCCATTAGTTTTACCTCCTAATTACGAAAAAATTCCAGAGCCAGGGTCTTTATCTGAGAACAAAGAAAATGAAAAAGATAAAATAAAAAAAATATTACAGGTTCCAGATAAAGAACAAAATCTTAAAAATAAACCTTCATCCATCGAAGAATCAATATTAAATAGAATACGTAAGTGAGAAATTTAATTTGTTTTTGAAAAATATTATTAAAACCAAAAATTTAAAAAAAGGTTTACCAAGAATATTATCCAGAAATTTTGATAAAGTTTTTTTAAGTATAAAAAAAGATATTAAGATTAAAGGAAAGACATTACACGTCCTAGATAAAAAATTTAAATTTAATTTTAAAACTAAAGACTTAAAAAATTTTAAAAAATTTAAATCTATTGCAATAATTGGGATGGGTGGTTCAATACTAGGAGCCGAAGCAATATACAATTTCTTAGGATCTAAAATCAATAAAGAAGTTTTATTTTTCGATGATCTTGATGAAAACAAAATTAAAAA
Source organism: uncultured Pelagibacteraceae bacterium (assembly GCA_902623395.1). Classification (GTDB taxonomy): domain Bacteria; phylum Pseudomonadota; class Alphaproteobacteria; order Pelagibacterales; family Pelagibacteraceae; genus Pelagilacustribacter. Next base: position 76,355 of record CACNTN010000001.1, on the reverse strand, counting down.
ATTTAAACAAAACAAAAAACTTACAAAAATACTTTATTTGGTCATTTCTAAATCAGGTAATACGGTTGAAACTCTATCAAATTTATTTGCACTCAAAATTTTAAAAAAAAATTCAAAAAATATTGTTATAATCTCAGAAAGAAAAAATAATTCACTTTTGTCTTTAGCTCAAGAATTTAATTTATTCTATATTGAACATAAAGATTATATAGGTGGTAGATATTCAGTTTTATCAGAGGTCGGAATTGTTCCTGCATATTTAATGGGAATAAATATATCTAAATTGAGATTAAAAACTTTAGATTTTATTAGTGGAAAAAATCAAAAATTTCTTAAAGATAATTCAATTAAACTTGCACAATTAATTAATTCTAACAGATATAAAAATTTAATATTTTTAAATTATTCATCAAATTTAGAAAAATTTTTACAATGGTGCCAGCAATTAATTGCTGAAAGCCTTGGTAAAAAAAATAAAGGTTTGTTACCCATGATTTCTAATGCTCCAAAAGATCATCATAGTCTGTTGCAACTTTATTTAGATGGACCAAAGGATAAGATTTTTTATATATTCAGCTCTGAAAATAAATTTAATGAAACATTAAAAATAAATAGAGATATTAGCATTAAAAATATTTTAAATAAAAAAAAGATCAGTAAAATAAAAAATGCTCAAAAGAATGCTGTAATAAGATCTCTTGTAAAAAAAAATATCCCATTTAGAGAATTCAAAATAAGAAATATAAATGAGGAAGCATTAGGTAAATTATTTTCATATTTTATTTTAGAGACCGTTGCTGTAGGTAAAATGTTGAAAATCAATCCTTTTGATCAGCCCGCTGTTGAGCAAGTTAAATTAGATACCAAAAAATTACTCATTCAAAAACGCCGAAAATAACTTTTGATTTTCCATAGGTTTTGGTCTTAATTATTTTAATTAAATTTTCAAAACTATCTTCAACTCCTTTTTTTCTGTGAATAATAACAATATGATTAATTTCAAATATTTTTTGTTTTTTAATTAATTTAATATTTTGTAAAAAAGTTAAATCATTGAAGGGAGGATCAAAAAAAAATATATCAAACTTTTGATTAAGATTTTTTAAAATAATTTCTATTTTGCCATTATAAATTTTTGTCTTATCAATTATTGATAAAGCTATTAGATTATCTTTTAAGATACCCAAGGCTAGTTTATCGCGTTCAACAAAGGTTACACTTTCAGCATTCCTTGATAATGATTCTATCCCAAATGAACCAATACCAGAGTATAAATCTAGTATTTTAGAATTTTCTATTTTAGTCTTTATTAGAGTAGAATGTTTTAAAATATTAAAAATATTCTCTCTTACTGAGTCTTTTAGGGGTCTAGTTTTAGAATTTTTTACATATTTTATTAATTTTCCCTTAAGAGACCCACTAATTATTCTCATTTTTGTTTATCACTTTCCATCCAATGTCTCTTCGATAAAAGCCTTTACTCCAATTTAACTTCCTTATATTTGATAAAATTTTTTGTCTTATATCTTTAAATTTGTTACCTATAGAAGTAAAGTTCAATACTCTACCGCCATGAGACCTAAGTTCATTATTAGAAAAATAAGTTCCAGCATGAAAAATAAAATCTTTTTTTGTTAGATTTAACTTACTCATATTTCTAATTGGTAAATTTTTTTTATATTTTCCAGGATATCCCTGTGAGCATACAACTATAGTCATGCTCTTTTCTTTTTTCCATTTTATTTCTACTTTTCTCAATTTATTTGAAATTGCATATTTAAGAATTTTGACTAAATCTGTTTTTAATCTTGGAAGTATGACTTGGCATTCTGGGTCTCCCATTCTAATATTATATTCAATCAAATATGGCTCATTATTTTTGATCATAAGTCCAACATATAAAAAACCGTTGTAAGATTGTTCTTTTCTTTTAAGCGCTTTTAATGTGGGTATTATTATTCTATTAATAATTTTTTTTTCTATTGGCTTTGTTACTATTGTTGCTGGAGAGTATGCTCCCATACCTCCTGTATTCGGCCCTTTGTCATCTTCATAAACTCTTTTGTGATCTTGAGCTGTGCCAAAGAATTTAAAATGATTATTATCTACGATTATGAAATAACTTGCTTCTTCCCCTATTAAAAATTCCTCTAAAATTAATTTCTTCGAAGATTTAAATTTTCCTTTAAAAATTTCTTTTGAAGTTTTAAGAACTTGTTTTCTTGATTTACAAATTGTAACACCCTTACCTGCAGCTAAACCATCAGCCTTAACAACTATTGGAAAATCACAATTATATAAAAATTCTTTTACATGATTTATCTGTTTGCAAATTTTAAATTTTGCAGTAGGTATTTTATTTTGCGCGCAAATCTTTTTCATAAATGCCTTTGAGCCCTCAAGTTTCGATGCATACTTGTTCGGACCAAAAACTTTTACTTTATTTTGTTTAAGAAAATTAACGATACCCATAACTAAAGGCTCTTCGGGTCCAACTACAACAAGGTCTATTTTATAACTTCGAATTAGTTTAAGAATTTTTTTAAAGTCTAAAATATTTACCTTAACATTTGTAGCTAATTCAGAAGTACCGGCATTTCCAGGAAAACAAATTATTCTTTTAACTAGTTTGGACTCAGATATTTTTTTACATAACGCATGTTCTCTACCACCACTGCCAATTAATCCAATATTCATGTCAGAATATATATTGTATAATTTATTGATGAGTAAAAAAAAAGCTAAACTTATTTTTAAACACAATTATTTTGAGATTGTAGAAGAGGGCGACTATGTATTATGTGCTATTTCCGGAAAGGAAATTAAATTACAAAACTTAAGTTATTGGAATGTAGATCTTCAAGAGGCATATTTTTCTCCTAAAGAGGTAAATGAGAGGTTAAAAATGTCGAGTAAATAATTTTATTTCCATCTGCTATGAGTCCAAATCCACTGACCAGGGTTTCTAATAATCATTTTTTCTAAAACTCGATTAAGCTCCTTAGTCAGTTCTAATTTATCTGAAAATTTTTTTGGATTAATTTCTTTTTGAAATTCAATTTTAAAATTATTTTTATTATCTCTTTCAATAAAAACTGGTACTATCTCTAAATCAAATTTAATTGAAAGTTGCGCAGGTAGAGTTGTTGTTAAGGCATGACTATTAAAGAAATAAATCTTTTCTCCCTCACTTACCCTTTGATCAACCATTAAGGCTATAGAGTGTTTTTTTTTCAAATAATTTATAGTGTCCCTAACTCCATTAATTCCTTTTTTAATTTGATTTCGGCAAATATATTGTCTTCTTAAATATTCCATAAAAGGATTCAAAAAAATATTATTCAAAGGTCGATAAATTGTAGCTAGTGGAACTTTTTTTTTTGTGATTTCCATAGACATCAATTCAAAATTTGCAAAATGTCCAGAGACAAAAATAACAGGTTTTTTTTTATTTATTATTTGACTTAAAATTCCTGCATTGATCAAAGTAATATGAGAGTCTCGATTTCTAAGATTATTCAAAAATATATATTCTATGAAAGTCATTCCATAGTTTTTCCACATATCATTGATAATTTTCTTTTTGTCAATATTTCCAATTTCTTTAGAAAAAATATTTAGATTATTATCTATAATTTTTTTTGACTTAAAAATTGGACCAAGTATTAAAAATAAATTAGAAAATATTTTCCTACCAATCTTTAATCCAACAATACGTCCGATGAGAAAAAAAAAATATACCAATATAGATTGTAAAAAATAATTAAGGATTTTAAGCATATAATTTTTTTATTCTATTAATAAGTCTCTCTTGATTATTCAATTTTAGTGAAATCTTAAGGTAATTTATTTTATTTAAATTAAAATGTTTAATTTTAAAGTAATCTTTTTCGGTCATTATTATTTGATAATTTTCATTTTCAGCAATATTAACAATTTTTTTTATTTCATTAATTGAAAAATTATAATGATCAGGAAAAATAAACTTTTTTTCAATTATAAGATCATTTTTTTTTAATAATTGAAAAAAATTTTCTGGATTTCCTATACCAGCTAAAGCTAATAATTTTTTCCCTTTAAATTCTTGTATATTAATAGGTTTATAAGATGAGTAGTATATATCTAAATTTTTATTAAAACTTAAAAGCTTTTCTTCAAAAACTTCATTTTTTTCACCATTAATAATAATCACATCAATATTCTTTAAGGCGCTCAAGCTCTCTCTTAGAGGCCCAGAAGGTAATAATAATCCATTACCGGCCAGCTGGTTTTCATTGAAGCAGGCGATATTGAAGTTTTTTTTAATTTTGTAATCTTGAAGACCATCATCAAGAATTGCAATATCATAATTTAATTTTTCAGCCTTTTGTAAACCATGGAGTCTATTACGATTTAAAATCAAGTCTTCTGTATTATTCTTTATAAGTTCATATTCATCATGATGGTTTTTATAGTATTTTCTAATTATAACTGGATTTTTTTTTAATTTTTTTATTTCATTAGCTAAAAAAATAGAGACCGGGGTTTTACCTGTTCCACCAATATAAATATTTCCTACACAAATAATGGGTATCTCTAATTTTTTAACACTAGTAATTTTTTTTTTTAAAAATATAACTAAAAGATAAAGCAATGAAAAGGGAAACAGAATGATTGCAGAAAAGCCGACTTTTTGGTCCCAGAATTTAGGTTTTGTAAACATCATTATTTATAAAATTTTCTACAATTTCCATTGTATCAGCAAAAGTTTTTTGTTCTAAATTTTTTAATAACACTGAAATTTTTGGGTCTTTCTCGTGCGAAGACTGCAAGTCAAATGATAGATGATTACTTAAATCTTCAAAATTGTTTACTTTTGTTGCAATTTTTAGATTTTGAAAAGCACTATACGTTTCTTCAAAATTACTTACATATGGCCCATGATAAATTTTACAGTCAAGTTTTGCTGCTTCAATAGGATTCTGTCCTCCATTATCTTTAAATTTATTATCAATTGATTTTCCAATAAAAACACTTTTTGCATATTTAAAATAATTTTTTAATGCACCAAAATAATTTATAATTATTATTTCTTTATTTTCTATTATAGCCTCATCTTTGTTTAATATTTGACTTTTGAGGTTTAAATTTTCAGATAATATCTTAATATCTTTAGCTCTATCTATATGTCTAGGTGCTATAATTGTAATAATATCTTTAAATTTTTCCTTAAGTTTAATGTGAGTTTTTAAACAAAAATTATCTTCCTCTTTATGCGTACTTGCTGCAAACCAAAATATTTTTTTCGATAATATATTTTCATTTATATCTTTAATTCCCTGATAATCAATTTTTTCAATTAATTTAATATTCCCCTTAAAATATATATTTTTTAAATTAAGTTTTTTCAAAAAATTTTTAGTTTGAGTATTAGAACAGATACATACGTTAAATATGTTAAATATTTTTTTTGCAACATTTGGAAATATCATCCAATTTTTAAATGATTTAGAAGTTAATCTTGCATTAATTAACGCGATTGGAATTTTATATTTTTTAGCATTTAGAAGTAAATTTGGCCAAATTTCAGAGTCGACAAGAAATATTTTATTTGGTCTCCATAAATACATAAATTTACTAATTAAAAAATTTATATCATAAGGTAGATATCTATGTTCCATATTATTAAATTTTTTTAATTCTAAGGTTGCCAATTTACCAGAGCTAAGAGTTGATGTAGTGATCAAAAATTGTAAATTATTATTATTGATATTTAAGTGATTAACAATTGGCATTATGCTTTTAAATTCTCCTATACTGGCAGCATGAAACCAAATCAGTTTTGAATCTAACTTTTTATTTACTTTAAAATGAGAAATTAAAACTTTTTCTTTATATCTGTTCTGATCTTCTTTCTTGGTTATCTTTCTCCAAAATACAAATAGGAATAAGAAAGGATAGAGTAGTGTTGTGAAAACTCTATAAGCGAGAATCATTTTATTTTAATTGTTTTTTATATAGAGATTTATATTCTTCACAATTATCTATTAAAAATTTATGATTACCTGAATTAATAACTCTTCCATTTTTCATTACAAATATTTTATCCGCATTATGAATAGTAGAAAGTCTATGAGCAATAACTAAAGTAGTTTTATTTTTAGTAAGGTTGTGAATTGCATTTTGTACAATTTCTTCAGACTCAGCGTCTAACGAGGAAGTAGCTTCATCTAATAATATTATTGGAGACTCTTTTAAGATTGCTCTAGCTATTGAAATTCTTTGTTTTTGACCCCCCGACAACCGTACTCCGTTTTCTCCAATCATTGTATCATAGCCTATTGGCAATTTTTTAATAAATTCATCTGATGCTGCATATTTGCAAGCTTGAATAATTTCTTCATCTGAAGCATTTGGTTTTGCATAAGAAATATTATTTTTTATAGTATCGTCAAAAAGAATAACGTCTTGACTGACTAAAGATAAATTTTCTCTAAGTGAACTTAGAGAAATATTCTTTATATTTTGATTATCGATTTCTATCGAACCTTCCTGAGGATCATAAAATCTTGGAAGTAAGTTAATTATAGTGCTTTTACCAGCACCGCTATGTCCAACAAAAGCAGCCATAGTATTTCCTTTAATATTAAAGGTAATTTCTTTGACCGCTTGTTCTTCAGTTGTTTCATATTTGAATTCTACTTTGTTGAACTTAATGTCTGAATTTTTAAGTATTAATTTTGGTGCATGAGGTAATTCTTTTATCTTAATATCTTTATCTATTATATCGCTTATCCTTTTAAATGCAGCAGCTCCTTGATAAGCAGCCATGTTAATTGTAGCTAGAGATCTTATAGGTTGATATGCAAGCATCATTGCTGCCAAGAAAGAAAAAAAATTATTTACCCCCAATTCCCCCGATGAAATAAGTTTTCCAGAGAAAACTATAAAACCTGCTATCATAAATCCAGTTAAAGCTTCCATGATAGGAGTAGCTCTAATCATAACACTTCCTATCTTTATATTTTTTTCAACCAAATCATCTATGACACGGCTTGCTTTTTTATTCTCTTCCTCTTCCTTCTGATAGATTCTGATCATTTTTGACCCCTTAAATATTTCAGTTAAAAAGGAAGCTAAATTACCCGAAGATATTCCGGCTTTAGAGGTAGCTTTACCTATTCTTTTACCTAAAGATTTTGCAAGACCTCCTGCTAGTGGCATCATTAAAATTGCAAACAACGCTAATTTCCAATTTTGATAAAACATAAGAGACACAAGTGCAATAACAGAAAAAGTATCCTTCATTAGATTTAAAACGCCAGTACTGACAAGGTTTTGAACGTGATGAGTATCATACATAACATTAGAAATATATTTTCCAGAATGTCTATTATCTAATGTTTGAATATCGGATGTCAGAATATTATTTGCTACTTTCTTTTGGAGAGCACCCGCTACCTCTTCACCAACTCTAATTATATTTATTCTTGCAAAATATAAAGACAAACCTTTACTTGAGAATGCTATAATTATTAATAGAGGTATTGACCAAGCAAATACTTTATTTTGTTCAATAAATATTTTCTTAACAGCTGGGTCTAATAACCAGGCTATACCAGATGTACTTGCGGCAACAATTAATGATAATATAAGTGCAATTAAGATCTTGTTAATATGTTTTCTTACATATTCTCTATAAAGTCTCTTTAATATTATTTTGAGTTCATCAAATTTCATATTATAAGCTGATTGAAAAAATACCTACAAACATTAGCAATCCAGAAAGATTATTAAACTTAAACAACTTTAGGTAATACATGGGATTCTGATCTTTAAGCTTCACCAATTGATATATAAGAGTTAAGATAAACATTGTTAAAAAAAAGGTAAAAATATTTATTCCATAATAATTTCTAAACAAATAAAGCATTAAAAGAACCGAGATCAAATAAGAAAAAGATACGAATAATCCAATATCATTTTTAAATTTAATTGCAGTGGATTTAATTCCAATTATTTCATCATCAGACATATCTTGAGCTCCATAAATCGTGTCATAACCCAATGTCCAAAATATGGCTGATACATACAAGAATATTATTTCTGATGAAATGTCATTATTAATTGAGGCCCAAGCCATTACAATCCCCCAATTAAAGGTTATTCCCAAAAATAACTGAGGCCAATATGTGATTCTTTTCATGAAAGGATAAGAAAAGGCTAATATCATAGAACTAGCACCAAGGATTATAGTTAACAAATTAAATTGAATAAGTATTACAAAAGCAACAAAACAAAGTATTAAAACATAAATTAGCGATTTTCTAACTGAGATTTTGCCAGCAGGAATTGGCCGAGTTTTTGTCCTTTTTACTTTTTTATCGAAATCTTTATCTACAATGTCATTAAAAATACACCCTGCACTTCTCATTAATACAGAACCTAAAAAAAATAAAATTAAATGGTATAAAAATAAAACTAAGTTTTGATTAATACTATATGCAAAAGCCAAACCCCAAGAACAAGGCCAAAATAAAAGCATAAACCCAATTGGCTTGTTTAATCGAGTTAATTCTATGAATATTTTAAAGTGTTGCATTAAATATTACTTGTAAATATCAAACACTAACTTCATAATCAATTTGATTCGATATGGATATAGATTACACAGTAGCTGCATTAATGTTTCCGGCAATTCCCTTAATGATGACAATGTATAGTAACAGATTCCATACATTAAGTGGACTTATAAGAAAATTACATGATCAATTAACAATAGAAAAAAAAACTCCACCTCAATTAGAAAATCAACTTCATGTATTAAACAATAGAACTAATCTTTTAAAATACACAATGGGCTTTGCTGCATTTGGTTTTTTATTTAATATGACTACTGTTTTATTACTATATCTTGGAAGTTTACAGGTCGCGAGATTAGTTTTCGCATCTTGCTGTATTTGCATGATTATTTCAATTTTTTTATTTTTACAAGAAATTAGACTTTCAAATCAGGCTTTAAAATACCATCTAAGTGATATGGATTCGATGAAAAATGATTTATGACCTTACTTATTTTCTAATAGTTTTTTTTTAAACAAAGAAATCCCTTTATTTTTTTTATGGTCATAAGACTCTTTAAAAGTTTCTAGTTGCCATCCTCGCATTCTAGTTATAATTATTTTTAAATTATCCTCTTTCCACTCGATTAAAGTATTTTCATCTTTCCATTTCTTTTTTTCATAATTAGTTCTTGCGCAACCATAACAATATCCTGTAACTGGATCTGTTTTACAAATACTGATACAAGGTGATACTATTTTTTTTTCCATTTATGGAACTAAAATAGCTGGACCGGTAAGTTTCCTTGCTTCTAAATCTTCATGAGCTTTTTTTGCGTCTATTAAACTATATTCTTTTGAAATTTTAATTTTTATCTTTCCGAATTTTACTTTTTCAAAAACAGCATCTGCACCAGCTTGAAGTTCTTTTCTATTTCTAAAATATTGACCAATTGAAGGTCTGGTTAAATAAAGACCTTTTGGTTGAATATCCTTTGGTACATTCACTGGATCCAAAGGTCCTGAAGCATTTCCAAAGCTTACCAACATTCCTCTTATTTTTAGACTTTCTAGTGATCCTTTAAATGTATTTTTTCCGACCCCATCAAAGACTGCTGGAACTCCCTCGTTATTAGTAATCTCCATTACTTTTTTTGCAAAATCATCTTTTGTATAGTTGATTACATGAGAATAACCATTCTCCTCTGCAACTTTAATTTTTTCGTCTGAGCCAACTGTACCAATAACCTTCGCTCCAATACTATTAGCCCATTGTGCAAATATCTGACCAACTCCTCCAGCAGCCGCATGAAACAAAACTGTTTCTCCAGCTTTAAGTTTGTATGTTTTACAAATTAAATAATTTGTTGTTAAACCCTTTGTCATTAAGGTTGCTGCTTGTTTATGAGATATACCTTCAGGTACTTTAACAGCTATCTTAGAAGGGATAATTCTTTGTTGAGAATATGCACCTAATGGTAAAGAAGCATAGGCTACATTATCTCCTATATTAAATTCTTTAACATTTGATCCAACCTCTTCCACCTTACCCGCAGCCTCTAAACCAATTCCACTCGGCAGTTTAAGAGGATACAATCCAGATCTATGATACGTATCAATGTAATTTAAACCAATTGCGTGGTTTATTACTTTAATTTCATCTGGACCAGGGTTGCCAATCTTAACATCCTGAAGTTCTAAAACTTCAGGCCCACCATGTTTTTTTATCATTATTGATTTCGGCATTAGAGATACGTACTTGAACTTTTAATATTTAGCAAATGTTCCGTTATTATAATCCTTAATGGCTTCGAGTATTTCAGCTTTTGTATTCATAACAAACGGTCCACCTCGTGCAATAGGCTCACCTATAGGTTTACCTGCAATAAATAAAAATTCAGATTTTTTTTGGGCCTTAACAGCAAGTTTATCACCTCTTTCAAGTAAAATTAAATTTGAGTCAGATGTTTTACTATGATTTATATTGCCTATTTTTAGCTCACCTTTGAGCAAATAAATAAAACTGTTGTGACCTTTAGGTACATCACAACCAAATTCCTTATCTTCTTTTAATATTACGTGAAAATAAATTGGTTCAACATTGTGCTTTTTTTCAGGTCCCTCTGCATTTTTATATTTTCCAGCAATAACTTTGACTTCTTTTTCACTATCTTTATGAGTTCCAAGCTCTTTACCTTTTATATAAAGATACTCAGGTTTATTCTTCTTAAGTTTAGCTGGCATGTTGATCCATAATTGAAAACCTAAAAGTTTTCCTTCTTTCATGGCGGGCATCTCTGAATGAATAATTCCTCTTCCAGTTTTCATCCATTGCACATCACCAGATGCCATGATGCCTTTAGCTCCTGTACTATCTTGATGTTCAAATTCTCCATTTAACATATAAGTAACTGTCTCTATTCCTCTGTGAGGGTGAGGAGGAAAACCTGCAATATAATCTTCTTTATTTTCTGAACCAAACTCATCAAGCATTAAGAAAGGATCAATATAATCTGCTTCAGGCGTGCCAATACTTCTTTTTAATTTTACACCAGCGCCATCTGATGCGTTTAAAGCTTTTATAATTTTTTTAACTTCAATATTTTTCATAAAAACTATTTAGCATTATGTGATCCATCACACATTGGTGGATCGTTTGTAAGTTTGCATGTGCAGAAAAAAACTTTTTTAGATTGATCAGCCTTATATGGTAAAGGTTTAAAAATTGTATCCTTGTGTGAACCATCACAAAAAGGCTGTTTCGCACTTAAACCGCATGTGCACCAGTAATAAGATTTACCTTCTAAGACATTTATTCCAATCGGAGTGTCCCCAGCTCTTTTTCCTTTATTCATATAATTTTTTCCTAATTTTTAACTTGCTTATACAATATCTAAAAGTTGTTTCAAATTTTTAATTTCGTCGCTGGGTTTATAATCAAGGTTATCAAAAATATTACTATTCCTATTCACCCAAATGGAGTTATAACCATAATTTCCACCACCAGACACATCCCAAGTATTAGCACTTAAAAATACAACTTGATTTTTTTGTATATTATATTTTTTAATTGGCATGTCATAAACCTTCGAGCTCGGCTTATAAATTCCTACTTCTTCAATTGAAAAAACGTCATCAAAAATATTTTTTAAATTATTGCTTTCAATTAATTCATTGAGAAGAGCAGTTGTTCCGTTTGACAGAATACATAATTTATAATTCTTTTCTTTTAAAATTTTCAAAACTTCAGGAACTTCTTTAAAAGGTGAAAGTACTTTGTAAAGGTCTAACAATTCATTTCTCATTGAACTATCTATATCAAAATATTTCATTGATTTATCTAAGCTGTCTTCCGTCACTTGCCAAAAATCTTTATGTCTATCCATTAAACTTCTAAGCCAAGTATATTCTAGTTGTGTAGTTCTCCAATAATTAGCAAAACTTTCCCACTTGCTACCGATTTTACCTTTACATTTTTCTGCAGCTGAATTGACATCAAAAAGAGTACCATATGCATCAAAAATTATTGCTTTAATATTTTTCATAACTTAAATTGATCTTAATGAGCAATATTAGATTATTTCACCCAGAAAATATAATAGAAAATACTACAAGCCTATTATCAAAAGAGCACACACATTATGTTGTAAATGTAATGAGAATGAAAAGGGGTTCTAATATAAATTTTTTTAATAAAGATGGAGAATGGCTTAGCGAGATAGTCTTTTTAGATAGAGATAGAGTAGAAGTAAAATTTTTAAATAAATTAAAAGAACCTTCTAAAAATTCAAATATTGAATTAGCAATTTGCTTAGTAAAGAAAAGTCCAATGGACACCATTTTACAAAAAGCCACAGAGCTTGGTGTTACTAAAATCACACCGATTGTATCTGAAAGAACAGAGGTTAAAGAATTAAATTTTGAAAGAGCAAAAAAAATAGTCATTGAAGCTACAGAACAATCCAATCAATTAATTCCACCAGAAATTTCCCGAGTAAAAAAGCTTAAAGATTTTTTAAATAATTTAGATGGAACTACAAAATTATTATTTGCTGATGTAAATTCTAAAGATAACTTAAAAAAAGAAGTTTTAAGTGAAGCTAAATCTTTATCCGTTCTTATAGGTCCAGAAGGGGATTTTTCACCCTCAGAAATAGAACTTATTCGTGGAAACCCTAACGTTGTGCCATTTTCAATTTCTAGAAACATTTTAAGGTCAGATACTGCTGTAATAAGCGCTATTTCATTAGTGAATTTTATCAATAACTTTCATTAATTGTCGCATTAATTGAAATTGTGAAATTGTCTAAAAACTGTATAAAAACTCATGCTTAAAAAAATTGCATACGCTTTATTCTTGTTAATTCCTTTTTCGCTATCGGCTAATGAGCCAGCGGATTGGCAGTTAGGTTTTCAAAAATCAGCCTCTAAATCAATGGATGATATAGTTTGGTTTCATGACTACATGTTATTACCTGTTATTACTGCAATAACAGTTTTCGTTCTTTTTTTAATCGCTTATACTTGTATAAGATTTAGAGCCTCAAGAAATCCAGAGGCTTCAACAACAAGCCATAACACAGTTATCGAAGTCATATGGACTTTAGTTCCTTGTTTAATTCTAATCGTTTTAGCAGTACCATCATTTAAAGTTTTATACTCTCAAGACGAAATCCCAAAAGCGGATGTAACTATTAAAGCCATAGGTTATCAATGGTATTGGGGATATGAGTACCCAGATGAAAATATAGTGTTTGACTCTTACATGATTGATGAAAAAGATTTAAAAGAAGGTCAGCCAAGATTGCTCGCAGTGGATAATGAAGTTTACGTTCCAGTAAATAAAGTAGTTAAAGTAATGATTACAGCAAATGATGTTTTACATGCTTGGGCTTTACCTTCATTTGGAGTAAAGCGAGACGCTGTTCCAGGAAGAATTAACGAAACATGGTTTAGGGCTGATAGAACTGGAACTTTTTATGGTCAGTGCTCAGAACTATGTGGAATTAAACACGCTTTTATGCCAATAACTGTTAACGTAGTAACAGAAGAAGAATATAATCAATGGTTAGAAAAAGCCAAAGTAGAATTCGCTAAGGATGAAATTAATAACAATATTAAAGTGGCTAAAAAAATTAAGGAGATTAAATAATGTCTGCAACAACTGCATCACACGAACATCATCATAACCCAACTGGTTGGAAGCGATGGGCTTATTCTACAAATCATAAAGACATCGGAACAATGTATTTAATTTTTGCTATTATCGCAGGAATTATTGGAACAGCTTTTTCAGTGCTAATGAGAATGGAATTAGCGCATCCAGGTGATGGAATTCTTGGAGGAAATTATCATTTATATAATGTATTAGTTACAGGACACGGACTGATCATGATTTTCTTCATGGTAATGCCAGCAATGATTGGTGGATTTGGTAATTGGTTTGTTCCAATTATGATTGGTGCTCCAGATATGGCGTTCCCACGAATGAACAATATCTCTTTTTGGTTACTACCAGTTGCTTTAATTTTATTAATAGCATCAATTTTTGTGGATGGTCCACCAGGTGCCCAGGGTGTAGGTGGAGGTTGGACAATTTATCCTCCGTTATCTTCTAAGACTGGTCAACCAGGTCCGGCAATGGATTTAGCAATTTTAAGTTTACACGTAGCTGGAGCATCTTCTATTTTAGGAGCAATTAATTTCATTACTACTATTCTAAATATGAGAACACCTGGCATGACTTTACATAAAATGCCATTATTCGCGTGGTCAATTTTAGTTACAGCGTTTTTACTTTTATTATCTTTACCAGTTTTAGCAGGAGCAATTACAATGCTTCTTACAGATAGAAATTTTGGTACTGCTTTTTTTGAAGCTCAAACAGGAGGGGACCCAGTTTTATTTCAACACTTGTTTTGGTTTTTTGGTCATCCAGAGGTTTATATTTTAATTCTTCCAGGTTTTGGAATGATAAGTCATATAGTTTCAACTTTTTCTAAGAAGCCAGTATTTGGATATTTAGGAATGGCTTATGCCATGGTTGCAATTGGGGTAGTAGGGTTCGTTGTATGGGCTCACCACATGTATACAGTTGGTTTAGACACAGATACCAAAGCATATTTCTTAGCTGCAACTATGATTATTGCAGTACCAACAGGAATAAAAGTTTTCTCTTGGATTGCAACAATGTGGGGTGGATCTATAAGTTTTAAAACACCAATGTTATGGGCAATAGGTTTTATATTCTTATTCACTTTAGGAGGAGTTACTGGAGTAGTCTTAGCTAACGCTGGTGTAGATACTGCCTTGCACGATACATATTATGTAGTTGCACACTTCCATTATGTACTCTCAATGGGAGCGGTATTCGCAATATTTGCTGGCTTTTATTACTGGTTTAGTAAAATGAGCGGATACGAGTATTCAGAATTTTTAGGAAAACTGCACTTTTGGTTAACACTTGTTGGAGTAAATTTAATTTTCTTTCCTCAGCATTTCTTAGGACTAGCAGGGATGCCGAGAAGATATGCTGATTATCCAGATGCGTTTGCAGGATGGAATTATATTTCTTCAATAGGATCATATATTTCTGTCGTAGGTTTAGCAGTTTTCTTAATTAATCTTTTATATGCTTTTGCTAAAAAGAAAAAAGCAGAACAAAATCCATGGGGAGAAGGAGCAACAACATTGGAATGGACAGTGTCTTCACCGCCACCGTTCCATACATTTGAAGAGCTTCCTAAAGTAAAGTAAATTGAGCCAAACACTTTCAAAAACGAGAAACTCTAAACTTGGTTTAGCCTTAGATCTTAATTCATTTTTTAATTTGATGAAGCCAAGAGTAATGTCTCTTGTTTTATTTACTTGCATGGTTGGCTTATTGATTGCACCTTACAGTGTTGATTTAAAAACTTCTTTGATTTCATTAATAGCCGTAGCGATCGGTTCTGGTGCAGCTGGAGCTTTAAATATGTGGTACGAGTCTGATGTTGATGCTTTAATGAGCAGAACTTGTTTAAGACCAATACCCGCAGGAAAAGTAAAAAAAAACCAGGCTTTATATTTTGGGATTATTTTATCATTCGTATCTATTACTATGCTTTATTATTCCGCAAATCTTATTTCAGCAATATTATTAGCATCAACAATCAGTTTTTATTTTTTTATTTACACAATTTGGCTTAAGAGAAAAACTTCACAAAATATTGTCATTGGTGGTGCTGCTGGAGCTTTACCGCCAGTCATTGGGTGGACAATATCTACGGGATCCATAACGATTGAACCAATAATACTTTTCTTAATTATTTTTATTTGGACGCCATCTCATTTCTGGGCTCTAAGTTTGTACAAATCAGAAGATTATAAGAAAGCTAAGATACCTATGTTACCAGTTATATCTGGAACGAAAACTACAAAAACAAATATATTATTTTATTCATTTGCAATGTTACCGATTGTAATAGCTCCATATTATTTTGAGTTTGCAAGCTTATTATACTTAATCACAGTATCAGCTATGACATTATATTATAATTATTTATGTTTAGAATTATTCAAAGCAAAGGTTACAAAAACATCAAATAAAATTGCAAGAAAAATATTCATCTACTCAATCTTTTATCTATTTTTCATTTATCTAATTCTACTTATTGATAATGTGAGGATCCTTTTTTAATGAATAAAAAAAAGAAAAACTTAATAACTGCAATTTTATTAGTGCTATTTATGATTTTTTTATTTGCACTTACTTTCTACAATATTGGAATTTATAATAGAGAAATTTAATGACTATTAATAAAAAAAATTTAACGCCAATAGCCTTAGTTTCTATATTTTTATTGATGCTGGCTTTATCTTTTGCAGCCGTACCTTTGTATGATTTATTCTGTAGGGTGACTGGCTTTGGCGGAACAACACAAAATGCTTCGAATAAAGAAATTCCAAAAATAATTGTCAATCAAGATTATAAGATGAGGTTTGATACTAATGTTCATAGCACTTCAGATTGGAAGTTTTATCCTGAAAAAAATACTTTAGATTTAAAACCAGGCCAAGTTCACACAGTCAAATTTAATGTGGAAAATCCAAGTAACCAAACATCATCAGGTTCAGCTTCATTTAATGTTTCCCCATCATCATTTGGCAAATATTTGAATAAGATTGGCTGCTTCTGCTTCGAAAAACAAACATTAAAACCTAATGAAAAACAAGAATTTGTTTTAACATTTTTCTTGGATCCCAAAGTGGTTGATGATAATAAAACAAAGAATATTTCTGATGTAACACTATCTTTTACATTCTTTGCGTCAGAATTTTATGAAAAGGAAAAAACTTAATGTCATCTGAAAAAAAGAAACATGATTTTCATTTAGTAGATCCAAGTCCTTGGCCAATTTATGTATCTTTTGCAACTTTAGTATTAGCAATTGGGGCAGTTTATTATTTTCATTCCAAAGCTCTTTGGCTTTTATTAATTGGTTTTGCTTTAGTAATTTATGGAGCTTTCATGTGGTGGAGAGATGTTATTGAAGAAGCAGAACATCAAGGTCATCATACATTAGTAGTACAAATTGGTCATCGATATGGAATGACACTTTTTATTGCTTCTGAGGTTATGTTTTTTGTTGCATGGTTCTGGGCTTATTTTAATGCGAGTTTATTTCCAACTGAGTCTATCGGAGGAACCTGGCCGCCACCTGACATAAAGACATTTGATCCATGGGATATACCATTAATTAATACTCTTATTTTACTATTATCTGGAACAACAGTAACTTGGGCTCACCATGCAATGTTAGAAAATGATAGAAAAGGATTGGTGAATGGATTGATTGCAACTGTATTTTTAGGATTTATATTTTCATGCTTTCAAGCCTACGAATATCATCATGCCACTTTTACTTTAGACGGAAATATTTATGGTTCCACATTTTATATGGCTACAGGCTTTCATGGCTTTCATGTGATCATTGGAACAATCTTCTTAGCAGTGTGTCTATTTAGATCAATGAAAGGTCATTCAACACCAACTCATCATTTTGGTTTTGAAGCAGCTGCCTGGTACTGGCACTTTGTCGATGTAGTTTGGTTGTTCCTTTTTGCTGCAATTTATATTTGGGGAAGTTAAACTCAAATTGAAAAAAGCATTCTTATTTCAATTATTTGTTATTTTTTTCATAACATTATTTTGTGCACTAGGCACTTGGCAACTTTACAGACTTCAATGGAAATTAGAATTAATTAGCGAAATAACCTTTGGATTAGATTCTCAACCAATAGAATACTCAAGTTCTATAAAAAAAAACTATCAAAGAATTAACGCTAAAGGAAAATTTGATTTTGATAAACAAATCTACCTTTATAGTTTGAATGAAAAAGGAAAACCAGGATATGATGTAGTAACTCCATTTAGAACAAATAAAAATGAGAATGTGCTAGTTAATAGAGGGTGGATAAATAAAGAACTTAAAGGTAACGCTAAGATAAATCTTAACACATCAGCCGAGCAAAAAATTGTCGGTCTTCTGAGAGAAATATACAAACCAAATATGTTTAAACCAGATAATGATATTAAAAATAATATTTGGTTTTCAATAAATTTAGAAGATCTGAAGGAGGCTACAGGAGAACAATTTAATGAGTTTGTAATTTTTTTGGAAGATAACCAAGTTAAGTCACCAATTCCTAAAAAGATCAGCATTGATGTGCCAAACAATCACCTCAAATATGCTATAACATGGTATGCAATATCAATTTCTATAATTTTTTATTATTTATATTTTAGAAGAAAAAAATGAATTATTTTAGCACTAGGGACAAATCTTTAAAATTTAGTTTTAAAGATATTTTCTTAAGGGGACTTGCACCAGGCGGAGGGTTATTTTTACCTGCTGAAATTAAGAGGTATAATCAAGAAGAACTTAATAATTTAAGTCAACTAAATTATAACGAACTTGCTACAGAAATTATCTTTAATTTCTGTTCAGGTGAAATTAAAAAGGAAGAACTTAACTCATTGATAAAAAAATCTTATAGTAGGTTTAAAGATAAAGAAGTAGTAAATTTAAAAAAGATTGGAGATATAGATCTTCTCGAGCTTTATCATGGGCCTACTTTAGCTTTTAAAGATATTGCAATGCAGGTAATTGGCAATTTATATGACCACTTAGAAGTCGCTAAAGATAAAACTGTAAATATCGTAGTAGCTACATCAGGAGATACTGGTTCAGCAGCTATTGCAGCATTAAGTAATAGAAAAAATATAAATCTTTTTGTTCTGCATCCACATAATAAAATTTCTAATATTCAAAGAAAAATAATGACAACAATTGGTGGTGCAAATATTTATAATATTGCTATTGAGGGTTCATTTGATGATTGTCAAAAAATTGTAAAAGAGCTCTTTAATGAAGATAGTTTTAGATCAAAAATAAACATGTCTGGCGTAAATTCTATCAATTGGGCAAGAATTGTTTGTCAAATTGTTTATTATTTTTATTCTTTCTTTAAATTAAAAAAAAACAATATTAGCTTTTCTGTACCGACTGGTAATTTTGGAGATATCTATGCTGGATATGTGGCGAAAAAAATGGGTCTACCAATTAATAAACTTATTGTTGCTACTAATAAAAATGACATTTTACAAAGAGTTATTAATACAGGTGAATATAAACCTGATACCGTAAAAGCAACTATCACACCTAGTATGGATATCCAAGTTGCTAGTAATTTTGAGAGGCTGCTTTATTATATATTAAACGAGAACGATAGTAAGGTAGGGTCATTAATGAACGATCTATCATCAAAAAGTTTATTTAATTTAGACAAAAAAGAAATCGATAAAATTAAAAAGGATTTTGAAGCAGTAAAAGTTACAGATGAAGAGACAGTATCTATAATAAATGAAATTTATAAAGAGCATCAATTTATAATTGATCCTCATACTGCTACTGGAGTAGGAGCAGCAAAAAGTTTTAAAAATTTAGGAGATATAGTTGTTCTTGGTACAGCCCATCCTTACAAGTTTAACGATACTATTAAAAAAGCTATAGGAAAAAATTTAGACTCACCTAAACATTTAAAATTGAATATAGATAAAAAGGAAACATTTGATATTATCAGGAATTCAAATTCAGAAGTAAAAAATTATATTTTGGGCAAAATTCAATGAGAATAAAAATAGGAGACAAACTACCTGACTCGGAGTTATTTTATCTTGACCAAAATAATGATGTTAAAAAAATTGATATTTTAGATCTTTGTAAAGGCAAGACTATTATTTTAGGTATGCCTGGAGCTTTTACAAAAACTTGTTCGGCTCTTCATCTTCCTGGGTATATAAAAAATTACGACTTAGCTACTCAAAAAGGAATTACAAAAATTATATGCATCGCTGTAAATGATCCCAATGTTATGAAAGCTTGGGGTGAAAACCAAAATGCTGGCAGTAAAATTTTTATGGCTGGCGATCCCTTTCTTAAATTTACAAAAGCTATTGGAGCAGAAGTAGATAAATCCGAAAAAGGATTAGGAATTAGATCAAATAGATACACTATGCTTGTGGAGAAAGGCGAAGTTAAAAAAGTAGAGGAAGAAAAAGAAACAGCTATTTGTGAATTATCTTCAGCTGAAAGCTTTTTAAAATCTATTTAGTTTTCGAAACCGCCAATTCATCAACAAGATTATTATATTTGTTGCCAGCGTGCGCCTTAACCCATTTCCAAGTAACTTTATGTTTTAGGCAAACATTATCCAATTTAATCCAAAGATCTTTATTTTTAACTGGTTTCTTGTTTGAACTTTTCCAATTATTAACTTTCCACTTTTTAATCCAATCAGTTATTCCATCTTTCACATATTTCGAGTCAGTAAAAATTGTAATCTCTGATTTTTTTTTTATTTTTTTTAATGCCATAATTGGAGCCATTAATTCCATCCTATTATTAGTTGTATTATTTTCACTTCCAGAAATATTAGATTGATTAGAGTCATTTAATATGATTGCTGCCCAACCTCCTTTCCCAGGATTTCCAGAGCAAGCGCCATCAGTATAAATCTTTAATTTCATTAAAAAAAATAATCCTCATAATTTTTTGCATTCTTGTGAAATTCTAATCTTTTTAAATACTCCATTGGATCTTTTATTTTAACAATTGCTCCTTCTACCTTATTTAATGCATCGAATACTCGGGTTAACAAGAATCTCAAAGCAGCTCCTTGAGATAATACTTTAATACTATTTAATTCTTCATCTGATAATTTCCTTACGGACGTATACCCATCTATAAAATTTTTAGCTTTAGTTACATTGAAGCTTAAATTATTTTTTAATCCATCAAAACATAATGCATTAAAGCAAATAGCAATTTCAAATGCAAAAAAATCTTCACATGAAAAATAAAAGTCGATTAGGCCACTAAATTTATCTTGAATAAAAAAAATATTATCTTGAAATAAATCTGCATGAATTATTCCTCTAGGCAAATTTTTTGGCCAACTTTTTTCAACATCATCAAGATTTTCCTCAATTAATCTTGGAAGATCTTTATGTATATTTTCACATTTATCTTTAACTGAATTAAACAACTTTCTCCAGGAATTGACCGAGAGATCATTTTGTCGATTAAGTTTAAGACTCGTTGTGAGCTCATGCATTTTAGCTATTTCAGACCCAATTGATTTACAATTGGCTGGAGATAAATTTTGTTTTGCCTTTCCCTCAAGAAATGACACAATCATCAATTTTTTCCCTTCAAAATTTGTAATAGTTTCATTATTAATATTAGAGATAGGAGCAGGGCATTTAAAGTGAGCTTTATTTAAAGATGACATCAAATCTGAAAAAAAAGGAAGATCTGAAGACTTAACTCTTTTTTCGTAAATAGTTAATATAAATTTTTTTTTATTAACCGATAAAAAATAGTTTGTATTTTCTATACCTTCTTCAATTCCTTTGAATGAGTCTAGCTTACCTAATTTATAATTAGATAAGATTTTTTCAATTTTATTTTGATTTAACTTTGTATAGACAGCCATTAATTGAGTTCTTTCGGCAATTTAAAAACAACCTTTTCTTCTGCAACTATCACTTCCTCAACAGAGACCTTCCTATCTTTTTTTATATTATTCAGCAACGCTTGTACTAATTTTTCCGGCGCTGAAGCGCCAGAGGAAATTCCAATAGTATTAGAATTCTCTATTTCGTGAAAAGGTATTTCCTTTTCTGAATGCATTAATTGAGAGTTTACACATCCAGCTTTTTTTGCAACCTCAACTAGCCTTACCGAATTAGATGAATTTCGACTTCCAACTACAAAAAATAAATCACACTTAGATGCTATTTCTTTCACAGCTGATTGACGATTAGTTGTAGCGTAACAAATATCTTCCTTGATCGGCCCCTTGATTTTAGGAAATTTGTTTTTAAGAGCATTAATTATTTCTGCCGTATCATCTACTGAGAGGGTTGTCTGAGTTATATAAGCCAAAGGTTTTTTAAAATTATTAGCCTGAAGATTTTCAACATCACTTTTAGTTTCTATCAATTTAATTGATCCTAACGGCAGCTGACCCATTGTGCCAATAACCTCAGGATGATTTTTGTGCCCAATCAAAAATATTTCGTATCCTTTTTTATGTAACTGTTCAGACTCTCTATGAACCTTCGAAACCAAAGGGCAAGTTGCATCCACATAAGATAAATTTTTAAACTTTGCTTCGTCAGGAACTGATTTAGGAACTCCATGTGCAGAAAAAATCACAGGTCTACTATTATCTTTTACTTCAGAAAGCTCGTCTACAAATATTGCCCCTTTTTCTCTTAGTTCATCAACAACTTGTTTATTATGAACAATTTCATGTCTTACATATACAGGAGC
Organism: uncultured Pelagibacteraceae bacterium; assembly: GCA_902623395.1. GTDB lineage: Bacteria > Pseudomonadota > Alphaproteobacteria > Pelagibacterales > Pelagibacteraceae > Pelagilacustribacter. Next base: position 53,935 of record CACNTN010000001.1, on the reverse strand, counting down.
TCCATATTTATTTATTGCCTTTTCGACAATTTCAATAGCTCTTTTAACACCAGCACAAAACCCTCTGGGTGAAGCTAAATAAATTTTAAGTTCTTTTTTCATTCTTTTCTAACAAGTATTCGAGCAATATATGCGGAAAAGTCAGAGACGCCAAACCAATAAATATTACTTTATAAATAGCCTCGTCGAGCTTATAGGAGCTATTAAGAAAATATACCGCTATTAAAAACATCACACCAGTTACAAAAGTTAATGGAATAGCTTTGTTAATAAATTTCTTTAGTCCTGATCTAAAAGACTTATCTAGTTCGAAGATTAATGTAATTGAATGCCTTATAGAATGAAGAAAGCAAAAATAAATTGTGAAAGCCAAAACAGGAGTTAAAAAGAGATTTAATATTATTAACGAAAAAAAATCCATTATCATCAATGCTTTAAAGTCAGCCTTTTTCTTATTAGAGATAATTAGAGATGATAAAAAGCTTAAACACAAAAAAATTATTAAGAATTGATTAGTGAATAATTGAGACTCAAAAACATTAAAGTTTAAAATTTCAAATATTTCGTTTGTTTTCTCTCTCTGAAACAATAACGGAGCAAAAATTACTGCCGATCCTTTTAAAAAGTACAAAAACTCAGATATTAGAAATTTTTCTTTAAATGAGAATACCGTATCCTCCTTACCAAAGTGATAAGCTGCTACAACAAGAAATAATAATAAAACAGTATTAGGAAAAAATACCCACAAAAAAATTATTAAGATAGAGATTAAAATATATATAAAATAAAAAGTAAAAAGAGATCTATAACCAAATAAATATAAAAGTTTTTTTCCTTTTAAATTATCTAATGCTCCATGCGAAATTCCTAAAATTAATATTAAGATTAAACAAAATATTATTGGCTCATAATTTACCATAAAGTAAAATGGGCTAATCAAAATACAAAAATTGAAAAATATAAGTGAGTGTTTAAAATTTATCTTTTCCATTATTGAAATAGAGCCCTCATAAAAATTAATTTCGGCATTCTTCCTATAATATTAATATCTTCAAAGATATTACTTTTATTAGATAAAAATTTTATTACACAGTTTGATGAAGCTTTAAACATTTCGAAAAATATTTTTGGCATTTTATCTGGGTTATTTTTTAAAACTCTCAAAAATATTTCATCCAAAAACTGATATTTCTTTCCTATATTGTACATTTTTATTTTTTCAATTTTATCAATATTTTCGACAATATATTTACTATGCTCTTGGATATTTAAAAAAGTATACCCTGTGCTTAACCTTGTCATTCCGCCAGCAGATCCAATATAAACAGTTTTCTCATTATTTTTATTTAATGGATGGAATAATGGTATAGCTCCTTTTTCAGTAAAATTTATTTTATAGTCTTTTATACCAAGATTATATTTTATGTAATTTTCTAATTGAAGATCGTAATCCATTAAGCTTTGATCTTCTAAATCTGAAAGCCATGTTGTTTCAATTAAAGCTTTATTTTTACTAAATGGCAATGTGTAAAAAAAGTGAACATCATTTCTCTGATCACAATTAAAATCCATTAAATTTATTATTTCCTCATCAAAAATATTTTTAGGCGTTTCTATCTCGATACCTTGAAAGTGTTGCCACAATTTAGATTTATCTAATTCTTTTTCAAAAACACTATTAAAAATTATGGAATTTTCTGAGTTGATTTCACTTAGGTTTTTAAAAAAACTTATATTGGAATTTGTAGATAGCTTAGAATTTATTTTTTTATAAAATTTACCACTATCGATGCTTTGATAGGGAAATTTTTTATTAGTTAATTCATGTGAACTATCCGGAGAATTTATGGTAAAGTTGTTCCAACTTTTAATTACACAATCATCAAAGTTATGATTAAAAACTTTCCAAAAAGACCACGTTTTGTCTCTTTTATATTCCTCACGAGTTTCAATAATTGCTAAAGTTTTCTCTTTTAACTTATCATTAATTTCAAGCTCATAAGCCAAAGATAAGCCCGCGCATCCACCACCAATAATTATGTAATCAAATTCTTTCATTTAAATTAATTTCTTGCTCTAAAATATTATGATTTGTTTGATTATTGTAATTTAAATTTTTAATGAACAATAATTTAACAAAATCAAAAATAGATAAAAAGGTCTGTATTACTTTCTCGAACATAGGAACATAGATTTTGCCAGCTTTATTGTAATTATCTATATTTTTTTGTTTAAGTATGTAGTCACTTATTTTTCTGTAAACTCGTCTCGCAACAACAACTGAAAATCTTGATCTAATAGGTATATATCTAATAGAGTTGAATGAATTTTTATAAAACATTTCAGACTCTTTAATTATTTCCTTAATTGAGGAAAAATTGTGTTCAATATACTGTCTATTACGCGCTTTATCCTCACAAACATCCCGAGCAATATTTGTAAGCTGCATAGCTATACCAAGATCAATCGCACCTTTACAAGCCTCCTTATTTCTAACTTTAAGTATTTTTGACATCATTAATCCAACTGTTCCAGCAACTCTATAAGAATAAACAAGTAAATCTTTTTTCGAATTAATAACTACTTTTTCCTCTAAGTCTGTTTCAACTCCATCAAATAAATCTATTACTATTTGTTTAGAAATACTTTCACTATCAATAATCGACCACATGTCTTTTATAATTTTATTATTTGGATTTTTAGTCTCAAAATCATTTTTAAATTTTATAAAAATTTCTTTCTTTATACTGAGCTTGTTATTATCATCAACTATATCATCTAAGGTCCTACAGAAATTATATAAAGATGAACATTTATCCAAAGTATTTCTCGGCAGGAAAAAACTTGCCCAATAAAAAGATTTAGCATGTTTTTTTAATAAATTGCTTTTCATTAAAATAATTTGTCTAAAACTTTTGCCGATGAAAGAACACCAGGCATTCCAGCTCCTGGGTGTGTACCGGCACCCACAAAGAATAAGTTTTTATATATTTCAGATTGATTATGAAATCTAAAATAAGCTGATTGAGAAAATTTTGGCTGAATTGAAAATCCAGATCCATAAAGAGTTGCTAGATCGATTTCAAAGTAATCAGGTGTTAAATAAAAATCACTTACCACATTTTCTTTAATGCCAGGCAGAACAGTTTTATCCATTTTATCTAAAACTAAATCTTTAAATTTATCACCTTCCTCGATCCATTTAACTTTAGATAAATTGTTTGGAACTGGAACCAATACATAAAAAGCATCTTGGCCTTCTGGAGCCATACTAGGATCTGTTGCAGACGGTCGATGTAAATAATAACTTATGTCTTCAGAAAGTATTTTCTTTTCAAAGATTTTATCGAGATGTTTTTCGTAAGACTCCCCAAAATAAATTGTATGATGCGCAACATCGGGATATTTTTTTTTAGAACCAAAATAATAAACAAATAATCCCATTGAATAATCCATTCTTTTCATTTTTTGTTTAAATAAAAAATCATAATCTCCCTTTGATTTAATTAGATTATTATAAACATTAGGAGGGTCAGAGTTACAAATCACATAGTCACTATTAATTATTTTTGAATTATTAATTTTAACACCTTTGACTTTTTTATTTTCTGTGAGTATTTCTGTTACTTCAGCATCTTTAATAATTTTGATATTTTCTTCGATCATTAGTTTTTCTAAAGCCTTGACTACACTTCCCGTTCCTCCCATAGAGTAGTGAATGCCCCATTTTTTTTCTAAAAATAAAATTAATGTATATATCGACGTAGTGCTGAATGGGTTTCCACCTACTAAAAGAGGGTGCATACTAAACACTCTCCTTAATTTTTCATTAGATATATAGTTTGAAACTAAACTGTAGACTGACTTATAACTTTTTAATTTTAATAAAGATGGAATTTGTTTCATCATAAAAACCAGATTATTAAAGGGCTTATCAGATAAATCTGTAAAACCTTTGTCGAAGATTTTTTCAGTAAAATTTACTAAATCTTTATATCCATCATAATCAGAAGGGTTAAACTTTTTAACTTGTTCTTCCATTGATTTATCATTTCCATTGTAGTCAAATGTATCTCCATTACTGAAAACAAACCGGTACCATAAATCTAAAGGCACTATCTCGACGTAGTCAGAAATATTTTTGTTAAATAATGAAAATAATTCTTCAAAAAGATATGGAGCAGTTATTACCGTTGGACCACCGTCGTAAATAAACTGTCCTTTTTTAAAAACTCTTGCTCGACCACCTAGATCAGGATGTTTCTCTAATAAAGTAACTTTATGGCCTTTGGCTTTTAATCTTAGCGCTGCAGCCAAACCTCCAAAACCTGATCCAATAACAGTAATTTTTTTTGCCATATATTTATGGCTATTCTAACTAGATTTTTTCTTAAGTGCTAATTTTGTTTCCTCAATACTAGAGCTATAAATTTTATCTAATTTGCTTTTATCTAGAGAGTTTTTCATTAGCTTTTCAACTGCTTCTATAGCAATTTTTACAGAGGCGTTTTTAATATCTTTTAAAGCTTGATTCTTGAGTTGTTTAATTCTTTCTTCTGCATTTTTCTTTCGTGCCTCCATTAAATTATAAAAATCTTGATTTGTTTTAATAACATTTTTTTCAGCATTCTCACTTGCTGTACCTATCATTTGTTTTACCTCATCTTTGGAATTACTAATCTTTTTCTCATATTCTGTAAGGATATTTTTGGCATCTTCTTTAAGTCTATCAGCATCATCAATCTGTTTTTTGATATTATTAATATTTTCATCTAAAACTGCTTTTATTTTTTGAGGAATTTTAAAATAAATAAGCAATCCTATAAAAGCAAAGAAGGATATCATTACCCAAAAAGTTGCATCAATCGTCATAAATATTTACCTAGGTTTTTTTTAGAAGTTTCTTCTACCGCCGCTTTAATGCTACTTTCATTAAGTTTGTCACCAGAAATTTTTTCAATTATATTTGATGCAATATCTTCTGATATTTTTTGAATATCGGAGACAGAGTTTTTTTTAAGATCAATTATTTCTTTTTGAGCTTTTACAATTTCTTTTTCTATATCCTTTTCAACAGCCTCTTTCTTCGTTTGAATATCCTTGTTTAGTATGTTTTTTGAATCTATGTGAATTTTGATTATCTCTTTTTTGGCATCTTCCAAAATTTTTTCATATTCTTTAAGTTTTGACTCAGACAACTCTTTGAATTTATTTGCATCATCTAAGTCATCCTTAATTTTATTTTCACGATTATCTAAATTATTTTTAATTTTTGGAAGGTAAAATTTTGCTATTGAGATATATAAAATCGTAAAAACTAAAATTAACCAAAAGGCTTGTGAAGCCCAATACTTTGGATCTAGCTGAGGCATTCCTGCCTCAGCCGCAAATAAATCATTTTGTATAGCTAATAAAGCTAAAATAAAACCAAAGTATCTTTTCATGATTATTTATTTAAAAAGCAAATAAAATAATCAAAGCTACTACAAGGCCGAAAAGTCCAGTCGCCTCTGCCAAAGCAAATCCCAAAAGTAAATTAGGGAATTGTTTCTGAGCTGCAGATGGATTCCTCATTGCACCAGAGAGGTAGTTACCAAAAATAATTCCGATACCTACACCAGCTCCTGCTAACGCGATTGCAGCAAGACCTGCTCCAATCATTTTTGCCGCTTCTAACTCCATGTTTCCTCCTTTTTTAATTAATGATGTAAATTTAATGCATCATTTAAATAGATGCAGGTTAATATTGCAAAAACATAAGCTTGAAGAAAAGCTACTAATATTTCCAAGCCAGTTAATGCTACTGAAAAACCTAGCGGCAACCACCCGCCAAGTAATCCTAAACTTATTACAAATCCTCCAAAAACTTTTAACATAGTATGCCCTGCCATCATATTTGCAAATAATCTTACAGATAAACTGACTGGCCTACTTAAATATGAAATAATTTCAATAACTGTGATTAATGGTAATAGTACCACTGGTACTCCACTTGGCACAAAAATATTTAAATATTTAAAACCATGTTTAACAAATCCAATGATGGTAACTGCAATAAAAATGAAAAGTGCCATAATTAAAGTAACTATAATATGGCTAGTTACAGTGAATGAGTATGGTAACATTCCCACCATATTACAAAATAGAACAAACATAAATAAACTAAATATAAAAGGAAAATAAGGTTTGGCCTTAGAACCCGCTGTGTCACTTATCATTTTTGCAACAAATGTATAAAACATTTCAGCAATTAGTTGAATTTTATCTGGAACAATTTTTTTCTCTCTGGTTCCAAGGAATAAAAATAACAATATAACTGATGCACTAATTACCATGAACAGGCTTGAGTTTGTAAAAGATAAATCTACTCCTGCAATTTTAATTTCAGGTCCAATTTTATGAACATTAAATTGTTGCATTGGATTACTTGCCATAAATTCCTTATATTATTCCTCTTTTTGCATTCGGTTAGCAGTGCGTATCACGTTTAGTATGCCTGCTGCCGTACCTAAAAAAAAGAAAATTATTATTAACCAAGGTTTAGTATCAAACCAACTATCTAAAATAAACCCAATTATTGTCCCAACAGCTACTGCAGCTACAAGTTCTGTACCTATTTTGAAAGCACCTCCCATAAAAGAGCCTTTTTTTACATCATCGCTATTAATCTGTTTTTTTAATTTTTTTTTTGCAATTTTTAGGCGAGTTTTAAAGTCCTCAGGAATTGTCATTGATATTATCTAAGCAACCAATTCCTCTGCTTTTTGTAAGTCTACCGAAACAAGTTGGCTAACCCCTTGCTCTGCCATTGTGACTCCATACAATCTATGCATCCTAGACATTGTTAAAGCATGGTGAGTAATAATTATAAATTTTGTTTTTGTTATCTTTGTAAGTTCATCTAATAAGCTACAAAATCTGGTAACATTAGCATCATCTAATGGAGCATCAACTTCGTCTAAAACACAAATTGGAGATGGATTCACTAAAAATACTGCAAATACTAATGATAAAGCTGTTAAAGCTTGTTCACCTCCTGATAACAATGTAATAGATTGCAATCTTTTTCCTGGAGGCGAAACATACATTTCCAGTCCTGCTTCAAGAGGATCATCCGAGTCTACTAATTCTATTTTTGCAGTACCTCCGCTAAATAGTTTTGTATATACCTCATTAAATTTTCTATTAACTTTTGTGAAAGCATCCAATAATCGCTCTCTACCTTTTTGATTTAACTCATCAATACTAGTTTTTAATTTTACTATTGCTGAGTAGAGATCAGCTCTATCATCTTCCATTTTTTTTATATCTGTTTCAAACTTTTTAGTTTCCTCATCTGCTCTAAGATTTACCGAGCCCAAGGACTCCCTTTGTTTTTTAATTTTTTCTGTCTTTTGGGATTGTTCCTTCAATGATGGGAGATTATCCGGTGAAACTTGGTTCAAATCCGAACGAGGTAGTAACTCATCTTCATTTTCAATATTTAATTCGCTTTTTACAGAAAATAATAAATCTTTTTTTCTGTTCTCGATTCCCTCCACAGTTGCTTCATTTCTAGCTTTATTTTCTTTTAATTCAGAAAGTTTGGATTGAATTTCTCTAATATTTTGATTGATAGAGTTATATTTTTTTTCTGCCTCGATCAATTCATTTTCAATCTCTTCATTTCTTTTTTTGGTATTTTCTAAATTTTGAAGATTTTGCCCTTTTGATGTTGCAATTCTTTCAGGATTTTTTTGATTATCAGTTAACTCAGCCTGAAGTTTATTTTTTCTGTCACTTAATTCAAATATCATTCTTTCTGAATTAGATTTCAAATTTCTCCAATTCTCTAATTCTAAGTCAATATTTTTAATTCTTTCTTTCCTTTTAATTGAGTCGCTTTGAATTGACTTATCTTTTCCATATTTTTCAGCGTATTCTTCTTGTGAAGAAGTAATTTTTTTTACCAATTTTTTTAGCTCTGAAAATATTTCCATAGTAAGCTTTTTGCTTCCTTTAATATATTTCTCAATTTTATCTAGCATATCGTCTAATTGAATTTGTAAACTATATAATTGGGATTTAGATTCCTTAAGTTCTTTTGAAGAATTAGATTCTACTTTTGATAACTGACCTTCAGTTTTTAGCAACTCTTCTTTTTCTTTAGAAATTCTTTTCTCATTTAGATCTGCATCTAGAGAAATACTTTTCTCTCGTTCTAGGTCTGATTCTACTGTTTTAATAGACTTTTCGAGTTTTTCTTGTAATGATTTTACCCTTGCTTCTTCCTCATCCAGACTAGCCATTTCCAAATTAATTTTTTGTAAGCTTGCAGCACTTTCCATCTTTTTATCTCTAAGAGGCGCTAATTTTTTATTTTCTTCCTCTAAAAGTGTGTTGTTATGATTATAATCGATATTTATTGCACTAATCTCATCCTCAAGCTCACTAAGTTTTTCTACTATTTTTTTTTTATCTTTTTCTATTTCTCTGATCTTTAAATAATATAAGCCTGCTTCCGCTCTCTTGATCTCTCTCGAGATTTCTTTGTATCTTGTCGCTTCTTCAGCTTGTTTCTTTAAATTATCTAATTGCTTTTGTTGTTGTTTTTTGAGTTCATCAGCTCTCTTTAAATTATTTTCAGCTGCATTTAATCTTGTTTCTGCTTCTTGTCTTCTAGCGTGTATTCCTGATATTCCTGCAGCTTCTTCAAGAATAGACTTTCTTTCTATTGGCTTAGAAGTTACAAGTTGTCCAATTCTCCCTTGACTAATAAGTGACGGAGAATGAGCTCCGGTCGACAAGTCTGCAAACAAAGTTTGTACGTCCCTTGCTCTGACTTCTCTATCATTAATGAAATATTTAGAGCCTTTATCTCTTTCAATTTTTCTCCTTATAACAATTTCATCAAATTCTTTAAATTGGACTGGACCTTCTTTATTCTGATTATCAAGCAATAAAGATACCTCTGAAATATTTTTAGATGGTCGATTTGAAGTTCCAGAAAAAATTACATCTTCCATCCCACTTCCCCTCATACTTTTTGCAGAGCTTTCTCCCATACACCATCTTAAAGACTCCACAACATTGGATTTACCACACCCATTTGGACCAACTATACCGGTCAACCCATCTTCAATTAAAAAAGTTGTCTTATCAGAAAATGATTTAAAACCTGTAATATCTAATTGTTTAAATTTCATCTATAAATTTTTTTCAATTATTTTTTTAAAGGACTTATAGTCTATTTTATTGTTATATTTTTTTTCATTTACAATTATTGTTGGGGTAGATTCAATTTTATACTTTTTTTGAGCATCAATTCTTAGCTGCAGTATTTTATCTTGGGCGTCGCTATCTTTAAGACACGTATCCATTTTTTCTTTTGATAAATCGAAGTTTAAACCAACTTCTTTAATTAAATCGTTTATTTTATTTATGTCAGAGCCCACTGCCCAAAATTTTTGCTTTTTATAAATTTCTTCTAACAATTCAAATTTCTTATTATTGTTAGTTTGACAATTGACAACAACTTCAGCGTTAAGCGCCGCTAAATCAAGCGGAAAGGGATGATGTTCAAATTTAACTAAACCTTTATCAATATAATCTCTCTTAAGATTATTAAAAATTGCGCCATGAAAGTTAGCGCAATGAGGACACGTTAATGAAGAAAAAACTTTTACTATTACTTTTGCTTCTGGACTTCCTATGCTTAATATTTTACTTTGAACTGGCGCGATGCAGGTGAAAAAAGTAATTACAGTAATATAAAAAAATTTATTTATTTCTCTCATTAAATACTTTCAAAAAAATTTTTAAAGAGTTTTTAAGATGATTATCTTTAATTTTATCCATTTTTTCTTCAATTTTAGGCAAGTTTTTAATCTTAGGAAAAACTTTATTTTTTGATTTTATTGTATCTTGAACAATTTTCAATGATACTTGTTTGATACAATTGTAGCCAAAAAAGCTGTTTATTTTATCAATTATCTCTTTTTTCATGTACTCAACTTCCATTTCTTTTCCATGAACTACGTTAAGTACTAAAGTGCCATTCCTCATTTCTTTACTCATTTTTACCGTAATGGGATAGCATGCATCTGAAATATTTTTGTTAACAATCCTTGTCCAATTATCCACGATATTAGAATAATTATATCCACCTTTTCTGAGATGTTTTTTTAAAGTTTTAGGAATTGAGCTTGCAAAAGGTCTTAGCCCTTGTATGAAAGTTTGAGTTTTATTATTATTTTTATTATGCATTTAAATCCAACTTTATCAAAAAAAATTCTTGCTTGGTATGATAATAGCAGGCGTAATTTGCCATGGCGTGTTAGCAAAAAATCACCAAAAAAGCTTTATTACAGACTTTTGAGTGAATTTATGTTGCAACAAACACAAGTAAAAACAGTTATTCCTTATTTTAAAAAATTTACGAGAAAATATAAGACACTAGAGTCTTTATCTAAAGCTAATGAAACTCAAATTCTAAAAATGTGGGAAGGTTTGGGTTATTACAGAAGGGCTAGAAATTTGTTAGCATCTGTTAAATTATTAGTAAAAGAACTTAATTCTAATTTACCAAATACTTTAAAAGAAATAAAAAAATTACCAGGAGTAGGAGATTATACTGCTAACGCGCTGATGGGTTTTATTCATAATTACCCAACAATAGCTTTAGATGGAAATGTAAAAAGAGTATTCACAAGATATCTTAATAAAAAGGAGTCCAAGATAGATTTTGATCAGTTAATTGATTCTAATAAAAAAAATCTTTTTATTACGAACAGAAACTCCGATTTTGTTGAAGCGTTAATGGAATTCGGAGCTTTAATTTGTAAGCCAAAAGACCCAAAATGTAGTCAATGTTGTTTGAATAAAAGTTGCAGTTATTTTAAATCATCAAATAAGATTAAAGATAATAAAAGAAAAAAAATAAAAGTTATGAACTACAATATTTTTTGTTACGTTAGTAAAAAAAAACAAATAGCTTTGACTAAAGAGAATGAAATAAAATTTCTCAAAAATTTTAATTTACCATTAATAAAAGAAGTGGAAAATAATTCGGTAGATAAAAATTGGAAATTTTTAAAAAATTATAAAAATTCTATTTCAAATTTAAGTCTTAATATTAATTTGTACTATAAATTTTCAAACAAGATTCCAAAATCATATAATTGGTACTCTTTAGAAAAAAATAAAGAATTTATTCCTAGTTTCACGAAAAGAATATTTAATCAAGTTTCATCTTTATTCTAATGAAAAAGAAAATTGCAATAATTGGCGCTGGCATAGCAGGATTAACTTTAGCAAATTTAGTTAAAAAATATACAGATCATGAATTTATGGTTTATGAGAGAGAAGAAAGTTTGTCTCTTGAGGAGGGCTACGGTATTCAATTAGCAACAAACAGTATAAAAATTTTAAATCAAATCAGTTTTGATAAAATTAACAACGAAAAAATTTTTCACCCAAGGACAATAGATTTTTACAATATGCAAAATGAAAAAATATGTGATTTAAATTTATCTAAGTTTAATAGCCCTGAAGCTAAGTACACAACTCTTCAAAGATCTACTTTAATCGAATTTTTGAAAGAAGATATTTACACACAGCATTTAAGATTTGGAAAAAAAATGAAAGAAGTCTCCGAACTTAAAGACAAAATTCTTATCAAATTTGATGACAATACAAATGACCTAGTAGATTTTGTTATTGCTGCTGATGGAATATTTTCAAACACCAGGTCATTTTTTGAAATGAAAAAAAATGAACCAAGATTTAAAAAAGCAATTGCAGCAAGAGTAATATTAAATTCTAAATCTGAATTCGATATAAACGATGAAAATCTAAGTTTAATGCTTGGAAGTAATAGCCATATTGTTCTTTATCCAATAAATAAGAAAAAAGAACTTAATATGGTTTGCATAATGAGATGTAAAAAATATGAACCTGATAATATCAAACAATTGGTTCAAGAAGTAGTTTTAAAACAAAACCCAAAATTAAAGAATATATTTGAGGATGAAATAAAAACATGGCCTTTGTATTTTACTCCAAAAATTATTCCTTCTTCTAATAAAAAGGTATTTTATATTGGAGATGCTTTTAATGGGTTTTTGCCAACACTCGCACAAGGTGCTGGACAGTCTATAGAAAGTGCTTTTGAAATATTTAATCTATTGACAAAAGATAAGCTTGATAAAGAAAATAACTATTTTGAAATTAGATCAAAAAGGGCAAAAATTATTAGAAGCAGATCAAATTTTAATTTCTTTGCATTCCACTTTTCAAGCAAAATTATGCAAAATATAAGAAATCTATTTTTGAAGTTTTTGTTAAAACGTAGATTTTTCGTAAAAAGATACTTAGGTAAAGTTTATAAGAATTAGGCCTTAGTCTCAGCAATAAATTTTTGCCTTAAACTATCAATTACAACAGTGGATCCATTAATATTACAATGCCAATAAGTCCAACCATTACAGCTTTCAGCTCCCATAATTGTTGCTGCCACTTTATGTATAGAACCTTCTGACTGTTTATATTTAATACTTCCATCAGCCATAATTTTAGCATTAATCTTCCTCTTTGGATCAAATAGGGTAGTGCCAGGCTTTAATATTCCTAGCTCCACAAGAGAACCAAAAGGAATTCTTGGTTTTGATTTATTGTTTTCAACAGTATCCAAATATTCATCCTCAATTACCTTAGTTTTTTTTATTCTTTCACTAGCAGCTTTAAAATACTTTTTGTCTTTTTCTATACCAAAGTATCTTCTTCCTAATTTTTTAGCCACAACTGCTGTTGTTCCAGTACCTAAAAATGGATCAAAGATGGCATCATCTTTATTTGTAGTAGCTAAAATAATTCTATGTAAAAGAGCCTCTGGTTTTTGGGTAGAATGAATTTTTTTTCCGTTTTTCTTTAGTCTTTCTTTTCCGTTGCAAATAGGTAATATCCAGTCTGATCTCATCTGTAAGTCATCATTTAAGCATTTTAATGATTGATAATTAAACGTATATTTTGATTTTTTATTTTTTGAAGCCCAGATAAGAGTTTCATGTGCATTAGTAAATCTAGTTCCTCTAAAATTTGGCATAGGATTATTTTTTCTCCAGATAACATCGTTAAGCAACCAGTAATCTAAATTTTGTAAGTGATAACCTAGACGAAAAATATTATGATAAGATCCTATTACCCAAATACTTCCATTATCTTTTAGAATTCTTTTACATTCATTAAGCCAAGCAATGCAGAATTCATCGTAATGTTTGAAACTATTAAACTGATCCCACTCATCATTTACTCCATTCACTTTGCTAGCGTCAGGTCGAGTTAATTTTTCACCAATCTGCATATTGTAGGGAGGATCAGCAAAAACTAAATCAAAGGACTTATCAGGAATTTTTTTTATTTCCTTTAAGCAATCTCCATTAACGATCTGGTTGGAAAATTTAAACATTTCAAGATTCAACCTTAAATTGAATCCAGGGTCAAATCTTTTTAATGAAAAAACGAGTCTTCTTGTGCTTAAGATTCTTAGTTAGACAATATCTTGTGTATGGGTTTAAAACCTTTTCTGTGATGAGAGGTAATGCCAAACTTTTTTAACCCATCTAAATGAGCTTTTGTCCCATAACCAAAATTACTCTCCCAAGCATAATTAGAAAAATCTTTAGCAAGTTTAATCATGAGGTTGTCTCTAAAAACTTTAGCAATAATAGAAGCTGCACTAATAACTTTTATTTTTTCATCTCCATTTATTATAGTTTTATAATTTTTTAATCCCGGTGGAGCAAAATTCCCATCTACCAGTGTTAAATCTGGTTTTACGGTCAGCTGATCCAAAGCTCTTTTCATCGATAGCAGTGATGCTTGTAAAATATTTAAATCTAAAATTTCATCTACTGATGCTAGACCGATAGCATAATGTGAATGAAATTTTATATGATTTGCGATTTCTAATCTTTTTTTAAAGCTTATTTTTTTGGAATCTTTAAGAAGTTTAAGATTTATACCCTCTTTTAGCACTACAGCTGCTGAAACCACTGGACCAGCTAAACATCCCCTTCCAACTTCATCAACTCCAGCAATAATAATTTTTTTTTTCAATTTAATTAAATTTTTTTATCTCTTATCATTTTTAAGTCGATCCAAGCCATTTTTTTCTGTGCTGGTTGCCTCATTAAAAAAGCAGGATGAAATGTGATAATAACTGATGTCTTACAATTACCAAAATTTTTTTCAATCCATTTACCCCTCATTTTGGATATTACAACTTCATCTCCTATTAAAGAATTCATTGCCGTACTTCCAAGCAAAACAAGAATTTTTGGATTTATAATTTCTATGTGTTTGGTAATGAAAGGCAAATATCTTCTAATTTCTTCATCTGTGGGCCTTCTATTTTCGGGAGGTCTATAATTTATTATGTTTGATATATATACTTTTTTTCTATCTAAATTTATTGCAGAAAGCATTTTATCAAGTAAAGCTCCAGCTCGGCCAACAAAAGGCAAACCTTCTTCATCTTCATTAGCTCCAGGAGCCTCACCTATAAGCATTATCTTTGATCTTGGATTACCATCGCTAAATACCATATTTTTAGCGTTATCTTTAAGACTACAGTTTCTTATGTTATGAATTGCCTTTTTAAGTTTATCTAAGTTATCTAATTTATCTGCAGAAATTTCAAAACTATCCTTTTTATACCTATTGATTGCCTTATTATTGTAAATTAAATTATGATTAATAAGTTTATAATATTTAATTAATTTAACAGGGTCTATAATGTTTTTTTTATCATTCATTATGAAAATATTTAATTTTAACAAGAAGATTATAGTACAGATTTTGTTTGTCATTATAATTTTGTCCACATCTAATGTTAAATCTTTGGATAAGTTTGACAAAGCAGACCTTATATCCGACTATTTTTCAGGAATTTTACATTTGAATGATAACCAATATGATGAATCATCTAAATATTTTAAAAAATTAAATGGTTTAGAAAAAAGTCACACAAATTATTCTGTTAAATATTTATATTCTTTAATTAATTCTGGTAATTTTAATTACGCTTTTAGATATTCCATAAAACTTGAAAAACAAAATCTTGATAGTTTCGAAAGCCATCTAATCGCAGGAATATATTACTTAAAAAATTCTAATTTAAAGTTAGCTCAAAAATATTTTCTAAAAGCAAAAAATAGATCTACTGGATCAATATTAAATAACTACATATCAGACTCTCTGCTAAATTGGTCTAATTTAAGGAACTTGGATTTTGATCAATCAAATACAGAGTTAAAAAAATTAGATGAAAGATTTAAGAATTTTAAAAAAATACAAAATATTTTTTTAAATTGTTTTTTTAATACATCAAATACAGAAAATCTTTTCATGCAAATAACCAATGATAAAAGAACTGACTTTTCAAGATATAACTTTTTTTATGCGTCCTATTTGTCTTCATTAGGTAAATTAGGAGAAGCAAAAAATCATGTAAAATCCGCACTAGTGACTTATCCAAGAAATCTTTTGCTTAATCAATATAATTTAGATTTAAAAGATAAGAAAAACGTTATTAAATTTGATTGCAAAAAAGAACAGCATGTCATTGCTGAGATTTTATATATTACCTCAAATGCTTTATCTTCACAATTAATTTACTCATTATCTAATTTCTACTTAAACTTATCAAAGTTTCTTAATGAAGAATTAGTATCTTATGACACTCTCCTAGCAGAAAATTATTTCAAGACAGAAAATTTTGAAGAAGCTAAAAAAATCTATTATCATTTGAGTAAAGAGGGAGAGGCTTTTAAATGGTATACGTCAAAACAATTAGCAAAAATTTACTTAAAAGAGGAAAATCAAGATAAAGCTATAAAAGTTGTAAGTGATACTTATAAAGGATTTATAAATAAAAATATTTATGATGACTTTGATTACGCTGAATTTCTAAAAAATAATGAAAAATTTAAAGAGTCAATTTTATATTATAGCAAAATTATTAAGATAATAAAAAAAGATCATCCATTATATGCTGAAGTTACAGATGGCAGAGGAGTTGCATATGAGCGGACAGGAGAATGGGATAAAGCAGAGAAAGATTTATTAGCATCTTTGAAAGCTGATCCAGATCAAGCTTATGTTATTAATTATTTAGCTTACTCTTGGATAGAACAAGGAATTAAAATCGAAAAGTCACTAAGCATGCTGGAAAAAGCGAATGAATTAAAATCAAATGATCCGTATATAATAGATTCCTTAGGATGGGCTTTGTTTAAACTTAAAAGATATAAAGAGTCAAAAGACTATCTTCAAACAGCAGTAAGACTAATGCCGGGAGATCCTATAGTTAATGATCACTATGGAGATGTTCTATGGAAAAACGGTAACAAAATTCAAGCAAGATACTATTGGGAGTATGTGCTGAACCTTAAAAATACCAAAGAAGATCTAAAAAAAAATATTGAAGAGAAACTAATAAAAGGCCTATAAATTATGGTCATAAGATCTTACGCTAAAATTAATTTATCATTAAATGTAAATTTTAAAAGAAATGATGGTTTACACGAAATTCAATCACACTTTTGTTTGATAGATCTAGCTGACAAAATAAAAATAAAAAGTATAAAAGGAGGAAGTGACAAGATTAAATTCATAGGATCATTTTCAAAAACAATTAGTATAAAAGATAACTCTGTCCTTAATACTCTCAAATTACTAAGAAAACTTAAACTAATATCAAGTTTTTACTCTGTGATAATTACAAAAAAGATCCCAGTTTTTGCTGGATTAGGAGGAGGCACTGGAAACGCAGCTTTTATTCTAAAATTTCTTTTAAAAAATGAAATAAGTAAAACTCTATTGAATAAAGTCGAAAAAAAAATTGGGACAGATTTAAAACTTTTTTTTTACAAACAAGGTTTTTTGAAAAACTTAGGGTCAATTATCAATTTAAGGAAAAAACAAAAGCTATTTTTTGTCTTAGTACAACCTAAGGTCAAATGTTCAACCAAGGAAATCTACTCAAAAGTAAAAAAATATTCTAAAAAAAGAAAATTTATTAGTTATGCAATGGTTTCAAGAAATAAGTATATTAACCAGTTAAAGAGGGAAGGTAATGACTTACAATCAGTTGTTGAAAAAAAATTCCCATCCATAAAACAATTAATAACAAATATTAAAAATGAGAAGGGATGTTATTTTTCAAGAATGACAGGCTCTGGGTCAGTTTGTTACGGTTTGTTTAAAAATCAAATATTTGCGAAAAAAGCCTTAAATAATTTACGAATTAAATATCCTAAGTTTTGGGTATCACTTGCGAAAACTGTTTAATTTTTATGATTTATGATATACCAGACTTCTTAATATTGGGGCATAGCCAAGCGGTAAGGCAGCGGTTTTTGATACCGCCATCCTAGGTTCGAATCCTAGTGCCCCAGCCACGATTATATGTTTGATCTAAGTTTCAATTTTATAAAAAAAATCAAACGAAACTTATTCCCTTTTTATAAAAATAAGGAATTAAAATTTGTTTTTACCAAACTTCAAGAAGGCATTCCGAAAGATAAAGTTGCAGCAAGGTTTGTAGGAGGTTGTGTTAGGAAGCACTTATCTAATGATGAAGTTGATGATATTGATATTGCAACCATATTAAGTTCTGATGAAATTAAAGAAAAATTTGATAATACCAATTTTAAAATTATTGATACTGGTATTAAACACGGGACTATTACTTTAATATCTGACAATTTAAAACTTGAACTCACAACATTAAGAAGAGATTTAGAAACAGATGGAAGGCATGCCGAAGTAGAATACATTGATAATTGGCAGCTCGACTCTGAAAGAAGGGACTTTACTATCAATGCAATTTATCTTGATATAGACGGGAATACTTTTGATCCTCAAAATGGAAAAATAGATCTAAAAAATAAAATTGTAAAATTTATCGGTGATCCTCAAAAAAGAATTGAGGAAGATTACTTACGTATAATACGATTTATTCGTTTTAAAATTATGTACAACTTTAAAGTTGAAACAACTACCTTAGAAGCAATCAAACTAAACCTCAATGGAATTAAAAAGATTTCAAAAGAAAGAATCTTAGTAGAGCTATATAAAATTTTAGATTTAAAAAATTTTATGAATTTAAATGAGAGCACAGAATTAAAAGAAATTTTTACTCTAATCTTTCCTGAATTTAAAAATCTTAAGCGGCTAGAGAGATTAATCAAAATTTGTGACTTTTCTCAAGTAAGTAAAAATTTGTTATTGGGAGTTCTTCTTATAGATGATCAAGATACACATGAATATTTTGGTCACAAATACAACACTTCCAATGATATTAGAGATAATCTTAATTTTTTAGCAAAAAAATTAAAATTAATAAGAGAAAATAAAGGTTTTTTTAATAAAGACTTAGAAAAAAATATTTATTTACACGATAAACATACTTTAATTGATTTACTTATTCTTAATTTTGCAATTAACTCTAATTTTAAATTACGCGATTTTTCAGAGATTTTTAACAAAATACTAAAATCTAAAACTCATAAGTTTAATATTGATGGAAAATATTTAATAGAAAATGGTATGCACCAAGGATCATTGATTGGCAAGGTCTTAAGAGAAATTGAAGATGAATGGATAAAAAATAATTTTCAAATTACCAAAAAACGAGTTAAAGAAATAATTCGTTCACACTCAAATTAAACGTATTGTACATCTAATATCTCAAAACTTTTTTCACCTGAGGGTGTAATTACTGTTACCATCTCATCTTTATCTTTTCCTATCAGAGCTTTTCCTATTGGGCTTTTAAAAAATATTAAATTTTTTTTAATATCCGCTTCATCTTGTCCAACTAATTTATAAGTAATTAGTTTATCCGTCTCAAGTTCTTTGAGTTTTACGGTAGAACCAAAAATGACTTTTCCATCATTTTCGATTTTAGTAACATCTATTACATTAGCTCTAGCAATTAAATCATTTATCGCTATTACTCTACTTTCAATTAAAGCTTGTTGTTCTTTTGCTGCATGATACTCAGCATTTTCTTTTAAATCTCCATGGGATCTGGCCTCAGCTATTGCTTCGACAACTTTAGGTCTTTGAACATTTTTCAAATCTTCCAATTCTATTTTCAAATTTTTAAGACCGTTTACTGTAATAGGTTCTTTATCCATTATTATCTCCACTTAGCTTCGGGAGGTAAAGACATTAGAATAGAGTCGGTATTCCCTCCAGAGTTTAACCCAAATTTCGTACCCCTATCGTATAAAAGATTAAACTCAACATATCTCCCACGTTTAAATAATTGTTTTTCCTTATCTTCTTTCGTATATCTTAATTTTTTCTTTTTATTGATTACTTTATTTGAGATTTCAATAAAAGCTAACCCGAGTTCTCTAACAAATTTAAAATTTTTAATCCAATCTTTCGTTTCATAATCAAAAAAAATTCCACCTATACCTCTAACTTCTTTTCTATGTGGTAGATAAAAATATTTATCACACCATTTTTTATATTTCTTATAATTTTTTTTATTTTGTAAGCAAATTTTTTTAAGATCATTATGTATAATTTGACTTTCTTTTTTATCTTCATGACTTGGGGTGACATCCATTCCACCGCCAAACCATTCTTTGGATGTTACAATAAACCTTGTATTAAAGTGAATCGCAGGGATTTTTGGGTTTTTCATGTGCGCTACTACAGAAATTCCTGACGCCCAATATTTACCTTTTTTTTCAGCGCCAAATATATTAGATCGAAATTTCTTTGGAAATGTCCCTGAGACAGTTGATTTATTTACTCCAACTTTATCAAAAATTTTTCCATTAGATAATAAATAAGAAGTTCCACCGCCCTCTTTAACATTTTTTTTATACCAATCTCTTTTAGAAAATTTAAATTTTTTATTTTCTAAGTTCTCAAAAGATTTGCATATCTGGGCTTGTAAGTATGAGAACCAACTATCAGCCATTTTTTTTCTATAATCAGTTGAAATCATTATTTTAATAAGTTGTTTTGTCTAAGAGCCTCAGCAGAAATAATAGCTACACTCATAGCCACATTAAGTGATCTAGCTTTTTTATTCATTGGGACTTTCACTTTATTTTTAATAGTTTTATGAAGACTTTGAGGCACTCCCGCGCTCTCTCTTCCAAATAACAGAATATCATTTTTTTTAAAAATAAATCTATGATAGTTTTTTTTAGCTTTGGTCGTCATAAGTATTATTCTTTTTTTTTTATTCATAAACAAGAATTTTTCATAATCCTCGTACCTAATTATCTTACTAAATCCCAGATAATCCATCACCACTCGTTTAAATCTTGGGTCATTTAAGTCAAAACCACAGGGCTCAATTATATGAATTTTAAGTTTTAAACACGCGCCTAATCTTATTATCGCCGCTGTATTTTGAGGTATATCGGGTTTATAAAGAGCTATGTGCATTATTATTGCTTAATTTATGTGTCATTCTGACCCTAGAACATTTAAAAATATAGTTTTAATAAATATATACATTATAAACACAAACATTAATGAGCAAAGAAGAAAAGAAAGTAAATCGTAGAGATTTTTTATTTACAGCTAGTTACACTATTGGAGCAGTAGGAGTTGGAGCAGTAATTTGGCCAATGATAGACCAAATGAATCCAGATAAAGCTCAACAAGCTCTAGCAACTACAGAAGTTGACATTAGTAGTATAGAACCTGGCAAATCAATTACTGTTTTATGGAGAGGAAAACCAATATTTATAAAAAAAAGAACATCAGAGGAAATAGCTGAGGCCAGGGCTGTGAAATTGGACGATTTGCCTGATCCTCAAAAAGATGAGGATAGAGTAAAAGATGGAAAAGATGAATGGTTAGTAATGTTAGGAGTTTGTACACATCTTGGATGCGTGCCTTTAAAAGATAAAGGTGACTTCAACGGTTGGTTTTGTCCTTGCCATGGTTCACATTACGATGTATCAGGCAGAATAAGAAAAGGACCAGCTCCAACGAATATGGAAATACCAAAGTTTGAATTTGTTGATAGCAATACAATTAAAATTGGATAAATAATTATGAGTGAGCACGAATACGTACCAAAATCTAAAGCAGGAAAATGGTTCAATGATCGTTTACCTTTACTCACGCTTGGAGCGCATCTAACAGATTACCCAACTCCTAAAAATTTAAATTATTGGTGGACCTTTGGAGGAATTTTAACTTTTTGTTTGATCACTCAAATAGTTACAGGAATTGTTTTAGCAATGCATTACGTCGCTCATGCAGATTTAGCTTTTGCAAGTGTGGAACACATAATGAGAGATGTAAATTATGGTTGGTTAATAAGATATATCCATAGCAATGGCGCATCTATGTTTTTCTTAGCAGTTTACATACACATTTTTAGATCTTTATTTTATGGGTCATATAAATCACCAAGAGAAGTAATTTGGATAATTGGTCTTATGATTTATTTATTAATGATGGCAGCAGCTTTCATGGGTTACGTTTTGCCTTGGGGCCAGATGAGTTTCTGGGGCGCTACAGTAATAACTAACTTATTTAGTGCGATACCATTAGTTGGAGATAGTATAACAACTTGGTTATGGGGAGCATATTCTGTAGATAATCCAACACTAAACAGATTCTTTAGCTTACATTATTTAATACCGTTTTTAATTTTAGGATTAGTAGTTTTACATATTTGGGCTTTACATGTTCCAGGAAATAATAACCCTGTAGGAATTGATATAAAGAAACCATCTAAAGATACAGTGCCATTCCATCCTTATATAACAATTAAAGATGCTTTCGCGCTTTTAGTATTTATGATCATATTTGCTGGATTTGTATTCTTCACTCCTAATGTTTTGGGTCATTCAGATAATTATATTCCAGCTAATCCGTTGGTAACACCAGCACATATTGTGCCAGAATGGTATTTATTACCTTTCTATGCAATCTTAAGATCTGTTCCAGATAAATTAGGCGGTGTGATTCTTATGTTTGGAGCAATCTTTATTTTATTTGTATTACCTTGGCTGGATACTTCTAAAGTAAGATCAGCAATATTCAGACCAATTTACAGACAATTTTATTGGATATTTGTTTTAGACGTTTTAATGCTTGGTTATGTTGGTGCGATGCCAGCTGAGGGAATTTACTTAGTGTTAGCTAGAGTGGGAACTATTTACTATTTTGCTCATTTTATAATTGTAATGCCAGTAGTCGGATTGTTAGAGAAAACAGATCCGATTCCTATGAGCATCTCCGAGCCAGTATTAACCGGAGGAGCAGAACCATCTTTGGCTAGGAAGGTTAATGATAAAGTTTAATATAAAACTACTCGTTTTATCTTTTTTATTACTTATCTCACTTAGACCGTTACAAAGCGCTGAAATGGTTGATCCAATAAAAGTGGATTGGAGTTTCAAAGGTTTAACAGGAACTTTTGATAGAGCATCACTTCAAAGAGGCTTTCAAGTTTACAAAGAAGTCTGCGCTTCTTGCCACTCAATGCAATATCTTAGCTATAGAAATCTAGGAGAGCCTGGCGGACCTGAGTTTTCAGAACAAGAAGTAAAAGCTATTGCTGCTAGCTTCGAAATAGAAGATGGCCCAGACTCTCAGGGAGAAATGTTTACTCGACCAGGAAAACCTTCAGATAAATTTAAGAGCCCTTACCCTAATGTTCAGGCGGCAACAGCTGCTAATGGTGGGGCATACCCGCCTGATATGTCAGTTTTAGTTAAAGCAAGAAAAGGAGGAGCTAATTACATTTATTCAGTTCTTGTCGGTTACGAAGACCCTCCTCCAGGAGTGACTCTTGATGACGGTGTTTATTACAATAAATATATGGCCGGCAATAAGATTAAAATGCCGAATAATTTAATGGATGGCCTAGTTGAATATGCAGATGGAACCGAGTCCTCTGTTGATCAAATGGCTAAAGATGTTACAACTTTTTTAGCTTGGGCTGCTGAGCCTGAATTAGAAGAAAGACACAGAACAGGTGTAAAAGTAATTATCTATTTAATCCTTTTGACTACTTTAGTTTATTTAAGCATGAAAAAAATCTGGTCACGGGTTGACACGGAAGTATAATACGTCTCCATCTTTTACAATATAATCTTTACCTTCAATTCGTAGTTTTCCATTTTCCTTGCATTTCTCTGCGCTGCCATATTTAATAAAATCTTCACATTTCACAGCCTCTGCTCTAATAAAATTTTTTTCAAAATCAGTATGAATTACACTCGCCGCTTGTGGCGCTAGAGTATTTTTTTCAACTGTCCAAGCTCTACTCTCTTCTGGCCCAGATGTAAAAAATGTGTCCAGGTTTAAAAGATCATAACCTTCTTTAATTAACTGATTTAAACCAGTTTTATTTAAACCTATTTCTTTCATGAAAGTCTCCCTTTCATTATTGTCTAATCCCATGATCTGATCTTCGATATCTGCGCAAATAGTTACTATTTTCTCATCAGGATATTTTCTTTTTACATCTTCCGTAAAAGCATTACCTGTTGCTAAACTTTCTTCATCAACATTACAAACTATAATTTTAGGTTTGATACTTAATAAACCTAGTGTAGTTAAAAACTTTTTCTCAAATTCATCATTAAAGATTGCTTCCTTCCCCTCATTTAATTGTTTTAATTTTTCCTCTAGAATTTTTACCTCTTTTTCTTGAAGTAATTTTTTTTTACCTTTTTCAAGTTTTTTTTGAACGATATCTAGATCAGAAAGTATTATTTCAGTTTTGATAGTTTCAAGGTCTTCAATTGGATTAATTTTTGAATTAACGTGGGTAATTTTTTCAGATTCAAAGCATCTTACTAAGTGAACAATTGCATCGACTTCTCTAATATGAGAAAGAAATTTATTTCCTAACCCTTCTCCTTTTGAAGCTCCTTTAACAAGTCCAGCAATGTCTACGAATGTAATATTGGTGTATATTTTCTTTTTAGAATTTGATAATTTTGTTAATTTATCTAATCTTTCATCAACGACATCCACAATTCCAATATTTGGGTCGATTGTACAAAAAGGAAAATTTGCGGCCTCTGCATTTTTCGATGCTGTCAGCGCATTAAATAAAGTCGACTTTCCGACGTTAGGAAGTCCTACTATACCGCATTTAAATCCCATTAAGGTCTTGATTAACTTTACTTGAAAAAAGGTCTATTTTTTTTTCTATTAATGTTGGTAATTGTTTTACAATATTTTCCGTAATCTCATTAATTTTTTCCTCTTCGTCTTCCTTAAAATCCTCCAACACATGATTGTTCACTTTTTTCTTTTGTTTTGGATGACCTATACCTATTCGAACTCTTGAATAATCTTTACCAATAAACTTGTCGATAGATTCTATTCCATTATGTCCAGCACTACTTCCACCAAATTTTGCTTTAATTTTTCCAAAATCAATATCCATATCATCGTGAAAAACAAAAACATCTTTAGCATCTATTTTGAAGTAATCTATTAACTCTTTTATTGCTGTTCCAGAGTTATTCATAAAAGTCAGAGGTTTGATCGCGTAAATTTTTTTCTCCTCTATATTCCCTGTAGTCAAAAGTCCTTTAAATTTAGGTTTCTGTTTTGAAAGTTTAAAATGAGAATTTATAGCGTCAATTATTTTGAAGCCAATGTTGTGTCTGGTATTAGTATAAGTGGATCCAGGATTTCCTAATCCGACGAGTAAGAGCATATTAATTATTTCTTTTCAGCAGGTTTTTTTTCAGCAGATTTTTTTTCGTCAGGTTTTTTTTCAGCACCATCTTTAGACTTATCATCTTTTTTTGCACCATCTCCATCTTTGGCTGCTTCAGCACCTTCTGCAGGAGTTTCTCCTTCAGCACCATCAGCTGCAGCTTCCTCCTCTGCAGGTTTCTCAGGCTCTTTTATTACTGTAGGCGATGCAACAGTTGCAATAACGAAATCACGATCAGTAATAGTTGGAAAAACATTAGCCTCTAATTTTACTGAGGAAATTTTTATACTAGTACCAATATCTGTACCTGTAAGATCAACAATTATTTCATCTGGGATATTTTCAGCTGGACACTTTAATTCAACTTTTCTCCTTACGATATTTAAAACTCCGCCTCTTTTTAAACCTGGAGAATCTGGGTGATTTATAAATTTTACAGGTATTTCTAAAATAATTTTTTTTCCAGCTACTATTCTCATAAAATCAATGTGAATAGGTTCTTCAGATACAACATTAAAAGCAACATCTCTTGGAATTACTTTTTCCTTTTTTCCGTCAATATCTAATTCTAAAACTCTTGATAAAAAAGTATCTGACTTAACTAAAGTTTCAATATCTTTTATTTCTACAGAAATATTTTTATTAGCATCTTTACCGCCATACAATATAGCTGGAACTAAACCCTCTGATCTTAATTTATTATTTGATCCTGAGGAAGTGCTATTTCTTTTTATTGCCTTTAAATTACTCATAATATTGTTGAAGAAGGGTATATAACCTAAGATTAATACCAAAACAAGTGGTTAATTAAATAAATCGGATACAGAATTTGAATTCGCTATTCTTTTAATAGCTTCTGACATCAAGGATGAGATAGATAAGACCTCAATTTTATTGTTATTTTTAATTTTATTTGAATTATCGATCGAGTCGGTAATAATTAGTTTCTTGATTTTAGAACTTTTTATTTTTTTTGCCGCTTCACCACTTAGGACTGCATGGGTAATAAATACATAAACCTCTTTAGCACCCTTTTTTTTTAATGCATCGACAGCATTTATTATTGTTCCACCGCTATCGATTATATCATCAACTATAATACATGTTTTATTTTTTACATCTCCAATTATATTCATAACCTCTGATCTTCCTGGCGCTGGTCTTCTTTTATCTATAATTGCAAGGTCTGCTTTTAGTCTTGTAGCTAAAGCTCTTGTTCTAGCAACACCACCCATATCTGGAGAAACACAACTTAAATTTTTTGTATTTATCTTTTTTTTTATAAATTTTGAAAATAGAGGAGTTGTAAATAAGTTGTCTACAGGCATATCAAAAAATCCTTGAATTTGTCCAGCATGCAAATCAACTGTTACTATTCTATTTGCTCCAGCGTTTGTTAATAAATTTGCAACAACTTTGGCAGAAATAGAAGTTCTTGGAGCAACTTTTCTATCTTGCCTTGCATAACCAAAATATGGAATCACAGCTGTTATAGTTTTAGCAGAGGATCTTTTAAGAGCATCAATTACCAGAAGTAATTCCATTAGATTATCATTTGCCGGATTAGATGTTGACTGAATTACAAATACACTGTTTCCCCTAATATTTTCATTAATTTCTATATATATTTCTCCGTCAGCAAACCTTCTAATATTTGTATTTATAAGTTTTAATTTAAGATTTTTAGCAATATTTTTACTTAATTTTAAGTTGCTTGTTCCAGATAAAATCTTCATGAAATGTAACTATTTATACCTTATTTCTATATCTTTTCAAATTAATAAAGTTAAAGTAAGCGAACTGTAGATATACATCTACCGTAATCTTTTTGCTTTAATTTACTCGATCTTCTGTAACTAAAAAAATAAGTTTTTTCAGCAAATGTGTCTTTATTAACTTGATCAACCTTAACGTTCAATTTCAAGAGTTTATCAGTAACAAACTTTCTCAAATCAAAGATCTTTTTTGCTTTATTCTTTTGTGAAAAATAAATCTTATTGTATTTTGATTTTGTTAAAAATTTTCTATAAAAATTATTATCAACTTCATAGTTTTTTTTACTTATACAGGGGCCGATACTAGCATAGATTAAACTATTAGAATTTTTCTTTTTTATTTTAGTAATAGTGTTCTTAATTATATCTGAATAAGCACCTTTCCAACCAGCGTGTATGCAGCCAATAATATTATTTTTTTTTTCATAAATAATTATAGGAACACAGTCTGCTGTCAGAACACCGAGCGCAACACCCCTCATTTTAGTTATCATAGCATCTGCGAAAATTTTTTTTTTGTAATTGGAATTATTTATTTCAACTACTTTGTTGCTATGAGTTTGATGCATCAGTATTAACTTATTAATCTTTACTGACATTTTTTTAGCAACATGATTTAAGTTTTTAAAAACATTTTTTTTATTATCTTTGGAACCTTTTCCACAATTAAGACCTTCATAGATACCTTTTGAAAAACCATTTTTTTTTGAAAAAAAACAATGTTTTATCTGTTTTATTTTTTTAAGCTTCTTTGAATAAAACATTACTTAAATCCAGCAAAATTATTTTTTTTAAATTTATAGGCTAAAATTACCTTAAATAAATCTCCCATAAATCTAGGACTTATTAATCTTTGAAGTCTTAGGTATAGATCAGATTGTTCAGTAAATTTCATTTTTTCTGCTAATATTTTAGCTCTCTCGAGAATACCCATTGTTTCTAAAAAATCTCCTTGTGAAATAATTTTTTTAATTTTTAAGCCTTTTTTTAAAAAAAATTCATTTAATAAAGTAAAGTTAACATGAGCGGTGATATCAGCTTTACCTAAATTTTTAAGAAGTTTATTTTTTTCATGCTTCATTACTGATTGTAGTGTATTTTGGTTTTTAGGTTTCAAATATCCATAATCTATCATTAAAATACACCCTTTTAATCTATCAATTTTTTTTACTATTTTTTCCAAATTTTTGAAGCCTAATTTAGGAAATTCAATAAATTTTAATTTTCTTAAAGATTTATAAGATTCAATAATTTTTATATTTTTTTGTGAAGCTTTTTTGAAAATCTCTACAACATTGTAATTTTTATCCAATGTATAATTTTTTTCAAATAATGAATTATTTATTTTTTTAAATTGTTTAATTGGTATTGCATCAAAAAACTCATTTCCAAAAAATATCACTGGCCCTTCTTTTATTATATTAAAATTATCTATCCATTTTACATCTTTATTTAAAATTCTTTTTTTTTGAATTTTTTTTAAATAATTACTCTCCTCAAATAAAAATATCTTTTTAATAGAATCAAATTTTGGAAATTTACTAAAAGTCTTTAAAAGAATGTTTGTTAAACTTCCATCTCCTGGACCCAATTCCACTATATTAAAATTTTTTGGTTTACCAAACGACTCCCAACAAGCAATTATCCAAATAGCAATTATTTCCGAAAATAGATTTGTTATCTTTGGTGACGTAATAAAATCACCTTTTATTCCAAATGGAATTTTAGAATTGTAGTATCCATATTTACTATCATAAAGTACATTTCTAAAAAAATTATCTACTGGAAGTACTTTTGATTTTTTAAAAAAAATTTTATTATTTTTCATTTTCTTTTCGTAAGATGTTCATAATAACTAAACCTGATAAAATCATCAAAAGACTTAAAATAGTTCCCATGCTAAATAAATTAAGAAAGTAACCAATTTGTTTGTCAGGTTCCCTAAAAAATTCAGAGATTATTCTAAAAACTCCATAAAAAATTAAAAATAAATATGAGCAAGTTCCCATTTTGTATGCTCTCGTGAGAATTAAAGTGTTTAATATTAAAAACAAAAATATACCCTCGAGCATAGCCTCATATAATTGAGAAGGATGTCTAGGCAGCATGTCAACAGCTGGGAAAATCACTCCCCATGGAACAGAAGTTACTTTCCCAACTAGTTCACCATTGATAAAATTTGCTATACGACCTAAAAAAATACCTATCGGTGATACACAAGCTATTGTATCTAGTAAAAAAAAAGATGGTATATTCCTTTTTAAAGAAAATAAATATGTTCCGAAGATTATTCCAATGAGAGCACCATGAAAAGACATTCCTCCCTCCCAAACTTTAATAATATCCAATGGATTTGAAATATAATAACCTAAGTTATAAAAAATTACGTAACCAAGGCGCCCTCCAATAATTAAAGATATAATGATATAAGTAATTAAATCGTCAAATTCTTTTATATCAAATTTAAGATCTATATTTTTTAAAATATGAGTGATTATTTTTTTTCCTACGAACCAACCTATTATTATCCCAAAGATATAAGCTAGTGAATACCATCTTATAGATAAAAACCCAAAATTCATTAAAACAGGGTCTAAATTGTGGGTATACATAATTTCTTATATCATATTTGAAATTAAGATGTTCATCAAATAAGATAAGATATGAATAATTCGGAAAAAATTTTAAAATCTTTATCTAGTTTAATTGAAAATGGTATTTTAACCTCCAAAGACATTAAAAAAGAAATATCTACAGATTTAAAATTTAAAAAAGATAAGTTAATTAATAAACTTGAGCTTGTGTCCAGAGAAGAGTTTGAGGTTTTAAAAAAGATTGTCCAAAAACAAGAGGCGATAATTAAAAAATTAACAAAAAATAAAACTAAAAAGGCAAAGAAATCTTAACTAGTAAACCATTACTTTTACCTCTACCTAGTTGAATATTACCACCGTGGGAGTTTATAATATCTTCTACAATTGCCAGCCCCAATCCCACACCAGATTGATTTAAACTTCTGCTTTTATCTAATCTAAAAAATGGTTTAAATACATTTTTGTATTGATCTTCTGGAATACCTGGTCCGTCGTCTTCAATTGTAACTAATACTCTTTTATTTCCCCTTTGAATATGAATTATAACTCTATTTCCATATATTAAACCGTTTTGTATTATATTTTCAAAAGACCTTTTTAAGGCGATTGGTCTACCTTTTAATCTTATTATTTCCTTATCTACTATTAATGAAATCTTGTCATTGTTAAAGCCTAATATTAAGGAATTAAAAAGTTCATTAAGATTTATTTCTGATGTATTTTCTTGTGCTTGGGTCTTAGCAAAATGTAAATAATCATTTAACATTTTTTCCATTTCATCAATATCTTTTGACATTTTTTTTGAAACATCTTGCTGATTTAGCATTGCAAGCTGAAGCTTAAGCCGCGTCAAGGGCGTTCTTAAATCATGACTTATACCAGATAACATTTCTGCTCTTTGATTTAGATGACGATTAATTCTCTTAGCCATCCGATCAAATTCAAAAGCTGCTTTTCTTATCTCTTGTGATCCTGATGCTCTAAAGTCGTTAACGTAGTCACCTTTTCCAAATCTTTCAGCTGCTTTAGCTAATTTTACAAGAGGTTTAGTTTGATTTTTTAAAAAGATTAATGCAATAATAATTAAGAGTAATGATGGTAGCGTAGTCCATAAAACAAACAATCTAACAGAAGAAGTAGAAACCATTTCTTTTGGCACTAAAAATTCTATTACATCATCGCCAGAACGTATTTTTATTTCTACAGCATTTTTAAATTTAGAAGTATTAAACCAGTAATTATTACTTCCAAAAGTAGATTTTAATTCTCTTCTTAAAGATCTATCCATTGGACTAAATTTTCTTTCGCCACTATTTTTAGGGAAAATTTCTTGGTTTATACCAATTTCAAAATTAAAATTATTTTTATAACTATCTGTAAAAAAATCTAAATTACTCTTATCGTTTTGATACACTTCTTCTATAGCTTTTAATTGAGCTACAAGTGATCTAGTTATATTTTTGTTCGCCTTAATCCAAATACTGTCATAGAAAACAATTGTAATTATTATTTGTAAAATAATAGTTGGAGCTGCAACGATTATTAGAGCTCTGTAAAAAAGTCTTTTCGGTAGAATATATTTTATAAAATTATTCAATCCAGAGAACATAACCAGAGCCCCTTATTGTTTGAAGATATTTAGGATTTTTTGGATTTATTTCTAATTTTTGTCTCAATCTAGTAATCATTACATCAATAGATCGTTCTTGACTTATATTAGCAATTTTACCAATTTCCTCTCTTGAAAAAGTTTTTCCTGGGTTTGATAACATTTCAATTAACACTTTTTTTTCTGAATTATTAATTTTTTTAGATTTTTTGCTCAAATTAATCGTCATTTTATTTAAATCAATTTCAGCTTCTCCAACATTATGTTTAAAATCTAAGTCAATTTTATTATTTTTATTAATGATATTTTTAATTCTTAATAATAGTTCTTTTGGTTCAAAAGGTTTACCAATATAATCGTCTGCTCCAAGTTCTAGACCTTTAATTCTATTTTCAACTTCACCTTTTGCAGTAAGTAGTATAACGGGAACTTTGATTTGTTTTTTTATTTCTTTTGTTAGATCATATCCATTTTGACCAGGCATCATCACATCTAAGATTATTATATCAAACTTAATATACTGTAATTTTTCTTTAGCTTGAATAGCATTCTCTGAAGTTGAAACAATATAATTATTATCAGTGAGATAATCTTTCAAAAGATTACGTATCCTATCATCATCATCAACTATTAGAATATGATTTTTATTATTTTCCATCTATTATTTTTTTTAATACACCTTTAAATTTGATAACTGAGTCAGAACTTGAATTTTTTAAAGCATTAAATATTCTTTTTTTTTGGGTGTTATAAACTGTTTCAAAAAATATTTTTCCTTCTCTATCTAAAAATAGGTTTTTTTTTCTAGTATCAGTCTCATCTTGAACCTGTTTGATCATTTTAGATCTTATTAAATCTCTTAAAACTCTATTTAAGCTTTGTTTTGTAACCTTTAATCTAAATATAAGTTCTCCCAGATTAATGCCAGGATTTCTTTCAATAAGATTTAATGCTCTTAAGTGAGCTGGTCCAAAGAATTTTTTTGATAAAACTTCTTTGGGATCAGAAAATGTTTCTCTGTAAGCGTAATAAAGTAATTGAATAAACTCTTTTATTTGTTCATCTTTAAGATAAAGTAAATCTTTCATAATGGTAAGTTATATTGACTTATCCTAATGATGAATATACTTTTTTAAAGAAAAAAAATCTATATATTTACTATTGATGGAAAGCATACCTTACGATAAACGCTCAGGAAAAATTTGGTTTAACGGTAAAACCGTTGATTGGGCTGATGCAAATATTCATATTCTTAATCATGGGCTACATTACGCTAGTTGCGTATTTGAGGGAGAAAGAGTTTATGATGGTGAGATATTCAAATTAGAAGAACACACTGAAAGACTTTTTCATTCCGCCAAAAGAATGGGTATTTCTGTGCCGTACTCTCAGACCGAAATTAATGATGCCTGTAAAAATATTGTTAATATTCAAAAAGTATTAAACGGATATGTGAGACCTTTAATTTGGAGAGGAAGTGAAATGATGGCAATATCAGCACAAAAAAATAAAATACACGTAGCAATCGCAACTTGGGAATGGGGATCATATTTTGACCCTAAGCTGAAGTTAAATGGAATTAAATTGAATATTTCTAACTGGAGAAGACCTGCGCCGAATACAATTCCTTGGGATACAAAAGCAGCTGGCCTATACATGATTTGCACGTTATCTAAACATGAAGCAGAAGCCAAAGGTTTTACTGATTCTCTTATGCTTGATCACGAAGGCAACGTAGCAGAAGCAACAGGAGCAAATATATTTTTTAAAAACAAGCTAGGTGAACTTCACACTCCAATTCCAGACTCTTTCTTAGATGGAATTACGAGAAGAGAAGTAATTAAAATAGCTAAATCAAAAGGAATAAAAGTTATAGAAAGAAAAATTAGCCCAGAGGAGATGAGTAAATTTGTGGGTTGTTTTTTAACGGGGACCGCTGCTGAAGTAACACCAGTTTCACAAATATCTGAATATAAGTTTAAGGTTTGTGATTTAATTAAAGATCTTAATGAATCTTATCAAAGTTTGGTTAGAAAAAAATCTGCGGCTTAGTCTTTGTTATCTTCATTAATTGCGTGGTCAATTCCTCTTCTTAAATAATCGTATCCTGTATAAAGTGTTAAAAAAGCGGAAAGCCACAAAAGAATAATTCCTATTGTTTGAGCGTTATAATCTTGAAAATTAATTATTTTATTACCGCTTTCTCCAGTAAGAAGTATTGCTATAGAAACCATTTGAATGAAAGTTTTTAATTTAGATAAACCAGTTACTTCCATTGTAATCTGACCTTTAGCCAAAAATTCTCTCAAACCCGAGACCAAAATCTCTCTTGTAAGAATTATTATTGCTGCAATAACTTCGTAGTTTTTTATAGTTCCATTCATTACAAGAAGTATTAAAGCAGCAGCAACAAGAATTTTATCTGCAATAGGATCCAAAAGTTCTCCTAATTTTGACTCTTCTTTAAACATTCTTGCTAATAAGCCATCTAGATAGTCAGTAAAACTAGCTAAAGCGAAAAGAAAGAATGGAATTAAATCTCCAAAAAATCCTGGGATAAAAAAAGTTAGAACGAAGATTGGAACAATAATTATACGACCAATAGTTAAAATATTCGGTATTTTAAGTTTCATACTTTTTTATTCGTGAAAATAATTATATATTTTATTTGCTATGCTGTCTTCTATTCCTTCAATAGCTTTTAAATCTTCAAGACTTGCTGACTCCACAGCTCTCGCTGAACCAAAATGGTTTAGCAAAGCTCTCTTTCTTTGTTTTCCAATACCTTGTATTTGATCTAACAGAGATTTACTCAAATTTTTCTTTCTTTTTGCTCTATGAGTGCTTATTGCAAATCTATGAGCCTCATCTCTTAGCCTTTGAATAAAAAATAGGAGAGGGTCATTTTTGTTCAAGATGAACTCTTTGTTTTCGTGGTAAATTTTTTCTTCACCGGCATTTCTTTTTTTACCTTTTGCAACAGCTAAAATTGGCAAATCGTGTAAGCCAAGTTCATTTAAAACTTCCCTACTTACTGAATACTGTCCTTTACCTCCATCAATCAAAATCAAATCTGGAAGTGATAAAGATCCAGATTTCTCTTTCACTGCTTTAGAGAATCTTCTAAATAAAACCTCTTTCATCATCCCATAATCATCGTTTTTTACTTTCTCATCCCTTATATTAAATTTTCTGTATCTTTTTTTTACAAAACCCTCATTACTAAAGCATATAAGAGCTCCAATGGAGTCAGTTCCTTGAATGTGGCTGTTATCGTAAACTTCTATGAGATCTATAGTGCTATTTAGTTTAAATTTAGCTGCTAGAGACTCAATTAGATTATTATTTGTGTCAGATTGAATAAGTTTTTGTTTTAAAGCCTGCTTTGCATTTTTTTCAGCAAGTTTTGAAATTGATAATTCATTTTTCGCTTTAGCTTTTTTAATTATTATCTGTTTGTTTTCTTTTGTAGAGAATGTTTT
The DNA here is from genome assembly GCA_902623395.1 of uncultured Pelagibacteraceae bacterium. Taxonomy (GTDB): domain Bacteria; phylum Pseudomonadota; class Alphaproteobacteria; order Pelagibacterales; family Pelagibacteraceae; genus Pelagilacustribacter. The sequence goes on along the minus strand of CACNTN010000001.1, from coordinate 19,760 downwards.
CTCAAGAAGCCTTTTTTCTTTTGCCTCTATATTTGTGAGGATTAAAGCGGGGATAGATTTATTTTCATAAAATTGAGGTAAAAAAGATGAAAGAATTTCCTCAACCGTATCATCCGTGTCATGTTTTGGGTAAAATGCCTGATTACCCCAATTTTGTTTAGACCTAAAGAAGAAAACCTGAATACAAGTTTTTCCAGTTTCTTTATAGATACTTATAACATCTGCTTCATTTAAATTCGTTTGGTTTATTTTTTGTGAGGTTTGTATTTGAGTTAAGGCTTTAATTCTATCTCGCGCGATAGCTGCTTTCTCATAATCAAGTTCTTTACTGGCTTCTTCCATCTCTTTAGATAAGTTTTTTTGAATCCTTCTTGATCTACCTGAAATAAAATCAATCGAGTCGTTTACGGTGGATAGATAATCTTTTTCACTAATATGACCAACACAAGGGCCAGAGCATCTTTTAATTTGATAAAGAATGCATGGACGATCTCTATTTTTGAAAACTGTATCGTCACAAACTCTTAATTGAAAAATCTTTTGAAGAATTTTAATTGTCCAGTTGGCTGAACCTATTGATGCAAATGGACCAAAATAGTAACCTGTTTTTGATTTTTTTCCTCTCAACTTAGTAAGCTGAGGCCATTTATCTTTATTGCCAATGTATATGTATGGAAAAGATTTATCGTCTCTTAATAAAATGTTGTACCGAGGTTTATGTTTTTTAATTAAATTTGCCTCAAGTAATAAAGCCTCACTTTCATTACTTGTAGTAGTCGTTTCTAGGTTATGTGTAAGTGATAACATTCTCTCAGTTCTTATAGGGAGGTTTGAGTCTGTAACGTAACTTTTTAACCTGTTTGGGATATTTTTTGCTTTACCAATATAAAGAATTTCACCTGCAGAGTTTAACATTTTATATACCCCAGGATTTTTAGGAATTAATGGAATTTTATCTCTAATTACTTTTTTTCCTAGCTCTAAACTGTTCATCATATTTTAGTCTTTGATATTTCAATACCAACTGATTTTGTTTTTTTTAATATATCTAACTTTTCTATTTTTAAATTTACTTTTTTAACAAGTTTGTTTTTAAATATTTTAGAAAAAATGTTCTCTGCTAAATCTTCAAGTAATTCATGATGTTTTGACTCAGTAAGTTTTTCGATTTTCAATACAACATCTTCATAATTTAAAATTGAATTTAAATCTTTACCACTTGGGGATACATTAGGATCTGTCAAAATTTCAATATTAAATTTTACCCTTTGTTTTTTTATTTTTTCAAAGTTATGTATCCCAACTGAAATTTTTAAAATAAGTTCTTTAATAAGAACTTTCCTTTCATATTTAAATTTTTCCTTATTTTTAAATTTAATTATTTTCATTCTTTTGCATTGATTATATCGGGTGTTTGCCATGCTAGCCTTTGTCCACCATCAATATTAATTATTTCTCCAGTTATACTTTTGCTTTCAATAAGAAATTTTACTCCATTACAGATATTTTCTAAATCTACTTTTTTTTTTAATATTATTGACTTCCACTGTTTCTTAAAATGTCTTTCAGATTGTCTTTTATTTTTTAAAGTAGGACCGGGTGAGATACCATTCACTCTTATATTGGGAGCCAGTTTCATAGCTGACGTTTTTGTTAAAACTGCTAAAGATGATTTGCTTAAAGTGTATGAGAAAAAAAATGGAGTTAATTTCTCAACTCGTTGATCAATTACATTGACAATACATCCCTCTTTATTTTTCAATAATTTATTAAAGTTTTGAGTCAATATAGCAGGTGCTTTTAAGTTGACATTTATATGCCTTGTAAACGATTTTTCAGAGAAATTTTCAAGATTATCATTTTCAAAAATAGAAGCGTTATTAATTAAACAATCTAAGCCTTTCATCATTTTATGCGCAGAATTAATTAAATTATTGGTTTGTTTAAAATTATTTAAATCTGCTTTTAATAGATAAGTTTCAGCGCCAAGTTCTTCTAGTTCTTTTTTTAATTTTAAAGCACTACCTTTAGATTTATTGAAATGAATAACCATTTTCGTATCATAACTTACCAAACTCTTTGCAATTGCAGCTCCTATCCTTGTAGCTCCACCAGTAATAATTATTTTTTTGGCTTCCATTTTTTAATCGCTTTTTTAGGTTTCGTACCCGGCATACCCATCGTAGATCTCCCTTTAGGGTAAACTTTACTTTTTAAATTATATTGAGAAATTTTTGGATTTAAAGTTATTTCAAGTTCACTTGCTTCCAACTTTCTCATTTCATCTCTCAATTTTGCGGCTTCCTCAAACTCTAGGTTAGAAGCAGCCTCTTTCATTTTTCTATTTAATGCTTTTAGATGTTTTTTTAAGTTTCCACCTACATTTGAACCTTCGCTAATTTTTACGTAATCTTTTTCGTAAACAGACTCTAAAATATCGCTTATTTCTTTTTTTACCGACTCTGCAGTGATTCCATTTTTTTTGTTATATTCTAACTGTTTATTTCTTCTTCTCTCTGTCTCCTTTATGGCTTTATCAATACTTTTTGTGACTTTATCAGCATATAAAATTACTTTTCCGTCTATATTACGTGCAGCTCTTCCGATAGTTTGTATTAAAGAAGTTTCTGATCTTAAAAAACCTTCTTTATCTGCATCTAATATTGCAACCAAAGCGCACTCAGGAATATCTAATCCTTCTCTCAACAAATTTATTCCTACTAGAATGTCAAACACTCCCATTCTCAAGTCTCTTATAATTTCAATTCTCTCTAAAGTGTCTATATCGGAGTGCATGTATCTTACTTTAAGACCATTTTCGTGAAGGTACTCGGTAAGATCTTCTGCCATCTTTTTAGTGAGTGTTGTAGCAAGAACCCTGTAACCTTTTTTTACAATTTCTTTTGCTTCATGCATAAGATCGTCCACCTGAGTTTTAGCTGGTCTTATTTCTACTGGCGGATCTATTAAACCAGTTGGCCTAATAATTTGGTCAATGTGTGTATTGTCGGTTTGTTTAAGTTCCCACGGTCCTGGAGTGGCAGACACAAATACAGTTTGTGTTCTCATTAAATCCCACTCTTCAAACTTTAAAGGTCTGTTATCCATGCAGGATGGAAGTCTAAATCCATACTCAGCTAATGTGCTCTTTCGTGTTCGGTCTCCTTTGTACATCCCATTCAATTGAGGAACAGTTACATGACTTTCATCTACAAAGATTATTGCATTATCTGGAAAATATTCAAATAGAGTAGGTGGAGGTTCCCCAGCTTTTCTTCCAGACAAAAATCTTGAATAATTTTCGATGCCTGCACACGTTCCAGTCGCTTCAATCATTTCTAAATCAAATTTAGTTCTTTCCCTTAGTCGTTGCTCCTCTAAAAGCTTATTATTTTCTCTATGTTTTTTTAAAGTTTCAGCTAATTCAGATTTTATTTGTCTTATAGCTTGCTCGATAGTTGGCTTAGGAGTTATGTAGTGGCTATTAGCATAAATTTTAATAATAGAATAATCATTTGTTTTATCACCAGTAAGTGGATCAAATTCCTCAATTTTTTCCAGTTTATTAAAATTAAAACTTATTCTCCAGGCTCTATCCTCTAAATGGGATGGAAAAATTTCTAAATTTTCTCCTCTTACCCTAAAAGTACCTCTAAAAAAATTTTGATCATTTCTTTTGTACTGTAAATTTATAAAAGCTCTAATTAAATCATCTCGTTCATACTCGTAATTTTTTTTCAAAGTAATTGTCATTTTTGAGTAAGCCTCTACAGAACCTAAACCATAAATACATGATACGCTTGCTACAATAATTACATCGTCTCTTTCTAACAACGATCTAGTCGCTGAGTGCCTCATACGATCTATTTGCTCATTAATTGAAGCCTCTTTTTCTATATAAGTGTCTGATCTCGGCACGTACGCTTCTGGGGTGTAATAGTCATAATATGAAACGAAATACTCAACGGCGTTGTCTGGGAAAAAACTTTTAAACTCACCGTATAATTGAGCAGCAAGAGTTTTATTTGGAGCGAGAATTAAAGCTGGTCTATTAGCTTTTTCAATAACTTTAGCCATAGTGAAAGTCTTGCCTGAACCTGTGACCCCTAAAAGCACTTGCTCTTGTTTATTGTCTTTTAAATTTTTTAAAATTTGTTTAATTGCTTCAGGTTGGTCACCGCTAGGTTGAAAATCGCTCTTGATTTTAAAATTAATACCTCCTTCTAACTTCTTTATTTTTTTAGAGTTATTAACCTCTAGGTCAGCAAATTTTTCTTGATAAGTATTTTGCATTATATGTTAATAGTATTTATAAATTATTATAAATTTCAATGAGCATAGTTTCCAATACATTAAAACGTATAAAACCGTCGCCCACAATAGCTGTTACTTCAAAAGCTAGAGAATTAAGGGCTGCTGGCAAAGATGTAATAGGATTAGGAGCTGGAGAACCTGATTTTGACACCCCAGACAACATTAAAGAGGCGGCAATAGAAGCTATTAATAAAGGCGATACTAAATACACAGCTGTGGATGGAACGCCAGCTTTAAAAAAAGCAGTTCAAGCAAAATTTAAGAGAGAGAATAATCTATCTTATGATCTTAACCAAATAACTGTGGGAACTGGGGGAAAGCAAGTTCTTTATAACGCATTTATGGCTACAATAAATAAAGGCGACGAGGTTATTATACCGGCACCTTATTGGGTATCTTACCCAGACATAATATTATTAGCTGGAGGAAAACCAAAAATAGTTAAGTGTGAAGAAAAAGATAATTTTAAACTTACTCCTTCTAAACTTAAAAAAGCGATATCTAAAAAAACTAAATGGATTATTTTAAATTCTCCGTCTAATCCAACAGGATCTAGCTATACAAAAAATGAAATTAAAAACTTAGCCGAAGTTTTAAAAAAATATAAAAAAATATATATTTTAAGTGATGATATTTATGAACATATTACTTATGATAATTTTGAATTTTCGACAATTGCTGAAATTGATGAGTTAAAGGGAAGAACTCTCACCATGAATGGGGTGAGCAAGTCTTATTCGATGACAGGTTGGAGAATAGGTTATGCAGCTGGTCCAGTTGAGATTATTAAAGCTATATCAAAAATTCAATCCCAATCCACGAGCAACCCTTCTTCAATTAGTCAGGCTGCAGCGGTTGAGGCTTTGAACGGAACGCAAGATTTTATTTCAGAAAGAGCTAATTCGTTTAAAGAAAGAAGAGATTTTGTGGTTGAAAGTCTAAACAACATAAAAGGTATAAGTTGTCTTAAGCCCGAGGGCGCTTTTTACGTTTTTCCAAGCTGCAAAAATCTTTTGAATAAAAAAACAAAACTTAAATCAGATAATGATTTTGTTCAAAAATTATTAGAACGAGCAAATGTTGCAGTGGTCCAAGGTTCTGCTTTTGGTTTACCCGGTTATTTTAGAATTTCTTATGCAACTTCAATGGAAAATTTAAAAAAAGCTATGGAGAGAATTAAAAATTTTTGTGAGGAAATTAATTAGTTTTAGATAAAAATTTTTCAGCCTCTAAAGCAGACATACAACCCATACCCGCAGCGGTTACAGCTTGTCTAAATATTTTATCTTTTACATCACCAGCCGCGAATACTCCAGGCACATTAGTTTCAGTTGAGTCTGGTTTTGTAATCAAGTAACCCTCTTTATCCATTTTTAGCTGATCTCTAAATAGAGAAGTTGCTGGGTCGTGACCAATCGCTATAAATAAACCATGGACTTTAAGTTCAGTAATTTTATTATTTTTAACATTTTTTATTTTAATTCCATTAACTCCTTTAGGCTCTTTATCTCCCAACACTTCATCAACAACGCTATCCCAAATTATCTCAATTTTTTTATTGGCTTTAAGTTTTTCTTGAAGCATTTTTTCAGCTCTTAATTCGTTTCGTCTATGAATAAGTTTAACTTTAGATGCGAACTTTGTTAAAAACATTGCTTCTTCAACTGCAGCATTTCCTCCACCTACAACGGCTACTTCTTTATCTTTAAAGAAAAAACCATCACAAGTAGCGCAGGCAGAAACTCCAAAACCTCTAAACTCCTGTTCAGACTTTAGATTAAGCCATCTTGCTTGTGCACCTGTGGAAATAATAAAACTATCTGCAGTATAAACTTGTCCACTATCACCGGTTGCCGTGAAAGGTTTTTTAGTTAAATCAACTTTATTAATATGATCTTGAATCATTTCAGTTCCCACTGCTTCAGCTTGGCCTTTCATCTCATCCATAAGCCAAGGACCTTGAATCACTTTTGAATATCCAGGATAATTTTCGACATCTGTGGTCGTTGTTAGTTGTCCCCCAGGTTGAGAACCATGAACAAGTATCGGTTTAAGCATAGCTCTAGCCGCGTAAATAGCTGCCGTATAACCAGCAGGACCAGATCCAAGAATTAACACTTTTGTGTGTTTAGTTGATTTATTATTCATTATTTAGAGGTATATAATAACTAATGTTAGAATTAAAAGCACTTCTTTTAACGCAAGGTATGCATGGAATGGTTAGTCAAGTAGAGGGATTAGCTAAAGCTTTGGGTCTAAGTTATAAACATCAAAAAATTGAATTAAAACCTATTTGGAATCTGATACCTCCAAAAATCAGCCCAATATCAGAAAATTTGGTAAAAAATAAATTCGTGTGTGATTGTAAAGTTATTATATCTTGTGGAAGAAAAAGTGTAATACCATCGATAGCTTTAAAAAAGAGATTAGGTAATGAAATTTTTACCATTCATATACAAGATCCAAAAGTTTCTTTTAAACATTTTGATCTAATAGTAAGCCCAGAACACGATAATTTAAAAGGTGAAAATATAATCAGTACCACGGGAGCTATTCACTACTTAACTAAAAAAGAAATAAATGATAATTCAAAATATCTTGGAATAGAAAAAGATAAAAAAAAAGAACTTGTAGCGTTTATAATTGGAGGACCGAATAAGTATTATAGTTATTCAGAAAAACAAATTCATGAACTTTTTAACAAAGTAAAGACATTATTCACTCCGGATAAATTTAAGATTGTTGTTATCCCATCTTATAGGACGCCTGAAAATATTCTTAAAATAGCTTTTAATACTTTTAGTTTTAATCATCACGTAATTAAAACCATTGATAAAAAAGCTTATCTTTCTGCGCTAGCAATCTCAAATTATATAGTTGTAACATGCGACTCCACGTCAATGATTTCAGAGGCTGCTATGACCGGGAAACCTGTTTATATTGCCATGATGAAGTCTTTAAAGCCAACTGGCAGATTTAAAAAATTTTATTCACAATTGAAAGATTTAGGTATAACAAGAGAATTGGAGGATAGAGTTGAAAGTTGGAGTTATAGTAGTTTAAATGAAGTAAATAGAATTGCTCCGACTGTAAAAGCAAAATTGAAAAAAAATGGAATTATTTAAGTCATTAGAAAAAAGAACAAAGTTATTTAGCGATCCTTTTAAACATTTTGAAATCAACGAACCTTTGACACAAAGTGCTATCGATGAAATTTGTAACGCAGAGATAGCTGATCCGAGAAAACAAAATTTAAATTATGATGGCACTAGAGCTTTAGATGGAGGCGAAGGAGCCTTTCGAGCTGGAATTAAAGATGGTGGTAAAGCAAAAAAACTTCGATGTTATGTTACTAAAGAAAACTCTAATCTATTTCCAAATTTAACAAAATTTATAGAAGAATTAAGATCACCTGATGTTTATAAAAAGATTGGATCATTAATTGGAAAAGATTTAACTAATTCATTTGTAAGGCTAGAGGTAATTTGTGACCGAGAGGGTTTTTGGTTAAAACCTCATTGTGATATTGAGGAAAAATTAATGTCTTCAATAGTTTTTGTCAATTTACATAACGAGTCAGAAAATCTAGGAACCGATTTCTACGACGCAAAATTAAATAAAGTTAAAACAGTTCCTTACAAACATAATTATGGATATTTTTTCACAAGTGGACCAAACACTTGGCATGGAATGGAAAAAAAAGAAATTAAAAAAGAGAGAAGATGTATCCAAATAAACTATGTCACTTTTGAAACTGATTGGAAAGTAAAGTAAATTTATAATTAAAATTTTTTATTAAAATTAAATGAGAGTAAAGTAGAGTTTAAATCTCCGTATTTATTTTCAGTTCCAAAAGCACTTATTATAAATTGACTATTATTTTTTATATTAGAAGATGTGTAACCAAGACCAGCAGTTAATAATTGATCAGTTTTACGACTATCAGTTATTTTATAACCACTTCCTGTATCTTTAATAGTCGCATCCGAGTCATATCCATCTAGTTTATTCTCTTCACTTATAAAAAAAGAGAAATTAAAACCTTTAGATTTGTCCTGATTATTAGATAGTTCTTTAGCCAAGTTGAAGCCTAATTCTGGCCTTACCTGTAAAAGATTATCAGTTTTAATATTTAAAGCTAAATCACCACCGTTTTCATCTATATCATCTTGAAAAACATAATTAGCAGTTAAATTAAAAGAAGGATCTATCATCCAACCATTTAAAAACTCAATCTTTTTCGAAATACCTGCAGAAAGATCAAATCCTAAATCATATTGATTTGATTTTAAAGTCTGTGTATGTCCTTCAGTCACATTTCTTGTAGTACTATTTTTTGAAATAAAAGTTCCAAGATTTAAATTCGTTTTATATTTATCATATTCCTTATTCGCAAAAAAATTTGAATGAAGGGTATAATTATTATTTAATCCATAACTATCTTCATAATCCAGCCCTGTTGTAGAAAATCCTAATCCCCAACCAGCTTTTAAATTTTCAAAGCTAGATTGACTGCCGAATACAAACCCAGCGGTATTAGAAGAGTAACCAGTTTCATCTCCAAAAGACTCTTGATCTGTAATACCTCCAAAAGTTCTTAAATATAAAGAACTATCAGTTGAGCCTATATTTAGTAAATTTTTCTTTGAGTAAATTTTTGCTATGTCACTTATTGTAAAATTATTAGTTATGTTTATATTTTCCAAAGAGGGATTATAAAAATTATTGACCTCAGCAGATGTTAAATTAGCAAAATTATTTCTGACCATTTGATTGAAGCTAGGTCCAGAAATTGCGCTATTCATAGCTTGTTTAAAATTATTATTACTTTTAATGCTCTGTAACTTGACTCTATTTATTGTCAAACCTTTAATTTGTTTTGCAGCTATTTTTAATTGAGCATCATTTAAATCATCTAAAGCTGATGTTAATGTAGTATTTTTACTATCAGTATTAATTTGTTCCAATACTGTTAAAATATCTTGCATTGAAGAAGCAGTAATTCTTACAGTATATCCACTTCGAGTTACTACGGTGTATGTAAAGGTTAAAGATCCGTTACCAGTAGCTGTTGTGTAACCTTGTGTGTGCGTAGTAGATGAACAATAAGTTGGATCACAGTAAGATGATCCTCCGCCACCACCACCGCCAGCGTCACTTCCATTTTTATGACCCCCACCGCCGCCTCCGTAATAGCCACCGCCACCACCACCGCCGTGTCTACCAGAGTTACCGCCTTGACCACCGGTACCAAGTGTTCCATTTGAACCTGACACAGAGCCTCCAGCTCCACCAGCCGATGAAGTACCACCTCCACCTCCAGCTCCGCCTCCTGTAGCATTAGGGCCTCTAGTTAAATCTGAACTTGATTGATTGGTTCCACCAGCTCCACCTTTTGATCCAGCTCCACCAGTAGTACCTCCACCATGACCGCCATCTCCGCCGGGTTGTGACTTCCTTCTTTGATTTCCACCACCACCACCACCACCGGCAACATAAATTCTATTAGATAATGCGGTACCACCAAATCTTATATCTGTAGCTCCGCCTCCTGCGCCTGCACTGGTTTGACCGCCTTGAGCTCCACCATTAAAACCTCCTGCGCCGTTTCCGCTCGAATATGGATTAAAACTTGGTTCGTAACCTGTTCCAGGATTTACTGTGGTGTCACCACCTGCACCTCCGACATATATGTTTAGTGTAGTGCCAGGCGTTACACTGATAGTAGTTTGAACTCTTCCACCTAATCCTCCACGGCTATTTAAGTCACTTGCTCCATGGCCTCCCATACCACCATAACCATCAACAGTTATTGATGTTGTTCCTGTGGGAACTGTAAAAGTTTGAACTGCCCCTGTGTATGAAAAAGTTTTTGTTTCAGCTTTTAAAGCTTGAATAAAACAAAAATAAATTATGGCTAACTTTATTAAAGTTTTCATAAATCAGATATTTTAAAATTTGTTAAATTTCTTGTAACGAAGTTACTTTAATATCTATTTTTTTTAAAGATTTAATTCCCTCAATGCAGACTTTCGCTGTCGACATATTGGTACAATAAGGGACTTTATTAGCTAAAGTTGCTCTTCTTAATGCGAGTGCGTCATTAAGTTGTTTTTCGCTATTACCACCACCAGTATTGATTACTAAAGCAATTTTTTTTGAGTTTAGTATATCAACAATATGAGGAGAACCTTGGTTCACCTTATTTATTTTTCTACACTTTATTCCTTGCAGACTCATATAGTTTGCAGTGCCTCCAGTTCCACAAAGCTTAAAATTTAATTTAATTAATTGTTTTGCCAATTGTACTCCTTCCTCCTTATGGCTATTTTTTAGAGAGATAAATGCTAAACCTTTTTTAGGAAGAGAGTTTGATGCAGCAATTTGACTTTTAGCAAATGCCATTCCGAAGTTTTTATCAAAACCCATAACTTCACCTGTTGACTTCATTTCTGGGCCCAATAATAGATCACTGTTTGGAAATTTATTAAATGGAAATACTGCTTCTTTAACTGCAAACATACCCTTTGTTTTACTTTTCAAATTGAACTTGGTCAATTTTTCTCCTGCCATCACTCTTGAAGCTATTTTAGCAAGTGGTAAATTTTTTGCTTTTGAAACAAATGGAACAGTTCTACTGGCTCTTGGATTTACCTCTATCACATAAATTTTATCATTTTTGATAGCATATTGAACATTCATGAAACCTTTGACTTTGAGTGCTAGTGCTAATTTTTTTGTTTGACTTTCAATTTCTTTTATTAAAAATGATTTTATTGATACTGGAGGCAGACTACACGCAGAGTCACCTGAGTGAATTCCAGCTTCCTCTATATGTTGCATAATTCCAGCAACGAAAACATTTTTTCCATCTGAGATTGCGTCAACATCAACTTCCATTGCATTATCAATGAACTTATCGATTAAGATAGGATTTTTCTCAGCAACTTTAAATGCCTCTTTTACAAATTTTTTAAGTTGACTTTTTTCATGAACTATTTCCATGGCTCTTCCACCTAGCACATATGATGGTCTTACCATTAAAGGCAAACCTATTTTATCAGCTATTTTAATTGCTTGAGGAAAAGTTTTTGCAATATCGCTCTCAGCTTGATTTAAATTTAACTTTTTTAAAAGATTTCTAAATCTATCTCTATCTTCGGCAAGATCAATCGATGTATATTGTGTGCCTAAAATTGGAAGTTTATTTTCGTGTAAGAATTTTGCAAGTTTTATAGGTGTTTGACCCCCAAATTGAGCAATTACTCCTTTCACATTACCTTTTGATTTTTCTTTTTTTATAATGTTAAAAACATATTCATCTATTAAGGGTTCAAAATATAATCTATCACTTGTATCGTAATCTGTTGATACGGTCTCTGGATTACAATTGACCATAATAGTTTCATACTCAGCCTCTTTTAAAGCAAAACTAGCTTGGCAACAGCAATAATCAAACTCAATTCCTTGGCCAATCCTATTTGGACCTCCACCAAGTATTATAATTTTATTTTTACTAGAGGGATCAGACTCACATTCTACATAAGATGAGAAATGTCTTTGATAAGTAGAATACATGTATGGAGTAAAAGATTTAAATTCTGCAGCACAAGTATCTACTTTTTTATAAACTGGTAAAACTTTTAACGCAGTTCTTTTTTTTCTAATTAATGACTCCGAGGTATTAGTGAGTTCCGATAATTTTTTATCAGAAAATCCTATTGATTTAATATAATTGAATTCATTGAAATTTTTTGGAAGTCCTTTCCTCTTTATTTTGATTTCATTATCTATGATTTCTTTAATTTGGCTTATAAACCAAGGGTCTATTTTTGAGAGTTTATGTATTTTATTTAAATTGATTTTTTTTCTTATTGCATCTGCAACGAGTAAAATTTTATTAGGAATATTTTCTTTTAGTTTCGTTTCTATTTTTTCTTTACTTAGATTAAATATTTGATCTAAACCCGAGAAACCTGTCTCCAAGGAGACCAAAGCTTTTTGTAAAGACTCTTTAAAGTTTCTGCCTATTGCCATAGCCTCACCTACAGACTTCATTGACGTACCTAAAACTGCAGCAGAAGTTGAAAATTTTTCAAAGGTAAATCTTGGAATTTTTGTTACTACATAATCTATTGTAGGCTCAAAGGAGGCAGGAGTTACTTTGGTGATTTCATTTTTTAATTCATCTAAAGTATATCCAACCGCTAGCTTTGCAGCTACTTTTGCTATTGGAAACCCAGTTGCTTTAGAAGCTAAAGCAGATGACCTTGAAACTCTTGGGTTCATCTCAATAATTACCATCCTTCCATTTTTTGGATTGATCGCAAATTGAACATTAGATCCACCTGTTTCTACTCCAATTTTTCTTAAGCAGGCTATAGAAGCATTTCTCATTACTTGGTACTCTTTATCGGTTAAAGTAAGTGCAGGTGCAATAGTAACGGAGTCACCAGTATGTATGCCCATAGGATCTACATTTTCTATTGAACAGATAATAATGCAATTATCATTTTTATCTCTTACAACTTCCATCTCAAATTCCTTCCAACCTTCTAGACACTCCTCTACTAAAACTTGATTTACAGGCGACTCATGTAGTCCATTTTTTATTATTTTAAAAAACTCTTTTTTATTTTTAGCAATACCACCGCCTAACCCACCAAGAGTGAAAGCTGGTCTAATGATTGCAGGTAATCCAATCTGTTTTAATGCTTGGGTGGACTGATTAAAATTATTTACAATTTTTGATTTAGGAAGATCTAAACCGATCTCGATCATGTTTTTTCTAAACTTTTTTCTATCCTCAGCATTAGATATTGCTTTTGAATTAGCACCTATTAGTTCAATTTTATATTTTTTAAGAATTCCTTTTTTTTCAGCCTCCATTGCTAAATTCAATGCAGTTTGACCTCCCATGGTCGGTAAAATTGCATCGGGTTTTTCTTTAATAAGAATTTTCTCTAGAATTTCTATTGTAATAGGCTCGATGTAAGTTTTATCAGCAATATTTGGATCAGTCATTATGGTTGCTGGATTAGAGTTAACTAAAATTACTTTGAATCCTTCATCTTTTAATGCTTTACACGCTTGAGTTCCTGAGTAATCAAATTCACAAGCTTGGCCGATGATGATTGGACCTGCTCCAACAACTAAAATCTTTTTAATATCTTTTCTTTTTGGCATATTTTTTCATACTATTTATAAATTCTTTAAATAAATAAACACTATCCTGTGGGCCTGGGTTAGACTCAGGATGGTACTGCACAGAACTAACAGGTTTATTTTTCAATTTTATTCCCTCAATACTGTTATCAAAAAGAGATTGATGAGTAATTTGTATGTTTTTTTTTAAACTACTTTTCACTACTTCAAACCCATGATTTTGACTTGTAATTTCTACGTTTCCATTAATTAAATTTTTAACTGGATGATTTGCACCTCTATGACCAAGACTCATTTTTTTTGTTTTTGCACCCAAAGCTAAAGCAAGAATTTGATGGCCTAGACAAATACCGAATATGGGTAAATTGTTTTTGATTAATTCTTTTATTATTGGTATTGCATATTTTCCTGTTGCAGCTGGATCACCTGGTCCATTAGATAGAAAAATTCCGTTTGGTTTTAATTTAATTATATCAGAAGCTAATGTTTTGCATGAAACTACTGTAACTTGACAATTAAAATCTGAAAAATATCTTAAAATGTTTTTTTTAACTCCATAATCAATTGCAACAACGTGAAAGTTTTTTTTATTATTTTTTACAAAACCAACTCCTTTTTTCCATGTTTTAAAACCTTTCCAAGTATAATTTTTTTTCGTAGAAACTTTTTGAGCTAAATCTAAATTTTTAAGCCCGCTCCATTTTTGCGTTTGTCTAAGAAGTTTTTTAATATTTGGTTTATTATTTTTTGAGAATGATATGGTTCCTTTAGGGGCTCCTTTATCTCTTATAAAATTTGTAAGATTTCTTGTGTCGATGCCAGTAATGCCCACAATTTTATTTTTCTTTAACCAATCATCTAGGTGTTTAAGAGCTCTATAGTTAGAAGGACTTGTTATCTCAGAGTTTATAACAACTCCCTTTGTCCAGATTTTTTCAGACTCATGATCTTCCAGATTAGTCCCTACATTTCCAACGTGTGGGAATGTGAAATTTATTATTTGTTCAGCGTAAGATGGGTCTGATATAATTTCTTGGTATCCAGTAATAGAGGTATTAAAACAAACTTCACCTGTAGCGGTGCCTTGATAACCTAATCCTTGGCCTCTAAAAAATTTACCGTTTTGTAGAATTAAAATAGCAGTGGAATTGATCTTTTTAAGATTTTTAATTGAGTTTATATTTTGAATAAAAGGTTTCAAATACAACTCATGAGTTAAAGTAAAATACTTATAAACATGATTTTGCGCAACATATGAAATAGTAATAAAATCGTCAAGAAAGTTCTTTTTATTTTAGATAAGAATTGTGATTAAAATAATTTTTAAACATGTCTTTAAAAAAGCAAATTGACGAAAAACTTAATCAAGCACTAAAAGCAAAGGACAAGAGCACGTACCCAACCCTTAGGCTTGTAGTGTCAGCCATAAAAGATGCTGAGATTGCCGCTAGAACCAAAGGTCAAAAGGAAATGGCCGATAGCGATATAATAGTGATTTTAAAAAAAATGATTAAACAAAGAAATGAATCTTGTGAAGTATACAAAAAAGCTGGTCGTAACGAGCTTCTAGAAAATGAAACGAAAGAAATTGAGGTAATAAGTAATTTTTTGCCTAAACAACTAAGTGAAGAAGAGACTAAAAAGTTATGTCAGGAAGCAATAAAATCTTCTGGAGCATCTTCCATGAAAGACATGGGAAAAGTCATGGGAATATTAAAATCAAAAAATGCGGACACTCTTGATTTTTCAAAAGTCAGCTCAATTATTAAAGAACTTTTGAATTAAATGAAATATCCAAAAGAATATCTTGATGAAATAAAATTAAGATTAAAGGTTTCTCAAGTTGTAGGAAAAACAGTCCAGTTAAAAAAAAGAGGAAAAGAATTTATTGGACTTTCACCTTTTAAAAATGAAAAAAGTCCTTCATTTACTGTTAATGATGAAAAAGAATTTTATCACTGTTTTAGTAGTGGTGAACATGGAAACATTTTTGATTTTTTAATGAAAACAAAATCGATTGGATTTGGAGAGGCTGTAAGATCCTTAGCTGCTGAAGCAGGAATGCAACCCTATAGGTTTTCAAATTTTGATAAAAAGAAAGATTTAAGATTTCAAACTTATAAAAGTATTTTTAAAGATTACTCATATTATTTTCACCAGCAATTATTTAATTCAGATAATAAAGAAGCAAAAGAGTATCTTTTAAATAGGGGTTTAGATAAAAAAATTATTGAGGAGTTTCAATTAGGTTACGTGCCTTGGAAAAATAACTTCCATGAAGAACTACTAAAAAAATATTCTGAGGAAGAAGTAAACTTAACGGGCCTATATTATAAAAATGATAAAACTGGCAAATTTATAGACAGGTTTAATTCAAGAATAATATTTCCCGTTAACAATATTACTGGTGATACAATTGCTTTTGGGGGGAGAATCATACGCGAAAGTAAATTAGCTAAATATATAAATTCCCCTGAGACTGAATTTTACAAGAAAGGCAACATGATTTTTAATTTAGATAAAGCAAAAGATACAAGATCAGAAACAGATGAAGTTTTGATTGTAGAAGGTTATATGGATGTTGTTAGTGTTTACGCCTCAGGAATAAAAAATGTGATTGCAAACTCAGGTACCGCTCTTACAGAGAGACAAATAAGTCTGATATGGAAATTTTTTTCTAATCCTGTCATTTGCTTAGATGGTGATGAAAGTGGGCAAAAAGCTGCTTTAAGAATTGCAGAAAAATTATTTCCATTGATAAACGAAAAAAATAAAATTTATTTTTCTATTATGCCTGATGGAACAGATCCAGATGATTATATTAAACAGAAAGGTAAGGAAGGATTGCTAAATCTATTAAAAGAGAAAGAAATAATTCAATCTTTTATCTGGAGTTATCACCTAAACAAAATAGATCAGAACAATCCTTACGAAATTTCAAAATTTGAAAAAGAAATTAAAAGTTTGTCATATTCCATACAGGATGAAACACTTAAAAAATATGTTTTAGAAGATTTTCTAGAAAAAATAAAAAAATTAACTCCGATTCAATCATCAAGGAAAGATTATAATTATTCCTCATATAAAAAGAAAAAAGATTATCAAATTCTTAAAGAAACAAAGCTTTTGCACCAAAAAAGAAAAGATTTGTCTAGAATTCAAATAATTGAATTTTCTATTCTATTCATAATTTTAAATTATTTAGATATAGCTTCAAAAAAACTAGAAGATTTATCTGAGATCGAATTTTTATCTGAAAAAAACGAAAGTTTAAAAAAAGAGATTTCCGACAACATAATTGAGGGAAATGACAAAGAGGCTATTAACAAAAAAATAAACAATAATTATGATAAAATTATTAAAGAAATTAATGAAAATTCAAACATTCAAATGATTATAAAAAATAAAAATGATGATGAGGTATTAAATTTGCTCGATGAATTGCTTAAAGACCATAAAGAGCAAAGTAATTTAAGAAAAATAGAATCTCTAGAGCAAAAATTAATTAATAACTTAGATGAAAACTCATATTCTGAATTAATTAAGCTCAAAAGTCAGTTAAATAGGGATTAAAAAGGTATAGATTTTTTGGACTTAGTCATTATATATATTTCACTAATCTAATATGGCTGAAAAACTCATAACCAAATCTTTTGAAAGACTTCTAGATAAAGGAAAGCATAGAGGTTTTATAACTTATGAAGAACTTGGGAAATCATTAGGAAAAAGAAATAGCACTAATGAAAATATAGAGCGTGCATTTTTAATACTTGTAGACGAAAAAATTACTTTAGTAGAAAAAAAATCACAATATCAATCGAATAAGAAAAAAGAGGCGACGACTCAAACTGAAGAAAAAACTTCTGATAAGAGCGATGATCCGATTAGAATGTATCTCAGAGAAATGGGTGGTGTCGAGCTTTTATCTAGAGAAGGAGAGATTGCTATAGCTAAAAGAATTGAAGCTGGAAAAGATGTAATGATAAATGCTTTAACTCAAAGTCCGATTGTCGGAAAAAAAATATTTGAATGGAAGGATCAGATTGAAAAGCAGCAAATGTTAGTTCGAGACATCATAGATATAGACTCAACTTATGAGGACTTCGAATCTTTAGATGATGATGATGATTTAAAAATAAATAAAAAGTCTAAATCTAAAAATGATAAAGAAAAAATAGATGATCAAGATAAGAAGGAAGAGACCTCTCCTAACGAAGATGACGAATTTAATGTTTCGCTTGCCAAAATGGAAGAGGAGATTAAACCAAAAATATTAAATATTTTAGATTCATTAAATAAAAATTACTCAAAACTTCAAAAGTACCAAGTTGAAAAACTTGAGTGCTTATTAGCTTCAAAAGAATTGTCTATTTCTAAAAATAAAAATTTTAAAAAAATTCAAGAAATTCTTGTTGATAATTTTAAAAACCTACAATTAGCCCCTCACGTTGTAGAAGAATTAGTTCAAGCTCACTATAAAGAAAACAAAAAAATTGTTTCTTTAGAGGGTGTTTTATTAAGATTAGCAGTGGATAACAAAATATCTAGAGAAGAATTTTTAAAATACTATGTAGGTAATGAAATCAATCCAAAATTCGAGTCCTTTTTAAAAGAAAATCCAACATGGAAAGCTTTTTTTAAAAAATTTAAAAAGGATTTTACGGAAATAAAAGATAGATTAATTGAATTTAGTAAAAAAATTGGTTTATCTGTTGGAGAATTTAAAAAATTAGTAAGTAGAATTCAAAAAGGTGAGAGAGAGTCAAGAATAGCAAAAAAAGAAATGGTAGAAGCTAATTTAAGATTAGTAATATCAATAGCAAAAAAATATACTAATAGAGGTCTTCAATTCTTAGATTTAATTCAGGAAGGAAACATTGGCCTGATGAAGGCTGTAGATAAATTTGAATATAGGAGAGGCTACAAATTTTCAACTTACGCAACCTGGTGGATCAGACAGGCAATAACAAGATCTATTGCAGATCAAGCAAGAACAATAAGAATACCAGTTCATATGATTGAAACAATCAATAAAATTGTGAGAACACAACGTCAAATTATGAGTGAGTTTGGTAGAGAACCAACACCTGAGGAGCTTGCAAAAAAATTAGCTATGCCTTTAGAAAAAGTAAGAAAAGTTCTCAAAATTGCAAAAGAACCAGTTTCTCTTGAAACACCTGTGGGTGACGAGGAAGACAGTAGTCTGGGAGATTTTATAGAAGACAAAAATGCATTACAACCGCTTGATACAGCTATTCAATCTAATTTAAGTGAGTCAACTACGAAAATTTTGGCATCTTTAACTCCTAGAGAGGAAAGAGTTTTAAGAATGCGTTTTGGAATAGGGATGAATACTGATCACACATTAGAAGAAGTTGGGTTACAATTTTCTGTTACTAGGGAACGTATTAGACAAATTGAAGCAAAAGCTCTAAGGAAATTAAAACACCCAAGTAGATCTAAACAGCTAAAAAGCTTCCTAGAAAAATAATCAATTATAATAATGGTTAGTTATATTAAGAATGATAATCTTATATTTTGTTTTTACCTAAAATTAGACCAAAATACTTTTTTGTCATAGGCCAAGAAAATAACGCATTTGTGGACATTGCACATTCATAGGTGCATTTACACTTACTATCAGTAATTTCTTTTCTTAATTTTTTAGCTTTGTTTGATGTAAAAATGGCTGAAATATTATTATCATTAATTACATTTCCAATACCATCATCAAGAATTTCACATGGTTTTATTTTACCGTCCTCCATTATTACATAACTTAAATTACCAGCTGTGCATGGAGTAACAAACTCATCATATTTAGCTACTTTCGTAATTATTAATTTTTGTATTTTGTCTTTAAGCAAAAGTACTTTGCTAAATATACTCTTTAGCCCAGGAACTTTTTTCTCATCTAACAAGTTAAAATATTTATCAGTAGCTTTTATATAAGAGTCGATCAAATGGTCAGGAAGTTTAGGGTGTTTAAGAGAGTGGTATCTAAATAAATTTATGCCTATTGTATTAGGTTTAAATTCATTATTAATATTTTCTATAAAATTTTCTGAATTTTTATAATTTTTATCATTTATAACTGTAACTATGTTTAAATTAAAATTTTTATAGTATTTCTGGAGTTTTTTTAATTTAAAGTAAGTTTCTTTTACTCTTTTATATGAATTTTCTCCTCTAATTTGGTCATGTACTTCTTCATGTCCATCAATAGAAAAATATAGAGAGAAAAAAATATTAGGATATTTTCTTAGTATTTGATTCATAAA